>NZ_JACGVP010000009.1:0-199997 GCF_014077275.1 Colwellia sp. BRX8-7 | reverse complement strand
CGCCTGTGCTCATAACTGACACCGGTTTCTTTATCAACACCACATAAAAAGGCTTTTCGAACGGTTTGACTGCAAATATGATAATACGGCGTATCAGATAAACTAATTTGTTGTGAACGAGGCTTAGGCATAACAATCACCACACTTATAAGAGGTAAATTAAGTGTAGTTTATTGTTGGAAAATTGAACGGTTTATTATGGGTGGCTTAATGGAGGATAATCGATGGATTGAATGAAAGGAAAAAGAACTACCTAGAAAGAATAGCAAAAGAAAATAGCAAATAGCCCAGACATTCACCGTCCGTTAATGGCACTTTAAAGTCATGTCAATACAACTACGTGAACGACCGCAATGGTGGCTCTGTTGTCTGTCAGGATAAATACAAGGCTATGCCTCTTGAAAGCTCAAGGCTGCCGTTAACTTAATTTGAGTTCGAAATGATTTGTGCGTATAGAAAAATTAAAATTTTAGCAGTTTAAATATTGCTTGAAGCTCAATATTTACCATTCACAACAGGGTTTCCTAGAAGGTGAACGTTTAGTGTTTATTTTCTACCTATTGCTTCGTAGTTTTACTGTGTTATAAATAACTAACTGATTTCATGATATTATAAGGATGAACTTTGAAATTTAATATATTTGTTTTTTGTATACTAGCTAGCTTTTTTCCATCTCACGTTCAAGCAAATGGATCTGATGAGGATATACAGCCTATAAGTGTAGGGCTTCAACCTACTGTCCGTATAAAGGGTAAACCTTCAAAGCTTAGTAGTTTAAAAGAACGAATGGCACATTATAAAGTACCTGCTGTTTCAATAGGATTTCTAAAAGATAACAAAATTAGCTGGACGCACACTGAAGGCGTTATTGACCTGAACAGTAATCGACCTATTGATGAGAATACTGTTTTTCAAGCGGCAAGCATTTCTAAACCCGTTTTTGCTAGTGCATTGATGAAATACCGTCAAGATAATGGATTAAATATAGATGTAGATGTAAATACATTACTTAAAAGCTGGAAACTACCTGCTCATGAATGGGCTAGTAAAAATAAAGTTACATTGCGCCAATTACTCAGCCATTCTGCGGGTACCACTGTTCATGGCTTCGCAGGCTATACAGATGGTTCTGATGTCCCTTCTATTACTTCATTACTCAATGGTGTCAAACCTGCAAATTCTGCCCCTGTTGTTGTAGATATTGAGCCAGGCACTCAATTCAGATATTCAGGGGGAGGAACAACTTTAGCCCAACTTGTTTTGCAAGATCAAACTAAAAGCTCATTAACCGAATTAGCTAAAAAAACTATTTTTGAGCCTTTAATGATGCAACATAGTAGCTTTAGTCAGCCTTTAATCGGTGATTTAAAAAGTAATGCGGCAGTTGCCCATAATGCGGACGGTAAACCTGTAGTTGGTGGTGCGCATACGTATGCAACTTTATCTGCTGCGGGGCTATGGACTACACCATCTGATTTATTACGCTTAGTTTCACAAATACAGCTTGCAGACTTAGGTAATAAAGACTCTTTTTTCTCTAAAAGTACCATTGATGAAATGCTAACCCCTCAAATACCCCCTATGGGGATTGGTTTTTTCTTAGAAGGCGATGGTGAAATTAGTTCTTTTAGTCACGGTGGCGCTAACGAAGGTTTTATGGCACATTTATTTGCTCACACAAAAACGGGCGATGGAATCGTGATTATGACTAATGGCGAAAATGGTACTTCATTGATTGATGAAATCATGATTAGAGCAAGTGAAATTTATCATTGGAATGAATTTAAACCTACAGAAAAAGTTGAATCCACATTAGCACCTAAGTTATTCAAGTCTATCCTAGGTGAGTATAAAATAACGGAACCATTTGAAACTACTTTAGTTATAACCGAAGAACGTGGTAAGTTTTTAGTTAATATTGGAAAGTTCGTTAAGAATGAAGTATTTTTTCCTGAAAGTGAACGACAGTTATTTTCCATGACTGGCATGAGTTTATTCTTACATCCTAATGATAAAGGAGAGGTAAACCATATTTCTTTTTGGGGTGGAATTAATGCAATTAGAGAGAAACAATAAAAAGAATTACCTGAGGACTTAATTACTAAAATGTTAAGCCCTAAAGTTTGTACGTAAAGCCTGATGGTTTTTTGTGATAATACTAGTAAGTAGTAATGCCTCAAAGTGATAAGTTCAGCATGCCAAATTAGGGCCGTTATATCTGCTATCTAGGCAGTTCAGTCGCTTTTATTGAAGTCTATGACCGCTTTGGTGGCGTAGATGCCAGTCACGGTGATGTTAAATGAGGTCTGGTATATGACTCTGGCAAGCTCCATATTTCTGTTTGACTAAATAATACCTTAATAAAGCTATGTAAATATTTTTCGCAGTTTAGCTTTAACTGAGCGCCAATGCGTTAAAGGTAAATCTGGAGCTTTGGATAATAGGTGTTGGTAGTCATCATCGCTAAGTTGAACCTCACCGCCATGCGCAAGCAAAATGGATTTAGGTTGAAGATTATGTAATTTAGTCAGTGAGCTTTTATAGCGATTGGGATAAAAAATGGGAAAAGGTGGAATAAATCGTCCTTTTACTTCCACCATTAGATCAGCCACATAAATAAGTTGACTTGGTTGGTGTAGCAAAGAGATATCTCTGTCGGTATGCCCTTGAGTATAAATGACTTGCCATTCAGCAAAGCCGGGTAAAACCTCACCATCATTTATTTTTATGTCGGGCTTTAATTTGGAGGAGTACCAAAGATTTTTTGCTGGTTTATTTTTACGTTTCGCAACCCAGCGAGTCAATGCCATATCGGTCAAGTGCATTAATAATCCGTCTACACCTGTGTACCAATGCCCAGAAACATTAGCAATGGCAATTTTACAACCAGTTTTTTTTCTCAATATATGAGCTGCTCCAGCATGATCTGGATGCATATGAGTGACTACTATGAGTTTAAGGTCCGAAAATGGACGTTGTAACTCTTCTGTTATGAAGGTCTTAATGGTTTCGACATCTGCACGGCAGCAACCATCGAGTAACAATAATTTTTCAGAATATTCTACTAAGTAAATAGATTGAATATAGCCTTCAATTTGGTGCAATTTCATTTTATAAAGATCATTAGTTTTTTGTTGTTTACTTATAACAAGCTTGATCCATAAATTCAAACGCTCGTTTTAATCTTTATTTAATGCCGCGGCACAAATACAGTCATCCCAATGCAACATAGTGACGCCGGTAATGGTGGCATTTTGGCAGTCAGGTTATTCGATTAATTGGTAATATTTATAGTCAAACAATGCGTCTTTTTATCTGTGGGGAATGTCCGCTGCCGTATCTTTGCCGTCGTTAGGTATTAATTGAGCCTTAGGGCAACTGCTAGCCAATTGCGGACATTAAGCCTTTGCAAATTCAGGATCATATTTAGGGAAATATTAGCCAAGATTTTCTGCTCACTTGTGGGGCTGGTTTAAGCTCATTATGCGACCGTTGGCCTTCCATCACTTGATGTTAACTGTAAGTCTATTTTCATTAACAGAATTTGTAATTAATGGTTATATAGATTTTCGTTAGCAACGGATTAATACTCCGTTAGTTAGAGTTTTCTATTTTTATTTACCACTTTACACCGATATCAAATGATTTTTTTATAAATAAATCAGTAGTTTGAAGGCTTAGTAATTACAACGAATAAAGTATCAAACCATATGATTACAAGTCAGTTGCTAGGTGGTGAGTGTGTTGATTCAAGTGGCTTGTGTTTAGGTGTTGGAATACAACAGTTAGTACCAGAACGTTTTTATCAATTACACTACTTAAATACTTATTTTAACTGGTTTGCATTGGTAATGTTGATGATTTACTCCTAGTTTTTGTATAAATTTAATAACCTAATACACGTTACAGAGTTAAACCGGCATAGATTTATACCTGTTTGAATAATGCCGTTAATTCAAAGGGTTGATGAGCTATATTGTGTCAGGTTATTTTACAGTGAAAATATGGGGGTGAGGTGGGATTCTGTTATTGTATTGAAATAGTTATATATTGTTAACCTGGCGTGTTTTGTGCTTAAAGTAAGGCAACATAAGTGATGATGTATCATTTTTAACACTTGCCTTCCAAAATTGTTGGAAGGGATCGAAAGGAATATCAAATGAGAACGAAATTTTTAAAATCAGCTTTTGCTGGATTGATTTTATCAGTGAGTGGCTTTGCTAACGCTGGATTAATATATAGCCATGAGGCAGAGTTAACATTTGATGGTACTTCATCGTACAACGCAGGGTATGATGCGGCTTATGAACTCCAGTCGCCATTCTCAGTTGCGGCTACATTCACCATAACCCAAAATCCTGGAGACTGGGTTCGAGTAGTAGGTCGCGGAAATAGCGGCCCTAGGAATTATGGTTTATGGTATCATCAAACATCGAATCACTTCTTGTTTCAAGGATATGGTACAGGGAATTTCAATTCAATCTTTACTGGCAGCGTAGATCTCAATACAGAGTATACCATGGCAGGTGTTCTCGAAAACAATATAGCTAAATTGTACGTAAACGGTGTTGAACTCGCGACAGCGGCCTCCATCGGGTCGTTAAATACTGACAACGAACCACTTACTATTGGTGGAGCAGGCTTTCACGCGAAACATCGAGGTGTTATTAGTGAGGTTGGGCTTTGGGACCATGCATTAAGCGCCTCAGAGATTGCTAATTACAATGATAATGGCGTAGCAGTACCCGAGCCATCAACCCTAGCTATTTTCGCAATAGGCTTAATGGGTTTAGCATCACGTCGATTTAAGAAACAATATTAATATAGTTTATTTGTAGCAAATTCTAGAAAACACCAATTGTATTGATTGGTGTTTTTTTGTTTCTTGTGCTTGGTAAATCACTTCAATAATATCTGTAAACCACCAATATATGATTAAGTATCCTTTGCTATACCATACGAGTATATGCTTCTGGCGATTAGCAATAAAAAATTAGCACTACTTGATGTTAATTTTTAGTTTTAACCAAAAGTTTTTCCTATCGAATGACTGCAATGTGTTGGCTTATTTCACACTCAAACTGAACGATTCATTGGCAAAAGTCATTACCAAAAAACTCATGTTCTTATCTATGGAAGAACGTCCTCTATCGTATCAGATAAGACAGTTTTGGTACTGATTTAGGGTGTTAGGAAAGCTCTCTTTTGTGGCAACTACTGCCCTTAGAGTTATATTTTAGAAGTTAGCTATTTCAGCGTTTGATTAAATTTTTTGAAAGGTATATTCGGTGCTTAAACGTAATAATTTCAGTTTCCAACGTTATTCAACTTCTACAATTAGTTAAGGAAAACGGTGATTGCTATCGTTAATGGTGTCAGTAATGCACAACTAACATTGTAAGTAAGGTATATAGGGTGTTGGCCAATATTTTCTTTAAATTTTATTGCTCCATATAAAGCGACAAAGGCCAATGCCTGTGGAATAAACGCCATTGCACTTAGTGTTGGTAATAGCTTTTGGCTAATAAAAAAGCCAAGTAATAACGTTGAGCACACCGAAAAGATGAAAAAAATGCTATTGCTTGCTTTTATGCCAAAGGCAATAGGAAAATGATTTCGACCAATACTTTTATCAGCATCAATATCAGGATATTGGTTTAAAAGTAATAAGTTGTTAATAAGAAAAAAAGGGATCAAACCTATTAGCCAAGGTGTTGTTGAAAAATGGCCAGATAAAATAACTTGGCTGCCTGCCACCATCAGTAAACCAAAACAAAGTCCAGGGGCAACTAAACAGATAATGGGCCATTTATTAATCCACTTTGTGTAACTAATAATAATGGCTAATCCAAGTAATCCCATCGGCACTAAGGCAATTACTGCTACGCCATAAAGGATGACGAAATAAACACCAATAAGAAAGGTTAAAAGGGTTGTGACAATCGCGGCTCTTTTTACCCCGGGAAGTAACTCTGGATGCTGAGATAATAAACCGCTACCACCGCTAAAGGGGGTTCTAATTGTTTTCAGATCTAATCCGCTGACGTAGTCTTGATATTCATTAATGGTATTAACCGCAATGTGCGCAGAGATAGCCCCTAAAAAGGCAATGGCTAATACGGCATAATCAACCGCACTTTGTTCCATATAACTAATACTAGCACCCAGAAAAACACAAATAGGGGCTAATATTAAGAAAGATAGGCGAAATGAAGGAATAATAGCGGTTAGTGTCATGTTTATTTATTATCCTTTATCTAGATAGTAAAATATTCGCGAAAAGTCTTTTATGTTTAAAGTTATTGGCGTCGAAGGCGTTATCACGCCTTCAACGTGTTACTAAACCAAATTAGCGTAACTAATAAGACTTAGTAACGACAGGCATTAATTTCTAGATGGTTTGTAATAAGCACTCTTCGTAGTCATCGTTTATCCGTTAGGTATAACAAGTGAGTCATCTTGCGAATACAAATGTAAATAACAGCCTTTGCCTGCTAAAGTTAACCGGTAGGTAATTTCAGCTCTTTCTAAAAATCCTTGTTCAACAAGCCCGTTATCAATTAAAAAATCGAACATTGTATTCGACAGTTCACCCATTTTTGCTTTTGCACTTATTTCCATTTTAGTCGCAACACCTTTAATAGAGTTAATGGCGTAAAGTGCACGAATAATTGCCGCTTCTTTATCACCTATGCTTGGCATGGGTCCTTGGTAAGGGGGAAATTGTTTGGTGGGATATTTTCCATAAACACTTTTATAAGAGGCTTGCATCGCTTGAATATCATCGTCTTTATTATTGGTCAGTTTAAAGATGTGAAAAACACCTGTTTCTTTACTGAGGTAATCGACTTTGGCTAAAAAAATAGGTAATCCACATCCTTGAGCAACATGGTAAAAGCCTGTTTTCCATTTTGCTACTCCACCTCTTGTACCTTCTGGAGTAAATAAGAAAAATACTCGTTTACCTTTTTGTGTTTCAATAAATTGCTTGATTTGTTCAACTTGTCCTAAGCCTGTAGATGAACGATCAATAGGCATAGCGCCAAGGTACATCAACCAACGACCTAAAAGAGGTATGCGGCACATACTGTCTTTAATAGAAAAATATATTTTCACATCTTGCAATATCGCAGCGCCAAGCGCATAAACAAAATCCCAATTCGATGTGTGCGGTGCTGCAATAGTAATACCAGCACCTTCGGGAGTGGCTGTGCATAATTTCCAGCCCGAAATTTTAAACCAAAAACTAAAAACGAATTTTAAAATGTATTTACTAAAAATACCGTCAAAGATTGTTTTTTCACGGATACGAAGATTTTTTCTGGCCATAGTCATATAGTATTTAATGAGTAGTTAATATTTAATAATATCATATTATACAGTTTATTTGACGCGATAGATCAATATATGAGACGGTAGTTTTATTCATCAAAATACCGCTAAAATACTGTTTTAGGTTACAGTAAAAAATATTATTTCCTTGTGTTCACCATCTGTTCAAAAGAAAAATTATCGTAAATTAATATCGTAAATAAATTGTCATTAAGTCGACGTGTTTTTTACGATGAGTATAACGAGCAGATAGTGCGACAAGTTATAAGAGCTAAACCGCACAAAAAATAAAATAGATAAACCGATAAACATCCAAGTTGATAATTTCAATTTTTACTTCTTCTAAAGTCATCTGATCGCGTTCATTGACTAATATTGGAGTAGCCACACTTGCTACAACATCAGCCACATTTATTGACCCTGTAACAAAATCTGTTACAGGGTCCACTTATTAGGTCATATTTAAATTTTGACTCAAGGCTCACTACATTTAAAGTTTATTGTTGATATACACTGAGAGGGTTGCTCTAGGCGGGACTTCTGTTTATGGGGAGAAGTAGGGCTAGCAAGACTTTACTTTATGATTAAGTAAATAAAATCATTACTAGCCACTAACGATAGCGCACTATTGCTCTTTGATAAAAACACTGGTGGTTAGTGCTGGAACAAAAAAGCTGTTTTCATTGCTGGTACTCTCTTTAACAACACTATCAACGCCCTGTTGTTGAATAGGATGCAATTGATATTGTGCTGCCTCTTTAAAAGGGATTGTTTTAGCGGTAGTGCTGGTATTAAAAATAACAACGAGCGCTGATATGTCAGCATCTACTTGCTGATATTTTTCGTCATCATCGATGCTCATCACAATTAAGCCAATTTGTTGTTCTTTACCGGTATTGTGAAATTTCACACGCTTTATTATTTGCTCACTGTTGGTAAGACGAAAAAGGGGGGTACTCATGCGCAGACTAATGAACTCTTTAAACACTTCTGCACTAAACTCGATGTCAGTTGGGCCAACAATATCTCGCCCTTCATTTTTTGCCAGTACTTTTTTAATCAGTGGCCAGTTTGCTTGGTCCTTATCTGCTGGTGGTAAACCGACATTATAATTATTGCTTTGCTTGGTAAAATCGACTTTATTAAACCAATCACCATAGTCGTAACTGTCGCGTAAAAATGACTTTGAACGTAAAAACTCTGATCCCATATGTAAGAATGGAATGCCCTGTGCGAAAATAGCAAAGGACAGTGATTGTAAGTGAATACGTACGCGATCTTTTGTTGAGGTATTAAAAGGTAAGCGGTATTGATTATTGTCCCATAATGTTTGGTTATCGTGCTTAGATACATAGTTAATGGTATCTGCAGGATCTAATGCATAACCGGTTGGTTGGTCACCATAAGGAATTTCTTTACCGGTAACGTGTTTATCTTGAGCATTTTTAAGAGGGAAGTTAGCTAAATTAGCGGCTAAACCAATACGTAATTGATCTGCGGCAAGTAGATAAGCTTTTCTTGATGCGACTCGATCCACTAATTCATTAGGCATAGTGCTTAAACCACTGCCGATACCTTGGCTTTTACGAATATCATCGCCACTGGCGCTAAAGGCTCCACCGCGAACTGCATCGCGTAAACGGTCGGTAAAGGTACCGATTTCTGTGCCAGCCAATGCTAATTGGCTAGCTTGCGTAAAACGCTGATTATTCGCCACCTCACCAAAATTCCAACCTTCGCCATAAAAGTAGGTATCTTTATCAACCGCTTGTACTGCTTTTTTGGCTTTAAGCATCGCCGATTTGGGTTGGTGTGCCATAAGGTCGAAGCGAAAGCCGTCAATTTTGTAGTCTCTTGCCCAAACAACTAATGAGTCTGTCATTAACTTTTCCATCATGACATTTTCTGTGGCAGTGTTATCACAACAGGTTGATTGTGCGATTTTTCCGCTGATAGGGTCAAGACGATGATAATAATTAGGGACAATTTTATCAAGCACAGCAGTTGGCGCTAGCCCTGCTTGATGAGTATGGTTATAAACGACATCCATGATGACGCGAAAGCCTAGATTATGAATACTTTGCACCATTTGACGAAATTCAATAATACGTGCTGAGCCTTCAGGGTTTTGTGCGTAACTGCCCTCTGGAACAGTATAATGGAAAGGATCGTAGCCCCAATTGTAATTATCAATTTCTCTAAGAGAACTGACTATCGCTTGGCGCTCCTGTGTTGCAGAGGGAAGTGTTTCTAAATATTCTTGTATCGTCATTGCTTGGTCTTCGAGCCCACAAAGCTTATGTTCGGGCACGAGTTGGCAAAGTTTGCTAATAGGATTATTTAGATCAATAACTTGTGTCTCATTTTCGTTAGCGGTACCAATATCAAAGGTGGGCAGTAGATGAATATTGTTAATACCTGCTTTTTGTAGATCCTTAAAGTGTTTAATGCCAGCGCTATTTTTTTCGCTGAAAGCGGCGTACTTCCCACGAACAGCAGGTGATGAAAGTTGCGGATCGTGGGCACTAAAATCACGAATGTGGGTTTCATAAAAAATATTATCTTCAGGGTTCTTAATTAAAACATCTTGCTGTAATTCCCAGCCATTAGGTTTGTTTTTTGAGTCAGCTAAGTTGATAACATGTGAATATTCACTGTTTGTTGAAAGGCTTAAGGAATAGGGATCTGTAGTGGTTAATGTTTCAATTTTATCGCTAGCCGGGTGATATATTGTCAGCTGGTACTGGTAGTAGACTTCTTGTTGAGTATTCATAACGGCACCAGACCAAATACCGGTATTGCTATCTTCTTTAAGTGGCACAACATGCGTCGCTTGCTTGTCTTTATTAAACGCTAATAAGGTTACCTGTTTTGCGGTCGGTGCCCACAGTGCAAACTCAATCGAATCTTTACTGAGAGTGGCCCCTAAATTCTTTAGCTCATTAGCGTCGTTATTTTGTGAGGTAAATAAAAAATCCAATAATTGAGCTGTTTGTACCTGTGCTGTGTGTTTTGAATTTGTGCCCTTGCTTGCAGAACTGACATATATTTTATTTTTCAGTGCTTTTTTAATCTTATTAGTAGCCAGCTTTACCTCAAATACATTAAATGAACGTAAATGTTTGGGGATAAGCAGACGATTTATTTCTCCTGTGAAGGGCGTAAGTGTGGCTTTTTCAATATGTTCGCCGTTATCAAAAGTTAACGTATGTTGTTGATGTAAATTATCTTCAGGTAATAAAAGCAGTTCTGGGGTTAGCCAATGTGCAGAAAAGTCTTGGCTTACTAAAGGGGAAACTGCTGCTGACTTTACGCTCGTTTCTGTAAGCTGGGTTCTTGTTGGTATACTTTGATCATGCTGACATGAGCTTAGACATGTCGTGGTGATAATGATTAGGCTTAATTGTCGAAAACGAGCTAAAGAAATACGCATAAGGATAAATAACAAAGTAAATTAATGATGTTAATAAGTTACGCATTTATCAGCAATATAAACAGTTTATTCTAATTTTTACATACGTATTCAGCCAATCTGCTGACAAGTTATTTTACCCATAAAAAAGCGCCAAGAATATTCATCCTCAGCGCTTTCTATAGTGTTAGTCCAGCTTAAGTACTTAAGCTGTTCGATTAACTTACCTGATGACTATGGCTGACATTCTTGTATCGCTAAACGGCCAACATTATAGCCTTTACTTGGGTTTGCGCTGTCGAGTGTTAGTAAAAAGCTGTATGAGCCTGCCGCCAGTGTCGTATTGTTATTGGCGTCGCCAGCGTTATTATAAGCAACAGGGTAATTGATACCTAAGGCTAAATTCTCCCCTTCAATATCGTTACTATCGTTTTCTTGTACCCACAATTGTGTGGTCCAACTACCGTCATCTGAAGCCAGTTTAAATTGCATTGCCCCGTCAAATTCAGCTACGGCTTGATACTGGTTATTACCTTTGTAATGTAATCGAAACTCTTCAGTGGCATTCCACGCTGAATGATCGCCACGAACAAAGAGTTGGCCACTACCATTAATATCAAAAGGAATGTCGTCGCTTGAATCAACTAAAGCAGCACAATCTACTGTGGTGTTTTTGGTCACAATCGTTAAGCTTGGCGTCGATGTGCTGGCATTTAAGCTAAAGTTATAATTACCAGCAGTCGTGGTGGTTATTTCTATATTACCACTGTTATCGGCCGATGCTGTTATTGAGTTATCAGTGAAGGTGACATCACTAAAGGCGAGGTCTACAGCCGCCCAATCATCAGAACCCACTTTAAAAATATGCGTGCCAACCGCCAAAGTGAAATCAATCACATAGTCGCCGTTCCCTTGATAAGTAAACATATCGATTGCTGTTAAACCGTCGTCACCCCAATTATTCATTGACCCACGTAGGTAAATACTTGTCTCGCCATAAGGGGCGGGGTCAGGCGCATTTAAGGTCGCATCTGCTGCTAAACCAACGCCTTGTGCCATTGCTTGTGGTTTTATAAAGACTGCAGTAGTTAACGCAGGTACGCTAAAGGTGCCTTTTCCTGAGGCCTCAACAAATGATGCTGTTTGTACATTAGTATCGGCAGAACTTTGTTGGACACTGTGCAACTCAAAGCCGGTCGCAGTTAAAATATCGTGAGATTGCGCGGATGCAGTGCCGTTTATCACCACAACAAGTGCATCAATATTCTCATCAAGGTCAGTTAGACCGTTACCATCATCAATACTCATCACAATTAAGCCCTGAGTCTGTTCGCTACCGGTATTATGAAAACCTAAACGTGCAATAATATCAGCTTGCGTGGTTAACCTAAACAAAGGGCTTGAGGCCCGAATACTCAAAAACTCTTTAAATATATTTGATGAAAATTGAATATCACTGGCTTGTGGCGCTGTTTCGCTATTATTGATCAGTGCTGTCATCAACGACCATTTACTTTCATTGTCTTGCGCAAGTGGCAAGCCAACATTCCAGTTATTGGTACTCATAGTGAAATCAACTTTATTGAACCAGTCACCGGCATCATAAGTGTTTCGGTCCATTGATTTTGAGCGCAGTAAATCACCACCCAGTTGGAAAAACGGAATACCTTGACTGATTAACGGCAAAGTCCCGGCAATATTTTGTATGCGCACGCGATCATTAAGACTAACTTCGGTTTCAATGCCATATTGCAGTTGATCCCATAAGGTTTCATTATCATGTTTTGAGACATAGTTAATGATGTCGGCAGGGTCTTTTCCGTAAGAAGGCTTACTAAAGGTACTACCCGCTTTGATGTTGTCATTCTTATCTTGTAGTTGATAATCTTTTTGGGTACCAGCAAGTCCTAAGCGAATAATGTCTTGGTCATTTAAACTACCAGCACTTTTAAATAAAGAGGCACTGCGAATAATGTCGCGAGGTCGATCGTTAAACGTACCGATTTGCGAACCCGTCATATTATTTTGATCCGCTTGTTGATAGCCTTTATCATCACGCGTCCAACCTTCACCGTAGAAATAGTTGTCGGTGTCTATTGCTTGTACAGCGGTGCGAGCACTTAAAATCGATGCTTTTGAATTATTACTCATAATGTCAAAACGAAAGCCATCAAACTTATAGGCTTGTGACCAAGTAAGTAATGAGTCTTGCATGAGTTTATGCATCATTTCATGTTCAGGCGCTGTATCTTGGCAACAAGTTGCTGTTTCAACATTACCTGAGGTTAAATCACGGCGGTGATAGTAACCGGGTACTACTTTATCAAGCACTGAGTTTTCCCATAAACCCGAAGAGTTAGTGTGGTTGTAAACAACATCTAAAACAACACGTAAGCCCATTTCGTGCAAAGCTTGGTTCATCGCACGCATTTCAGTTATGCGAGCGACACCATCAGGATTTGATGAATAACTACCATCGGGCGTTGTGAAGTGTTCAGGATCATAACCCCAATTAAAGCTGTCTAAGCCTCGCAATGATTCGGCAAGCGCTTGTGCAGCTGTGCTGGTCGGGTCGTAACTGGCGAATACCTCGGCTAATGTATCACTAGCATTTTCAACACCACAAACAGGCGCGTCACTTTTCTTAGCACATAATTCGCTAACGGTATTATCAAGATTAATACGGTTAACGGCATCTTCATTTATGCTGGCAATATCGTTGGCGGGTAATAGTTGAAAGTGTGTTAAGCCTGCGTCAGCAAGAGATTTTAAATGAGTTACGGGTACAGAGGTTTCTTCGGTAAAGGCAAGGTAGTTACCTCGGTTTTCTACACGGGTGCTGGCGTCTAAAATACTAAAGTCACGTATGTGGCCTTCATATATAACACTGTCTTCAGGGTTAACAACTTCAGGAACGGTGTGACTGTCCCATCCGATGGGTTTTAAATCACTATCAGCTAAATTAACAAACTGAGAAAAATCGCCATTGGTTGATAAAGAAACCGAGTAAGGGTCTGTGGCTTCAATTGTTTCAATACGCTGATTTTGTTGATGATAAACAGTTAACTCATAGCGATAAAATAAGCGGTCTACTGTGTTTGGCGCGGTAAATGACCAAATACCTGTTGCTGCGTCAAGGGACATCGCATGGCTTGACTGTAAAGCTTTACTTGCGTTGTACACCTTAAGGGTAACTTGCTGTGCTGTCGGTGCCCAAAGTTTAGCGCTTATCTCGCTAGCACTGTAAATAATACCTAAATCTGCTTCGTTAGCATCGTTATTTGCTGAGGTATATAAAGCGTCTAAGATACGGGGTGTTTGTAGGTAAGTTGCGGCGATAAGTGAATCGTCACTCGCATATGAAATTGCCAATAATTTACCGCTAAGCATTGATTTGGCTTTACTTACCGATGCTGATGTTGCGGTAAATGCCGCTAAACCTTTATAGCGAGGCATATTAAGTGAAATCGCAGGGTGTTCGCCACCAGCTGCAGGGAGGTACTCAAGGTAGTTATCTCCAGAAATACCGTTTTCACCATCAAAAGCTAAGTCGTCAGTGGTTGAACTATAAATGCGTACTTTAGCTACGTTGGTACCGGCGTTCCAAAAAACGGTATTTTCATTGGCCCAGTGCGCAGCAACATCGTTAATTAATATGCCTGTTGGAAGTAAGGTCGCCTGGGCATATACATCACTGATACCTGATAGTGTCCAAGTCATGCGATCGCCGCTTAAATCAGCTTGATGGTCGATGCCACCTAAGTCTTTATCATCACCTTTATGAACAATAAAGTTAGCACAATCGCCATAACCTGCTTTTAAATCGATAAGCCAGTAAGCACCGTAATTTGGATCTAGCCCTGTTTGTGCTTGCCCCGTTGCCCATTCAGTATCGGCGTTGGCATAAGCGTCACAAGTCTCGTTGTTCCATAAATGTATGATCCAATCGCTGTAAGTTGCGTCCGCGCGGTTATAGAAAATGACTAATTCGTTATCACCTGCAGTAACCATTGGCGCTGGTAATCCCGCTGTAGCAATATCAAAGGTCAGGCTAGCAGTAGCACTAGCATTACTCGGGTCGGTAACAGTCAAGCTTGCCTGATAGTTTCCTGCGCCTGATGAGGTCACGGTTGTTGAAGTATTGTTTGCACAATCAGCGATGGTCACTGTTGTTAAGCCATTGCCTGGAGATAATTGACAAGATAATGCATCGCCGTCACTATCGGTAACAGACCATGAATAAACGATTTCCTTGGGTGATGATTCAATAATTTCATGGTTGAAATTCGTCATAGTTGGCGCATTGTTCAGCTTGTCAGGTATATTAACTTTATCACCACCATCACTGCCACCACCGCCACAAGCACTTAATGCGGTGGTAACCGTTGCTATAAGGGCAACCTTTTTAAATTGAATTATTGTCATCTTATCACTCTTAGGTTTATGCAATATTTATCTGTTGCGCATTTGAGCTACGCTAGGTAAATATTATTTTTAATTATTCCTTCATACTAAAGAGTAGACTGGTTAATGAATAGCCATTACATACGTATTCAAGACAGATTAATGACCTTTTATTTACTGTTTAGCCACGTTTTGTTGACGATTGATAAGGGAATTATAGGCATAAAAAAACCGTGATAAATCACGGTTTTTACAATGAGATGCATTTACTACATCAATAGTAAATTTATTTGATTAGTTGGTTTTCTCAGTAATCGTTAACATAGGTCTTGATGGGTTAATTGCGTTCAATGTAAAGACATAAGTCGCTTCTTTAGTTACATCAAAAGTAATATCAGCACCGGGTAATGTTAAGGTTTTTGCTTCACCTGCGGTTAAGATATTATCATCAACAACACCGCCAACCGTAGAGTCTTCTTCCCAATCAGCAGAGGCAATTTTAAAATTATAGCTACGAACGGGTAATAACGTTTCTATTGTATAAATACCTGCAGCATAAGTTAATATATAAGCCTCTTCGGTAGCCCATCCATTCATGTCGCCTTTAAGGTACATAGTACGATCTTGGTAAGGTGCAGGCGCTTCGGTTACTGTTAATTTAGGCGCAGTGAAATCAGTCGCATCTAAAGTGAAGGTTAATATTTTATTTTCAGTCACTTCAATGGCAATATTATCTTCACCCGGTAAGGTTAATAATTTTTCTTCACCGATAACAACATCACCTTCGCCAGCAAAAGCACCCATAGTAGAATCGTTTTCCCAGCCATCTGACGCTATTTTAAAGCCATACTTTTTAGTGTTATCAATCAATGCATTTACCACGTAAGTGGTGTCGGTAAGTGCAAAGTCAAAGTTAGGTGTTGTTGACCAATCGTTCATGTCACCTTTTAAATACAAAGTACGACCTGAATAAGGTACTGCATTCTCAATCGTTAATATTGGGGCACCTTTATTGGTGGCATCAAGTATAAATCGATAAGTACCCGCTGCAGCGGCAGTGAAATTAATATTTTGAGCAACATCTTCACCAAAAACTAATGTGGTGGCGGTATCAAGTGGCACAACGGCACCTTCGGTGGCAATACCGAAATTAGTCGCATCAGTCCAATTAGCATCAGCCACTTTAAAGGCATAGTCTTGCATTTCTAATGGATGTAAAGAGGTGTAGATATTTTCACCCTTATATACCATAGGAAGGGCATTAGCCCATTCGTTCATGTCGCCTTTAACATAAAGTACTTTGTCATAAGCAACTTCAATAACGGTTAACGTTGGTGCTTCAGTATCTGAAATATCTAAAATGAACTGGTAGTTACCGTTGTTAGGAATGGTAAGGCTAATGTTTTTACCTAGCTCTTCACTGGCAATCAATGTTTTACTTTCGCCAAGAACGACTGTTTCATCACCTTCACTTGCGCCAAAGGCATTGATAACATTCCAATCTCCATCAGCAACTTTGAAATTATAAGCTGTCGCTGAGCCTGTAACGGCTAGTGCCATCGTGTAGACACCTTCAGAGTAAACAAATTTATTGCTGTCGTCTGTGGTTTCCCAGTCAATGAGACCACGTAAATAAAGTTCAGCTGCGCCATCAACAATAGTAGGCACTGCATTTGGGTCGGTTACACACTCGTCACCCGCTTCATTAGCTATAAGTGGCGCTTCACACTCTAAAGGTGCTGGTGTTGAGCCACCAGGAACAACTAAAGAGGCAAACGTTCTTGGGAATGGAAAGATAGTGGTTTCTTTTTCTAGTAAGAATAATTCACCGGTATTAACTGTGCTTATATCAACAAGAATATCATCTTCACCTGAAAATTTAACTGAACCAATAGCATCGTAAACAATAAAGTTAATACAATTAGGTGGATCGATAGTATTCATTACCCAATAGGCGCCAAAATTATCATCAATACCTGTCCATGCTAATGAAGAGCCCCAAGGTGTGGTCCCTTCAGGACGATCAAAATCTGCATAGGAGTTACAGTCAGCGTTATTCCAAGCGTGCAAACCGGCAAGGTTATAATCTATCGCGCTGCCATCAGTTGGTGTTTCAAATTGAAAGTAAATAACTAATTCGTTTGCCGCTGGTGTGTAAGCTGGTACGGGCATCGTGATACCGTTAGAGCCATCAATCCATGCTTCTTTGCTCATTTCACAAAGTTGAGTGTCAGGGTTGGCAACTTCAGGGTAATTACAGGGGGTAATTACTAATTCACATGCATTACCTGTTTCGTTAATTGTTTCTGGTGACTTACACCAAAGAGGGGATTCAGTAACAGCATTACTTTCATCACTTCCTCCACAGCCTGCTAATACACTAACCAATACGGCTAACGTAGCAAACGATAATTGTTTCATATAACCAGTCATAAATGACATCTCCACTTAAATGTTGATAAGGTGCTAAGCCGTTATTTATATAGCAAACTTAGTACGTTGTTTTTATTTTAATAATTGTTATTGCTTTATATTGTTACTGTCACGTAATCAAAAAACGGTCTTAATCATCCATTAAAAAGTAGCTTCAGGTTATGTTGAATCTAATTTCATCATCCTTTCACTGGGGAACGATGTTATGCCGCGTTGACTATAAAACCTAATGCTGATGTTATGAATACGTATTCAAAGACCTACAGTAATCTGCTTTTATTCTTACTTTAATTTTTTAAGGTTATGTAATAAAAGGAAATAACGAGTTTATTTGCTTTCTAGAACCATCTTATTACTAAAGTTCACTGATGGGTAATCGGTTGTAACTGTGCAAAAAATGATTACTATGAAGTTGTCACCGTAAATCTTGAAACATAAATAGATAGGGAATATCTCATAAAAATAATTGACTCCAACTCGCTGTGCGTTATCAACCATAGTGCAAGTGTAAGTAGGGGCTTCTCGATAATACATATTATTAGGAATATGAAACAATGAACAAATTCAAGCCAAATATATTAACACTCAGCTTAATAGCTGCGGGTTTATCATTTGCTAGTGTTCCCAGTTTTGCTCAAGATGCTCAAGAAGAAGTAAAAGCGCAAACTGTTAACGTTAACAAACCAAAAACATTAGAAGAAAAAGAAAATGCAGTAGAAGTTATTGAAGTCAGAGGCTTTAGAGGCAGTATTATTAAGTCTTTAAACACTAAACGTTTTTCAGACACTGTCGTTGATGCAATATCAGCTGACGACATTGGTGGTTTACCCGATGTATCTATAGCCGATTCTTTAACACGCTTGCCAGGTGTTACCTCAGTACGAATCGATGGCCAATCAAGCGAGCTGAATATCCGTGGTTTATCAGGTGGCTTTGTATTTTCAACATTAAATGGTCGTGAACAAGTTTCAACAGCAGGTGGACGCTCAGTTCAGTTTGATCAATTTCCTTCAGAATTAATTAAGCAAGCGCAAGTGTATAAATCACAAAAAGCGTCGCTTATAGAAGGCGGTATTGCGGGTACGATTGAACTAGAAACCGCTAATGCGCTAGATAATGAAAAAGAAACTAGCTTTCGTTTTTCAGCTCACGGAAATTGGAATGATGCCGCTGCTGGCAATGAAGATTCTGCTGACTTTGGTCGCCGCTTAACCGCTTCTTATCAAGCCAAATTCTTAGATGACACGCTTGGTCTTTCATTGGGTTACGCCGGTATGTTTCAGCCTACTGTGTCGAGCCGTTTCGTAAACTATCAATTTGACGACCGAGATTTATCAGAAACATATGATGGCGGTCCAGAAAGTCTATTAGTTTCATCTGGCTTTGAAGTTAATGAACGTGGTGGTGAAGATAGTCGTGATGCTTTTGTTTTGGCGTTAAATTGGGAACCTCGTGATGATTTACGTTTCCAATTTGATGGTTTTCATTCAAAGTTTGACTCAGAAAAATGGGATCGTGGTTTACGTATATCAGGCATAAATAACATTGCCAGCCCAGGACAGTCTTTACTCTTAACCGACCCGCTTATTGCTAACGGCGCACTTATCGGTGGTACCATCTCTCGTAATCCTAATGGTGATGCCATTGCGCCACCTTATAAAGGGTCTGATCGTAGCTTAAATATTCAAACACAAGCCGATGATAATACGACGAACAGTGAATTAAGCTCATTTGGTTTAAAGGGTGAATGGGAAATTAATGATGATTTATTAATGACCGTTGATTTTGCCCATTCTCAAGGTAAAGAGACCAGCAAAGATCAAGTTATGCGTATGGCTTATTTTAAAGACTCTAGCGCAGCAACTCCTATTATTGATAACGAC
Organism: Colwellia sp. BRX8-7; assembly: GCF_014077275.1. NCBI lineage: Bacteria > Pseudomonadati > Pseudomonadota > Gammaproteobacteria > Alteromonadales > Colwelliaceae > Colwellia > Colwellia sp. BRX8-7. The sequence goes on along the minus strand of NZ_JACGVP010000009.1, from coordinate 180,533 downwards.
ATCATCTTTAGCTATAAACTTAATGGCTTAGAAAACCCTGATTTAGCCTTTAACCAAGACTTTACCGATACCGACCACATGATGGTTACCAGTGCAGAGTCGTATCCAAGTATAGAGTCAAATGAATCAAATGCTGTGCGTGTTGATTTCGCTTACCAACTTGAAAGTGACATCTTTAGTTCAGTTGAATTTGGTGCCCGTTTATCGGAACGTGAATACGAACTCGGCCGTGGTCGTTTCTTATATGGTACTACCGACGCAAATATGCGTAATGGTCAATACATCACTTATGCAGGTACCGATGAAGAAGGTAACCCGATAGAAACAGAACGTTTTGCTCCATTTCCATTATCCAATGAAAACTCCACAGTAACGAGTATTAACGGTGACTTACCGGGTATGCCGAGTTTCTTAGCGGTTAACAACAACGATATTTTAAATGCTTGGATCCCAAATGTTGACCGTACGCCAGTACGTGACTGGAATCATAGCTGGACAATGACTCAAAATAATATTGTTGAAGAAGAAGTTACCGCAGCTTACGTGCAATTAAACCTAAACGCTGAACTGTTTGGTTTACCGTTAAGCGGCAATGTAGGTCTTCGCTATGTTGGCTCTAAACAAAGCAGTACAGGTTTAGTCAATGTGGGAGCGGGTAATGGTGATGTAATTTATGATGATGTTGGCGGTACAAGCGACGAGTTCCGCCGTGAAACAGTCAGCGAAAGTTATAATGATTTATTACCATCTTTAAATTTGAATATTCAATTATCTGAAGACGACCAATTACGTTTTGCTTACTCAAAAGTTATGTCACGTCCAGATATGCCATCAATGGCTAACAGCGGTAACTTTAGGTTTAATTCAGCGGATGACGGTCGAAACTATATTGATTTAGACAGTTCAACTAGCCCGTCAATACGTCCATTTTATGCAGATCAAATCGATATTTCTTATGAGCATTATTTCTCTGAAACCGATGGCGCGTTTGTTTTTGCTATTTGGAACAAAGACATTGAAAACATGCCAGGTACAACCACAGATAAGAATTTTGATTATCAGGCTAATGGTATTGCTGTACCAGCAATCCCTGATGACAAGACGCATGCTGAGTACGATAGCGAAACAGGGGAGCCCATTGGCGAACCACTCGTTTGGGAAAATGGCACTTATTCACACGCCGCTAATAACGCAGAGGCAGGTTATATTCGTGGTATTGAAATTGGATATACGCAAACTTTTACCTTTTTACCTGATATGTGGAAAGGCTTAGGCGCTAACATCAATTTTTCTTACACAGAAAGTGAAATCGAACGTCCGTCAAATGTACCGGGTGAAGATGGTCAGCCAGGTCCAATCGAAGGTTTATCACCACGCGTATTTAGTGCAACACTTTTTTATGATTACGAAGATTTGTTCACCGCGCGTGTTAGTGCTCGTCATCGCGCAGAATACTTGAGTCGTCAAATTGCGATTGGTGATTCACAATCAGCGTACTTCCAAGAAGAAACGATTATTTCTGCACAAATGTCGTATAACTTTACTGAGAATCTACAAGGAGTCGTTTCTGTTGATAACTTAACAGACGAACCGAATATTTCTTACTTTGGTGATACTTCACGTACCGGAACAATTCAGTACTTTGGTCGCACAGTTTACTTTGGTATTAATTATTCAATGTAAATGAAAACTTAAAAAGGTGTGGATGAAACCACACCTTTTTTATTTGTCGATAGTCATGGTAATTTTTTAAGCAGTAAAAATTAATGATAAATTCAGCCCACCCAGATAAAACAGCACAAAGCACTTCCCCAAAAAAACTTAATATGGTGATTTTAGGTGGTGGTACTGCAGGTTGGATGACCGCTAATTTAATGGCTGAAAAGTGGCAAAACCACCCCGTTTCAATAACGTTAATTGAATCTCCTTCGCTCGGTGTTATTGGTGTTGGTGAAGGCTCTACACCACAATTAAAAAGCTTCTTTGACAAAATAGGTGTCACCGAACAAGAATGGATGCCGCAATGCAATGCGACCTATAAAAATGGCATATTATTCAATGGCTGGTCAACACGAGTAGGTTTTGAAAGTTATTTTCATCCTTTTACTTCGCTTATCGATGCCCATACGGCTCCTGCCTTTGTCTATAACACTCAGTATCGTCGTAAAGGCTTTAACGTCGATTGTCATCCTGATCGTTTCTTTTTGTCTGCACAATTAGCTAAACAAAAAAAATCTGCGGTTGGCGAATATAATTTTCCTTTCGATATTGGCTATGGCTATCACTTTGATGCCATTTTATTGGGGAAGTTTTTAGGAAAAGTTGCGCAGAAAAAAGGTGTTAAGCATATTTTGGCGCAAGTTGATGAGGTAAACGTAAATGATGCTGGCGACATTCAATCGTTAACACTCGATAACGGCGAGGTCATTGCCGGTGATTTTTTTGTTGATTGCTCAGGCTTTAACAGCCTACTTTTACAAAAAACATTAAAAGTACCTTTTATCAGTTTTAAAGATAACTTATTTAATGACAGTGCTGTGACCATCTCTGTAGCAAGAGATAAAAACGCTCAGCAAGGTCTTAACTCACAAACTATTGCTACTGCGATGAAATGTGGTTGGGCGTGGGATATTCCGCTAACTAACCGCACTGGAAACGGCTATGTTTATAGTTCAGAGCACTGTACTGGCGAACAAGCAGAGCTTGAGTTACGAGAAAAACTTTCATTGGTCGATGAAGCCGTTGACGTTCGTCACTTAAAAATGAAAGTAGGGCGAGTCAAACAACATTGGCACAAAAACTGTGTCGCTATTGGCTTGTCGCAAGGCTTTATTGAGCCCCTTGAAGCGACCGCTTTACATTTTGTCCAAGAGAGTATTGAAGGTTTTATTGATGATTTCTCTCTCGGTCAGTACAGCAATATTTATCAAGATAGATTTAATGAAAAAATGAATCATCGTTTTGATGGCATTCGTGATTATATTGTCGCTCATTATCGCTTGAGTTCGCGTGACGACACCGAGTACTGGCGAAAAAATAGCATAAATCCCAATATATCTAACAATTTAAAGAAAATAGTACAGTGCTGGGTCGCGGGTGATGATTTAAACAAAGCCCTAATTCAACCAGGTATGGTGAGTTTTTACCCACCAGTTTCTTGGCATGCTATGCTTGCCGGTTACGGTATTTTTCCTGAGTTATCACAAGACAAACGACTTGCCGAAAAATTTGGCGAGCAGGCTCTTGATGCAGCACATAAATATGACTTAGCGCATATAGACCAGTTTATTCAACGCTGTTCAGTAAATTTTGCTGATCATCAACAGTTTATTAATGACAAGCTCATTAATAAATAAAGTTATTGATAGGTATTCACATGAAAAACACGCGATCATCACTTTACGTTTACCCCTTTCTTTTTTTATTAAGCTTCGCACTTACTGCGCTATCAGGTTGTGGCGGCGGAAGCGCCAGTAACGATAAGCCTGTCGAGAAAACAGGTGTTGAAACACCTGTTTTAATTGGGCCACAAGTTGTTGGTATTGCTGCAAAGGTTACTGAGCGGGCTGCCATTGGCAGCGCTAGTCATCAGTGCCATGCCGTTGAGAATAGTGCGCAATCATTACAGTTTTCGGAAATTTCTCAGCAAGCGGGTATTACCTTTAGCCATTCAATGCCCGATGGTGATGGCGTATTAGGTATGTCTGGTGGTGTGGCGGCAGGTGATTTTGACAATGATGGTTGGGTAGATTTATACGCGATAGGTGGTGAAGGGCAAGCCAATGTTTTATTAAAAAATCAAGGTGATGGTACCTTTACCGACCGAGCTAGCTTTTCAGGTGTTGCTCAAAAAAATAAAGGCAGTGGTCCTGCTTTTGGTGATTTTAATGGTGACGGCTTATTAGATTTATTTGTTGGTGGTGTCGGTGGCGATGCGGCAAAGCTTTATGTTAATCAAGGAAATGAACAATACCTAGACATTACTGCGAGTTCAGGTCTGGTACTGCCGGGTAATAATTTTTCAGGCACTTGGGCTGACTACGATAAAGATGGTGACCTTGATTTGTTTGTTACTCATTGGACCGAAGAGCGTAGCGGTTACTTTGCCTATTTTTGGCAGAATAATGGCGATTCAACCTTTTCAGATGTCACCTTTGAAGCCGGTATAAAAAATACCAGTAATGCCGATAAAACCTTAACCGCAACATTCTCTGATATTAATAACGATGGTTGGGTCGACCTACTCTTAGTAACAGATTATGCGCAAACCCGTCTTTACAAAAACAATAAAGATGGCACGTTTACCGATATCACTGACCATGAAGTGATAACAGATAATACTGGCATGGGCTCAGCAGTGGCTGACTACGACAATGATGGCGACTTAGACTGGTTTGTTAGCGCAATATCTTATCGAGACGAACCGGCAAAGTTAGGTTGGCTGTCTCCAGGCAATCGCTTTTATCAGAATCAGGGCGATGGCACTTTTCTTGATAAAACAGACGAGCTTGGTGTTCGTCATAGCTCTTGGGCATGGGCGACTTGTTTTAGTGATTTCAATAACGACGGCTTACAAGATTTATTTGTTGTTAATGGTATGTATGGCGAAAATATTGAAAAAATGTTTTTAGACGATCCTTCTCGACTCTTTCTTGCTAATGGCGATGGTACTTTTAAAGAGTCATCCATCGATGTCGGTATTGATGACAAGTCGATGGGGCGAGGCTTAGTATGTTTTGATTATGACAAAGACGGTGATCAAGATATTTATATTGCTAACCATGATGAGCCACCTAAGTTGTTTTGTAATAATGGAGGCAGTAAGACGGGTCAGAATAACTTTATCAATATCAAATTGGTTGATGCAACCAGTAATTCTCAGGCCCTAGGGGCAAGGATATATGTCAGTAGTGGTGATATTCGTCAAATGCGGGAATTAAAATCAGGGACAAATTATGTCTCACAAAACCCGGTTGAAGCACACTTTGGTTTAGGTAAGTCGTCAATAATAACCCGTATACGTGTGGTGTGGCCTGATGGAGAAGAGTCAGTGATCACTCAAGTAGCGGTCAATAAATTTGTGACTATCGAGCGTATTTAGCCGCAATTGACTAATTATTTAGTTGCTAGCCAAGAATTGTTAGAATCAAAATAAATATAAAAATAATAAGTAGACCTTATGATTAAGCCGAGCAAAATGAAAATAGTAAAAAATATTATCCTGTCACTCATGTTAAGCCCATTATTATTAACGGCTTGCGGTGGTTCAAGTTCAAGCAGTAAAAATGAAGTGATTGTTGCCGCGCCAATAACAATAACACCCGAGCGAAGTGGACAGTCAGTTGCAAGACAGTGGAATGAAGTTTTACTGCATGCGATACGAAATGACTATGCGCGCCCTACGGTACATGCTCGAAATTTATTCCATATTTCATCAGCAATGTTTGACGCTTGGTCTGTTTATCGCCCGCAAGTGAAAGCTTTTTTATGGGGTAATAATGTTGCTGGGTTTAATTGTCTTGCACAAGCCGTTGATTTGCCAATCGACATTATTCCTTTTCAAGAGCAAGCGATAAGTTTCGCCAGTTATAAAATGATCAAACATCGTTTTCGCTTATCACCTGGAGCCAATAATATTATTGCCACAGCCGATGCTTTAATGACGCGCTTAGGCTTTGATGTTGATGATACTTCTATCGACTATGCTAATGGTTCAGCTGCAGCACTTGGTAATGCTATCGCCCAATGCTATATCAATTTTGGCTTACAAGATGGCGCTAACGAACAACAGTTTTACAGTAATCGCCATTACCAATCGGTTAACCCTGCGTTAGCTTTGGGAACTGGGCAGTCGGGTAACCCGACTATTGTTGACTTAAATCGCTGGCAACCCCTTTCTATTCAGGGATATATTGATCAAGCAGGAAACCCTGTTGACGATATGCCTGAATTTTTAAGCCCAGAATGGGGACAAGTTGTTCCATTTTCCTTATCTGCAAATGACAAAACTGTTTTTACCCGTGATGGATTTGACTATCAGGTTTACCATGATCCAGGGATGCCGCCGTTGATAGGTTCAGATACAGCGGATTTATATAAGTGGGGCTTTTCGTTAGTCGCGATATGGTCAGCTCATTTAGATGAGAATGACGGTGTCGAATGGGATATATCGCCAAAAAGTATCGGTAACATTAATAGCTTTCCAACAACCTTTTCTCAATATAATGAGTTTTACAATCAACTTGACGGCGGAGATACCAGTGCCGGTTATATCCTTAACCCAGTAACAAACCAACCTTACCAAGAGCAGATTGTGCCTCGTGGTGACTATGGCCGAGTACTCGCCGAGTTCTGGGCAGACGGTCCTGAGTCTGAAACACCGCCGGGTCACTGGTTTGTCATCCTAAATACCGTTAGTGACCATAATTTACTTGAAAAACGTTGGGCGGGTACTGGCGAAATATTAGGTAATTTAGAATGGGATATAAAAAGCTATTTTGCCATGGGGGGCACTATGCATGACGCGGCAATCGCAGCTTGGGGGATCAAGGGGCGCTACGATTATATTCGACCTGTTTCAGCCATTCGTGCAATGGCCGACCTAGGACAAAGTAGCGATGAGCAGTTACCTTCTTATCACCTTAACGGAATTCTTCTTGTTGATGGTTACATCGAACTTGTTGGAGCGAACGATGCATTAGCAGGGGACAATAAACAAAATGTTGGAAAAGTTAAAATTTATGGCTGGAAAGGCCCTGATTACATTAACAACCCCGCTACTGATAAAGCCGGTGTTGATTGGATTTTAGCTGAGAATTGGTGGCCTTATCAGCGTCCTTCTTTTGTGACCCCACCTTTTGCCGGCTATGTATCTGGGCATTCGACTTATTCTAGAGCTGCTGCCGAATTAATGACCGCAATGACAGGTTCGCGATACTTCCCTGGTGGAATGAGCCAGTTTGACGTGGTTGCCAATGAATTTTTAGTTTTTGAACAAGGGCCAAGTGTCAATATGACCCTGCAATGGGCGACTTATCAAGATGCTTCTGATCAATGTAGTCTGTCACGTATTTGGGGAGGTATTCATCCACCTGCCGATGATATTACCGGTCGCTTAATTGGTGAGAAAATAGGTAAAAATAGTTTTGAGTTTGTACAAGACTATTTTAGTCAATAACCTTTAATGCGACTGTAAATAATAAAAAGAGAATAATAAAAATGTTGGCCATTCAAAAAAACCTTAGTAAATCTTTCTATATGCTATTGAGCCTACCTGCAACAGCGATGGGGTTTGCTTTATCAGTACAGATATCAGCGCTTAGCTGGATATTAACTACTCAATACGGTCTTGATATTCATCAGGTTGGCTTAGTGTGGGCCGCAGGACCGATTGCGGGGATTTTAGGACAAGTTATAGTTGGTATTATTAGCGATAATGTTTGGTTTTGGAATGGCCGTCGCCGTCCGTTTATCCTCATCGGTGGTGTGTTAGCCGCTATGATGTTATTGGCTTTACCCAATATTGATATTGTTTCTTCATCACTTGGCATCTCAGGATTGCTCGGTGTAGCTATTGCTGTTGCGTTAACCTTAGATTTATCGATAAATATTAGTTTTAATCCAACACGCGCCATTATCGCGGATGTAACCCCTGAAGGTGATGCTCGCACTAAAGGCTATACCTGGATGCAAACGGTATCAGGCTCTTTTGGTGTATTGGCTTATGCGGTTGGTGCTACGTGGGGGAACTTTATACTTATTTATTTAGGCGCAGGATTAGTGTTTTTTCTATCAATATTAGCTCCTTTTTTTATTAGCGAACCCAAAGAATTATTAGTAAGTCAACGCGATGTTGTTCAAGAGAAAGTCTCGTTTAAAATGGTGTTGATGAACATAAAACCTTTGTGGGGCTTCATTATTTACGATATTTATGCGATGGCTTTACAAATATCAGGTATAAAAACCGATCATTACTGGGCTGAAGTTATTGCGGCAATCATTACCTTGTATTTTGTTGTTATTACTTTATTTGCTAAAGAGAGTCGCAGTGATAATAGCATTGGTTTTAGAAAAGTATTAGCCGCTCATTCCTTCAGTTGGGTTGGCGTACAAACGATGTTTGTTTTTATTATTGCTTTTCTTCAAGACAAAATGCCAAGTTTGTCAGACGATGATTTAGGCAAAGTTATCGCGATGAGTTTTCTCATTTTAAGTGCAGTGTCTGCTTTATTACCGGCATTTGTGCTTGAACCGATAGCTAAAAAAATAGGACGAGTAAAAACCCATACCTATTGCATCGCCAGTATGGCCGTTGGCTATGGATTAGTCGTCATGTTTGGAGATGTAAAAGAAGTGCTTTACTTACTTATGGCGCTATTAGGAATTGGTTGGTCTGCTATTATTAGTTTACCGTTTGCCATTATGTCTGAAAAGGTTGAACAGTCTCGTATGGGCCTATATATGGGCCTATTCAACTTGTCTGTTGTATTACCGCAGTTGTTAGTTAGCTTAGCGATTGGTTTATTCATCAGTAAAGTTGCCGATAAAAGTGTAGTGTTTCAAATTAGTGCTATTGCACTCGCTATTTCAGCGTTGGCTTGGACGAAAGTACAGGAACATTCAAATGCTTAATTCAGACAAAGATAACCTTATAAAACGATAAGTATTAAAAGACTTATCGTTTTTTGTATCGATTTAATAACAGCAATTAAAGATTATTTTCGTTTATTTATTAGCCATCTATAGACAAGTACCCCCAATTTAAATTATAAAATGCGCAACGTTATATTTTAGGAATTAAGATGAAAATTTTTCAACCGTTAGCTTTATTATTTTTTTGCTCGGTAATGGCTTTTAATGTTCGAGCCGATATTAATGAAAATATCACCATTAACGACATTCATCAGCAAATGCAAAGTAAACAATTAACCAGCGAACAATTGGTGCAATTCTATTTAAAACGCATTGCTACATATGATGACAAAGGAATTACGCTAAATTCAGTGGTGCAATTAAATAAAAATGCCCTCAAGCAAGCTAAAGCACTTGACCTTTATTTCCTTAAAAGTGGCTTTAAAGGCAGCTTGCATGGTATTCCTATTCTGCTTAAAGACAATATAGATACTACTGATGGTATGGCAAACACAGCAGGCTCAACTGCTTTAGCCAATAATTTTCCAGATGATGATGCTTTTTTGGTTAAACAACTCAAAGAAGCTGGCGCGATTATCTTAGGAAAAACCAATCTAAGTGAATGGGCAAACTTTCGCTCAACCGCTTCATCAAGTGGTTGGAGCGGTTTATATGGACAAAGTAAAAACCCTTACGATATAACAACTAGTCCTTGTGGCTCTAGTTCAGGTTCTGGTATTGCTGCTGCGGCTCACTTCGCTACGGTAACAATAGGTACTGAAACTGATGGTTCAGTTACTTGTCCTGCGGCAATTAATGGGGTTGTTGGAATAAAACCAACCTTAGGCACCGTTAGTCGCGACGGTATTATCCCCATTGCGCATAGCCAAGATACAGCGGGCCCTATGGCGAGGAATGTAACCGATGCGGTTATTTTGTTAGCGGCAATGGTAAAAGCAGACCCAAGTGATCAAGATGTAATGTCTTCAACGATAGATTACCTCTCACATTTAAAGCTTGATGGTCTTAAAGGTAAGCGTATCGGTATTGCTCGAAATCTAATGGGTTATCATCAAGGGCTAGACAATGTTTTTAGTCAGGCAGTACAAGACCTTAAAAGCCAAGGTGCAGTGATCGTAGACGACGTTAATTTTGAAAACAAAGATCAGTGGGGCGATGCTGAATTTGAAGTGCTGCTTTATGAATTTAAAGACGAACTCAATAAGTATCTTTCAAAAACAGCACCCGGCATGCCAAAATCACTCAGTGAAATGATTGAATTCAATAAAATAAATGCTGATATTGAAATGAAATATTTTGGACAAGAAATATTTTTGATGGCACAAGCTAAAGGGGACATTACTGATAAAGTTTATCTTGATGCACTCGCAAAAGCGAAACGTTTAACACAACAAGCAGGCATTGATGCGTTACTTGAAAAGCACAATCTTGATATGATTATTGCCCCAACCACAGGGCCGGCTTGGAAAATTGATTGGGTTAATGGCGACCATTATTTAGGTGCTGCATCTTCTGCTGCGGCAATATCAGGTTACCCCCATATTACGATACCCATGGGCTATGTACATGGCTTACCTGTTGGCTTATCAATGTTTTCCGGCAAGTTACAAGAAGGTATCTTGATTGAAGCTGCTTTTGGTTATGAACAAGCGACTCAACATCGCGTTGCGCCAAAACTACAGTAATTATCTCTGGTAAATTAATAACAACTAGATGAAGTAAATAATGCACATGCACGGTCTATAGTTTTAGTACAAAAATTTACTTCATCTAAGAGTTTATAAAAATTATGGTTAATAACAAAAAATATATACCGGTCATTGTCACTTTGCTTTTCTCTATGCTTTTTATTAACAGCGCTTTTGCCAAGCAGACTTCAATAAACGTTGGGCCTAAAGTGGGTGACAAAGCACCGGCTTTAACGGTAACAGATGCAACAAAATCAGTGGTTAACATTGCGGACCTAACCGCTGAAAAAGGATTGATCATCTTATTTTTTCGTTCAGCTGACTGGTGTCCCTTTTGTAAACGCCACTTAATTGAATTCAATGAATATGCTGATAAATTTAAAGCGTTAGGTTACGGTGTTGCCGCTATTTCTTATGACAGTACTGACATCTTAAATGGTTTCTCTAAAGCGCATCAATTAACCTATCCTTTGTTGTCAGATCAAGCGGCGGCGACGGTAAAAGCCTATGGTATTCTTAATAAAGATTACCAAATGGGCGATAATAATTATGGCATTCCTTATCCTGGTGTTGTGATTATTAACCCCGCAGGGACTATCTTTCATAAATACTTTTTTGAAGGTTATCGCAAGCGTGTAAATTTTGTCGATTTATACCAGCAGTTAAGTACCATCAAATAAGCGATAGATTTTCATAGTATTAAGCCTCTACTTTTTAAAATTTAAGGAATAGAGGCTAAACAATAATAAATAGATAATAATTGAAAAAAATGTTTACTTTCACGTTTAAGCTGTTTATAGTTGCTTTGTTAATTATCCCCCTCTCGTTTATTTAACCTATTATCCCTTGTTATTAGTACTTGTGATAATCAATGTTATGTCTTTCCCTTTCACAGTCAGTCATCACTCAAATTACTAAGCCTAAATTGTTGTCTGAGGTTATCAAGATACATTATTTCTTGATCAGATATTTATAAATATCTAAACGTTTTCACACAGTAATATGGCTTTTATTATTAATGCGCAGCAGCGCAAATTAAAGAGTTTTATTATGTCTTATACATATAAAGGAATGATTTATTCAATTAAATCACCTATTAATTTCATTTCAGTTAACAAACATAATGTTGTTGTTAACGATCAAAATGGTACTAAGTTAATCAAGTTTGGTAATAATACAGATTCTAAATGTTTTTTAGAATGGATATACCAAGCTTAATAACAAGATAAACCCTCAATTCAACACAATCAGTTGAGGGAATGATTTAAGTCGAATCTTAGCGGTATAACCACTAAGCTTCGACTAAATCGCTACTTTTACTTCACTTCAATTATTCACTCCCCTAATTTATCCGATTTGGCCAATCTAGCTACAAGATTTTTTGCAATTCCTTTCAATATTTATTAAATTATATTTATCTACAATATCAATAAATGATTAAGTTATCCTATGTTACGATTTTGATGCTAGGGTGTTTTACTTAGCTATTCTCTAGCCGATGGCTCCGTTAATTGATATTAATAAAGATTAAGTTAACGAATTAAGATAAAGGAACAGCATAAATGAACAGTGTTAAGCATGATGGTCTCGACTTTATCCCTTCAAAGGTTGTCTGCATTGGCCGAAATTATGTCGAGCATATTGAAGAGCTAAACAATGAAATTCCTGCAGAGCCGGTAGTTTTTATTAAGCCTAACTCCGCCATTTCTAATGAGATAGAAAGTCATCAATTTGATGAAATACACTATGAAGGTGAGATCAGTTTTATTATTAAGAACAATAAAATCTCTGGTATAGGCTTTGGCTTAGATCTGACAAAAAGAAAGCTTCAAAATGTGCTTAAATCAAAAGGTCTACCTTGGGAGCGAGCTAAAGCTTTTGATAAATCGGCCGTATTTAGCAACTTTGTTAACTGTGATGGCGATTATAAAAGTTATAAGATGGAGTTATTTATAGATAACCTTCTTATACAATTCGCTAATTACCCACTGATGATTAACAAACCTGAAATGTTAATCACTGATATACAAAGTTTCTTAACCCTTGAAGATGGAGATATTATTATGACTGGCACGCCTAAAGGTGTGGGCATTATCAATTCAGGTCAGTTATTTAGCGCTAAAATATATAAAAATAAAGAAATTGTTATTGAACAATCTTGGCTTGTTCAATAACTTTATAGCCGCTAGATAAGAAAGGCCATTAAACTTAGCGTGTCAGTATTATTACCTGTTTTATAACCTTAGTTAAAATTAAGTAAAATGCATGTTTTATGAAGTTAATTTAGCAAAAATATTCGAGATAATGACTATGGTTAACTTAATCTTATCAGTTATTTAAGTGACAAGCACCAGTAATACACTTAAAGACTATATGCCTTTGTCGAGGGGGGCATAGGCTAAATACAAGCGTGTTATAGCTCTAATTGATAAATTCAGCCTTTATGTGATAAAAATATTATTAGTGCTTTATTTTTTTGTCAAATTTGTAACCTTTATCTTGTGTGTAACATTTAAAATAGTATCGAGAGTTAACGGGGAATCCCTTTGATCGCGTTAATCTAATCATTTCCCTATAACTGAAGACTTTATGAACAATGAACCACTAAAAAAACCTTATTCAGACTTACGCCTTTCTGCTATGGCGCCTAATACATTGTTGGGAACACTGCTTAAAATTACCGGACCTTTTTGGGATAAGTTATTAGGGATAAGTAAACTGCGCAGGGTTTATGAGTCTTGTGAGTTATCTGGATTAAACAAACAAGAATTTTCACAAAAATTACTCGATGGTTTAGGTGTTCAGGTTTCTGGTGTTAATGGTGTTTTGGCAAAAATACCGCAACTTGGCCGTTGTATTATTGTCTGTAACCATCCTTATGGCATGATTGAAGGGGTTATTATTGCGTATTTATTAACCGAGGTTCGTGCTGATACTAAGGTCATGGCAAACGTCGGCTTAACAATATTTAAAGAAATTAAAGATTACTTTATCTTTGCTAATCCATTAAAGCCTAAAGCTTTGATCAATGGCTTGGCAATAAAACAATGTTTTCGACATCTCGAAAAAGATGGCTTGTTGGTCATATTTCCTGCAGGGCGTGTTTCTTTTTTTCAAGCGGATAAACAACGAATTGCCGATGCTGATTGGAATCGACTCGCAATTAAGCTTGCCACAAAAACCGACTCGCCTATCTTACCTGTTTTTATATCAGGTGCTAATAGCAAACTTTTTCATAATATGGGGAGAGTTTATTATCGTTTTCGACTACTAATGTTAGCGCATGAAATGTTTAAATTACAAGCACATAACATCGCTTTAAAAACCAATAATCTGCTCACCATAAAGCAACTTAATGAATTTAATGGTACTAAAAGAATGAATGATTTTGTCCGCTTACAATGCTATTTAAACGATGATAACTATTTTAGCCCTTGGCTTGAGCATGAGCAAAGAACATCATTTGAAGCGGTTATTCCTATGGTGGATAAAAAAGTAATGAAAAAAGAGCTTGCTCAACTGCCTGAAATACAACACTTATTAGATTTTAAATCATTCTCTGTCTATTATGGTTATCAACAACAAATTCCACATTGTGTAGAAGAAATTACTCGATTACGGGAAATAACGTTTAGAACTTTAGATGAAGGGAGTGGTGAAGCGTGCGATACCGATAAATTTGATGCAACGTACATGCATTTATTTATTTTTGATCATAAAAATGAAGAGATTATTGGTGCCTATCGAATAGGACAGACCGACCTTTTACAAAAAAATGGCGATGTATCAAAACTTTATCTTGCGCAAATGTTTGATTTTGCGCCTGAGTTTATTAATCAACAACAACCTTGTTTAGAAATGGGCCGCTCATTTATCATTGCTGCGCACCAAAACAGTTTTCATGGCTTACTGTTATTATGGAAAGGCATTGGCGCTTTTGTCTGTCAAAACCCACATTACCGAACATTGTATGGCACGGTATCATTAAGCAAACTATATGATCCTCGCTCAGTTGCCTTAATTGATGAAATTATGGTGACAGATAAAGAGGGCGTTAGCGCTAAAAAATCCTTTGCCGGGCAACTTCATCCAGAAGTAAAAGATTTTATTAGCGCAGCACCTGTCTCTTTAAATCAGTTGTCGGCATTAGTGATGGGCATCGAAGAAGACGGTAAAGATGTTCCGGTATTATTGAAACAATATTATAAGTTAGGGGCTAAATTTCATTGCACGGGCATAGATGTTAATTTCAATGACACGCCAGGCTTGTTGCTCAGTGTTAATTTACCAGCAGCACCTGACAAGCTATTAAAACTTTATTTAGGTTCATCTAAAACCGCGTATATAAATTATGATAAAAGTGATGAGTTAAGTGCCATTTGAGAATAATAAATATTAAGCGAATTCAATGCTCTCTTCTTTTGGAGACAAAACTGTGTGAGATTTTTGTACAACATTATCAAAGTACTCAAAACAAATTTCACTTTCTTTAGCGAGACAAGTTTTTATTGATAAGTGAGAGATACTGACTGTTCTCGCATCTTTTCTTTGCATATTAACCGCATATTTACCGTCTTTTTCTGTCGAAAAATGAAAGTCTTTGTGTTGCTTTGATAATAATTCTTTACCATTAACAGACTGTTCAAAGCGATATTTTCTCTTTTGGCGCACGTCAATAAAATCAAGACTTGATGATGTTATCGGTAAGTCAGCCTTACCATCAACGCTTACCTCAATCAGTTGCTTACCATTCCACTTTACGCAGTGAATTTTTGGTTTTTTAATCGATAAATCTTCAGGGAAAATGCACAGTTGAAAAGGTTGGAAAACCTTTAGGTCCATAGTTTCTAATTGCTCAATAACACTCGTTTGGTTTTGCAGTAAAGAAAGAATAAGTTGTCCACGACTGATCACGTTATTGTGATTATTAGCCGGTGCTTGATAATTATTTAATAAAGCGAGCGATAAGCCTTTTTTGCTGACAGCTATCCATGTACCCGCACCAACAGGGTCTACGGGATAAATGGCGCCACTTATTGGATAATATTTAGGGGGAATAGCTAATAAGCGAGAACGTTGTTCATCACGATTGAAAAATAACTCATAACCATTATCATTGAGTAAATACGTTAACGTGCACATTTAATTAATCACAGATAAAAGTTTATTTTTACTTTTAGCATCAGTAGATTGTTCATTACACTGTCTTAAAAAAGTTGCTGTAGCAGGCGCCAAGCCAAAATCTTGGGGTAATTCGGTTGCTTGTAGCGCATTTTTTTGAGCAAAAGTTATCTGAGCAATCATCGCATAGTGATGAGTAGCATGGCTACCGACAAAAACTAATTCTCTAGCAACAGAGGTTTGTAGTTTTTGTATATTTTTATTGGTTACCGATACTTCTGTCGCTAATGTTATCACTTGATTGAGCTTGTCTTCGGACATGCCTTGAATCCAATTAGCTATTTCATTTAATTTAGCGATAGCAAGTTCAGGAGATAACTCTATTTGGCCACCACGCATCCTAAGATCATAGTTAATCAACTTATTTTCAATACCTGACATTATCGCTAAATAATGATCAATAATATGCCGCATATGGGTGCCTGCAGAACTGATAAAGTTAGGTTGAACGATTTGTGTATAATTTTTTTTAGAGACAGTATTAAGATACAACTGACCTTGTTCAATAATTTCCAATTGACTGATGATCATTCTTTTTTAAATTTCCAATAGTAGAATTAATAAAATGAACTATTTAGACGTTCGACTCTTTAAGATAGCTTGTATAAGATCTTCTGGGACCTCTGGGCTCTGCTCTGCTTTAATAAACCCTGTTTGAGAAAGACGAATGGCATTTTTATAGCCCTCTAAGTAATCTCTGCATTCTGGGCACATACTTAAGTGTAGTTTAAATTTAAAGCTTTCAATGTAAGATAAATTACCGCCATGAAAATCATATAGAAAATTGTCAACCTCTTCGCAGGTCAACATACCTGGCATGTGCTGGGCTATTAATCGCTTAATCATTAACATATCAGTTTACCTTCCAATTTTTTTCTGCGTTCTTTATGTCTTCCTGTTCTAAAATAGTTTTTAAAAGTAACCTAGCTCGGTGTAATTGAGTTTTCACTGAAGCTTCAGATATTGCTAAAATTTCAGCCGTTTCTTTGGTACTTAGTTCTTGGATGTCTCTAAGCAGTAAAACGTTACAATATTTCTCAGGAAGTTGGTAAATAATATTATTAAGCGATAATTTTGCTTCACCTTTTTCAAATAGCATTTCAATATTATTATTTAGGTTATCGTTTAAGCTATGGCCTAAATTATCGGCAAATTGCGTACGCTCTCCATAGTCATTGTATTGCTGATAAAATGTTTCTATTGAGGTAGTGTTTTGCCTTTTTCTTTGTCGAAGCATCATTAGCGCTTCATTTACCGTAATACGGTGCAGCCAAGTCGACAGGTTTGAATTTTTTTTAAAAGAGGTGATATTGTTAAAAACTTGAATGAAGGCTTTTTGTAAACACTCTTGTGCATCGTCATCGGTGGAAAAAAAGCGCCATGCAAGGGTATACATTTTTGCGCTGTATTGACGTACTAATGCCTCGTAAGCGAAAGCATTATTATTGATCAGCCCCTCAACTAGTTCATCTTCTTTATCGATATCTTGGCTTAAAGTAGCGGAAGATTGTTTTTTCAAAAAAGTTGTAACCTTTTTAATTTTAGCGCATCAACTAACTAAGTTAACGAATAATTAATTGAAAATCACTATTTAATTTTAAGGCTGTTTTTTTAGTGTCATTAATGTTCACGATAATAGTAGCAGCCGTTACGGTACCTTGGGATGATGGCTGGTAAGCGATAACAGACCCAAGTGCACCTTTACCCATGAAAGAGTTATTGACCTCTAATAAATTAGTTATCGTAAAAGAAGTACTACAAAGCACGCTCATTATGATTATATAACGCTAAGCGGCAGTGTGGTGATGTTAAATAACGGTATTGCGTTTTCTATAACCTGTTACTATCCGTCTTATTTATTATGGGTGGACTTTAACTGATAATAGGTAATAGATAAAAAGTGTTAACAGGCTTAAAGCAAAATTGCTTACGGGCACTTGATTACAGCAATTGAGTTGAAATATAAGATACTCTACCTTGTCTCTATTGCGTAATATAAAGCATTGTTATTGAGTCATCATAAGTCCCTGCAACTTACTTTTGCATTTCATGGCTTGCATAAATTTTTTCTATTGAGCCATTTTGTTTTAATTCTTTGATCACTTTATTTACCGCATCTTTTAGTGACTTGTCTTTAAAAGCCATATTCGAGTAGGTAAAGGGCCATAAATAATGTACGGTAAAATTGTTACGGGCTATGCTCGCTTCATCACTATAATATTTATTATTTAAATCATACCAAAATACGTTGATATCACCGACTCTAATCACATTTTCTCCAGAAAGCATCAGTTGAGTGGTCTCTTTAGGGTGGGCATGCTCTGAATATTTTGTATTTTCTTTTGCTATATTCTTAAATTGTTCACCAAGCAGCTCTGTAGCTCCTTGGTATGCGGCAATAGACTTTCCTTGCAAGTCACTTATATTATTAATAATTAACTGAGCTGACTTTTTCGAAACTGCTACATCTCTAAAGCGAAACACTGGCTCTGATAAGTAGGCTTTTACTTTTGAACTGGGAAAAATATTAGAAGCAACATCAATTGACTTACCATAGTTAATTTCATGTAAGATCCGGTTATTACTCATGGGGATGTATTGCACTTTATATTGTGGCAGCTTTTTGAATATTTCATCAATGATTTCAACAAATAAGCCTTGTGTGCCTTTTTCAATAAAATAAGGAGGAAAGTTACCTACACCCACTTTTATGACTTGCTGCGCCGTTGACACCGTTGAGAATAAAAGTAGATAGGTAAAAAGTAGGCCGCTTAATATTTTTGACATGAATATAACACCACAACTAATTGTTCATTGATTAAGAGTGTAGTTAAATAATAGTAAATAAGGTAATTTAAATCTGTTGATATTATTAATCTTTTATTAATAGATTACAGCAAGTTTTAGGCTTTTAGTTGGCGGTGAATCATAATCGCGTGCATCATACTAAGCCGCGTTTATTCTCTTAATCGCGGGATCTGCTACCGACATCATTCAGTGATTTCTTATCAACTAAAATAAACTCGCTATTTAGTCTGCCATTGCCCTATAAAGCTTAGCTATAACAGCGTAGGATAACACTACTTTAGATAAAAACTTAGGTTTGCACTTCAGGTGCACTAACATAAATAATTATGCAACTAACAGCAAAAGCATCACTTACTAACGCTTTACTTATTTCTATTTGCACACCGCACTTTAAAGGTGATGAAGCAACAGAATCACTTGCAGAGCTTGCGCGCTTAGTGACAACACTTGGCTTCAAAGTGGTTGGCACTCAATCTCAAAAGCAGAGTTCGACTAAGAAAGTTAATGTACTGGGCTTGGGGAAATTAGCTGAAATAGCTCACATTACGGGTAACCAGGGTGTCGTTGAAGGCTTAGATGACGCTGATGATTTACTCGATGAAACTGACATTTCTGCTGTGCCTTCAGATATCCCATCAGAAAACCTGCCTTTTGGTTGTGCAGATGTCGTGGTCTTCGATTGTGACTTAAGTCCATCTCAACTGCGTAACGTCGAAAATCAGTTAGGCGTAGAGGTGTTTGATCGCACCGGTATTATTATTGAAATATTTAGTCGTCATGCGCGTACTAAAACAGCAAAACTACAAGTTGAAATTGCTCGTCTTAATTATGTAGCACCACGACTTCGTGAAACATCATGTGGTGATAAAGAACGTCAGATGGGTAAAGGTGCAGGTGAAACAACGCTTGAACTTAACCGCCGAGCAGTACGCGACCAATTAGCCGACCTTAAACGCGAATTGGTCAGTGTTCAACATGAAATGAAAGGCCGACGTATTCAACGTTCTGAGCTTTTTTGTGTGGCATTGGTGGGATATACCAATGCGGGTAAATCATCAATGATGCGAGCGATTACCGGTAGTGATGTTGTTGGCGAAAACAAACTTTTTGCAACACTTGATACCACAGTTCGTGCACTATACCCAGCCACACAACCACGGATATTAGTGTCAGACACGGTTGGATTTATTAAAAAGTTGCCGCACGATTTGGTTGCCTCATTCCATTCAACCTTAGCCGAAGCTCATGATGCTTCGTTACTCTTATATGTGGTTGATGCTTCGGATGCTTCCTTTCGTTCACAACTCGATGTCGTGCACGAAGTGCTGGCAGAAGTCGGTGTTGAAGACAGTAAGAAATTACTGGTACTCAACAAATCTGATCAACTTAGTATTGAGCAACAACAAGCACTGATGGAAGAGTTTCCTGATGCTATGATCACCTCTACTCGAAATCCTCTTGATATCACTAAGCTGCATAAATATATTGTTAACGCAGCGCAGGACGATATGATTGAAGATGAGATTATTATTCCTTATACCGCTAAAGGTATCATAGGTGAAATTCGATCGAGCATGAGTGTTACCAAGGAAGACTATGAGTATAGTCACATTAAACTTACAGTACGCTCAAACGCGATTGATTTAGAGAGATTAAAAAAGCGCATGCAGAACTTATAAAGTGATGGCTGTGCTGTTCATTAATTTGAGCAATGTCTGTGGTGAACTCGGTGATTTATTGCTGAGTCATTAATGTTCTAGGATTATACACGGATAAATATTTAAAAATCTAAGGTTTCTCGAGTGAATCAGTATGGTGTTCGAAGGTTAATTCATTTAAGTTATATAAATTAATTCACTATTGGCTCTATACTGATTTTATTTTCAAGCCACTTTATCTGTGTGGCTTCATGGTCACGCTTAAAAGCATAGTTTTTAGTGGCTACTTCAACATTTACACCTGAAAGTATTGACTGATACGCTGTTAGCTCAAAAATCGCTAAATGCTCATTGATATTATTCGCTTTTTCTAGCCATTCTTTATTGAGTTTACCTAACAAGTATAAGTGCTGCTTTAATGCATGGGTAATACGATTTATCTGTTTAGTATTCTCGTTATCTAGGTCGTTAGCCTTTTGTAATAATTTATATATTCTAGGTAAGCGCCTAATTATTTTATAGTTTGCTTCATCTGCACTTATTTTTAATTCTTCGACAATTTTGGGCCAATAATTGAAATTTAAATAGGTCATTGCGCCACAAGCTGAACCAAGAGTGCCTATATGAACGGAACCTCCTGTGAGTACACGGCTACCAAACAACTTTCCATCCGCTTTATCATTAGTGATATTACCCACCCATAAATCACCTTCAACTGTAATGTGGCTATGAGAAATATATTGTGTAATGTTAATATCTTTTTTACAAAAAAAATCGACATACTGTGCAAACTGCGCGCTAATATCTCCATCTGCTTTGATCACTGTAGTGTTTTTTAACTCATTTTTGTCTGATATTTGTCGACCAATAATGCCCAGTGCAATCGATATATTGCCGCCTGCAGAAATTGAAGCGGTTTCAACTAACCCACCAATGACGATGTCTTCAGTTGCGGATAATTGCATACCTTCACAAACATTGCCTTGCACATAAATAGAGCCATCAAAACGAATGTTTCCGGTGCCGACATCTATATTTTCAATTTCCAGTAACTTATGCACAGCGACACTATTATCTAAATACTTGGGCATACCATCAATAGCAGCAACAAGAATGTTATTGTTTTCATCTAAAAAAGACGAACCTTCAGACTCCTCTAAAAAACATGTTTCACCTGATACTGCATCTATAGCCGTTCCTGTTACATCAAAGCCTTTAACACCATCGGTTGGTGGTATTAGCTTAGCTAATTTTTTACCTGCTTTTACATGAATTAAATTACCTAATTCACGCATATCTACATTGCCGTTTTCGAGCTTTTTAGGACACATAATGCGCTCTGCGGGGTTATCGACTAAATATTTTACGTAACCATCCTTTCCATTTTTGCTCATTTTACCTTTTGCTATTTCGGTAGATATACTTTTACCTCCTTGAAGTAACTGCCCCTCTTTTACAATATTGATGAGGTTTTCTTTAATGATACCCTTGGTTATATTATTTTCTTTTAATACATTAATAACATCAGTGTTTTCAATGGCTTTACCACCATAAGCTGCGGTGAATTCTAATGTAGCTGACATGTTTTCAGGCCCCAACGTGACCTTTAAATTCGCATCAACAGCATTTGCTATGATTGAACTTGTACCTGTCGTCGTTTCGGATTCATCACTCTCATCACTTTTAGCCATTTCTGCTAGTAGTAACTCCATCGCCCCGTCAATCAGTAAAAAAGTAGAATATGTAGATAATTTGAATGTTGCTTGTAGTTTTTTTAAGTTAGCTTTTGGCTGTCCTTTAACAGGCGTGATAGTCATTAATAAATCTTTATCTTCGTTTTGAAGTGTTAATTTTATATCACACATATATTCTTCATTGATTTGTCTGCATTAATATCAACTTTTATCATTTAAATTGAGGTTAATTGCTAATAAATAAGGTGTTTACGGCTACTGCTGTAATATTGTTTATCATTTGAATACTAATAAATTCAGCCTGTTCACTGAATTGACAAAATTAAAGTTTATCGACTCGTTTTAATCTTTTAATGCGTGTTTTTTAGTCTGCTGTCACTGTACACCTAACTAACCATACGTTGATAGGTTTTATTATGTTTTATAAATATTTACATAGATTTTCTAGGAAGAGCAACTACTATTAAAGGACGAAATCTCATAGGTTTGATTAATGGAAATAGTATTAAACACTTTCATCGCAAGGCAAGCGATTTTAGATATAAATCTTAAAACTATCGGTTATGAATTACTCTTTAGAGACAGTTTAGAAAATGTATTTAATGGGGATTCTCCAGAAAAGCAACCTCAAAAGTTATACTTCAAAACCATATATTGGGTGATTTAGCCGAAGTTTGCTTTGGAAAATTGGCCTTTATTAATTTTGATGAGTTTACCTTATTACAAAATTCGCCTTTGCTTTTTAGCCCAAAAGATATCGTGGTTGAAATTATAGAAACAGTTAACATCTCTGATGAACTCGTTTTTAATGTTGCTCAACTTCATAAAAAGGGTTATGTCATAGCGTTGGATAATTATGATTTCGAAAGTAAATGGGAAGTGTTTTTTCCATATATCTCTATTATTAAAGTTAACATTGAACAGGTTACTTTCACTCAAATAGAAGGGCTGAAAAAATGCCTACTATTAACTAATAGTCATATAAAAATAATTGCTGAACGCATTGAAACAAATCAGCAGTACCAACAATTTAAAGCGCTAGCCATAGATTATTATCAAGGCTACTTTTTTCACAAGCCCGAGATAAAGTCGGGCACGTCTATATCTCCTCTAAAAGTTAATTTAATTCAACTTTTTTTAGAAGCCTACAAACCACACTTAGACTTCAACCAACTGACTGAAATTATTAGCCGTGATGTAACGTTAGTGAGCGGTATATTAAAGTTGGTAAACAGTGCCGCAGAGTGTGGCAATATTGAAATCACCTCTATTAAGCAAGCTATTACCTATTTGGGAACAGATAAAATAAAGCCGTATGTTGCAATTATATCGATGTCAGCATTATCATCTGAAAGTTCGCCAGAACTTTTTATCGAATCTTTAGTACGTGCTAAAATGATGGAACTCATAACGAAAGAAAAATCATTTAGTCACCTTAAAGAAAAAGCTTTTCTAACCGGAATATTGAGTAATTTAGATGCCATATTAAATTTACCCATGGCAGATATTGTAAAGAGTTTTCTTTTTTCATCTGATATCAAACTGGCGTTATCTGAGCAACAAGGTGAATTGTCAGAACTATTAACATTGGCTAAGCATTATGAAGTATCAACGAGTAAGCGTGTTACTCGTTCTATTGACAGTAATAAAATTTCTGAAACTAGACTGTTAAATTGTTATTACGACGCATTAAAGTGGGGGATGAACATCTTTTAAGGTGGTAGCCCTTTGATATTTTATACCACTAGTAACTTTAGCCTTGAATATTATGAGTTCAAGGTTACAGTGACTAAACTTACGAATAACACTAACAACTAATTTTGGGGATGTCTTGCCAGTTACTTGTGGTTACTCTTGTGTTGTTGACTTAAAAAGTGTTTTTTCATTTGTTTAGCAACTAATTTTGGGTATGTCTCGCCAGTTACTTGTGTACTGTGGACTTAAAAAGTGCCGTTTCATTTGCCAGGAGTCTGATTTTCCCTCTGCGCCCAAGGTCAATGTCCCCTTACCGTAACGGCTATTAATACTATCAAGACAATTCATTAGTATTGGGTTTGAATGATCAGATAAAAATAAATCAGCTTGTTGATGTTGTCTGCTTTCCAAGGCGATTGCACCAACACCACAACGATAAAAATGCACACCGGGTATAAATATTTCAGCGAGTATTAAACTGACCGCTGTAGCAATATCACAACTATTATCTGTTGCTAAAGGAAAAGTATAAACCATTGTTTGTTTATAATAATTTTCATCATGTGGGGAGCTTGAAGCGAACACGAGCAGTTTTTTGATAAGTGAAGATTGACGCCTTACTTTTTTAGCGACTATCGTACTATGGGTAGTTAAGGCTGCTTGTAATGTATGTATATCTACAATACGTTGACCAAAACTACGTGTAGAGAATATTTCCCGTTTAGGTGCTTTTACATCATCCCAGCTTAAACAGCTAATCCCCTTTAATTCGTTAACCGTACGTTCAGTGATAACACTAAATTGCTTGCGCATAATTTTAGGGCACTGCATTGATAATTGATGAGCTGTGCTAATATTTTGCTGTTTTAGTCGCTGAGATATTTTATTACCAATACCCCAAACCTCATTTACCGCCATTTTTTCTAATATTTCTTTGGCACTTTGCGCGTTATCAATAATGGCAACACCCTGGTAACCGTCAAGTTTTTTAGCTGCATGATTTGCTGCTTTAGCTAAGGTTGATGTTGTGCCAAAGCCAACTCCCACCGGTAACCGGGTTTCTTTCCAAATAGCACGTCTTATTTCATGGCCGTATTGGTGCCAATCTTTAATAACGCCACTATAGTTTTTAAAATGTAAAAATGACTCATCAATTGAGTAAATATATTGGTCATCACAATACCTAGCAATAACATTCATCATTCTTTCACTTAAGTCAGCATATAGCTCGTAGTTGGAAGAGCGTACCACTACACCATGCTTATGTAGTAAGTCCTTTATCTGAAAATAGGGGGTGAATTTTGGAATACCCAGCCGTCGAGCAATAGGACAAACAGCACAAATGCAGCCGTCGTTATTCGTTAAAACAACAACGGGCTTGTTTCTTATGCTCGGGTCGAAGACTTTTTCTGCGCTGGCATAAAAAGATACTGCATCAACTAATGCATACATGCGGTTAATTCAGGAGCTTGATGATGGAGTCGAATAGAGCGAGTAACAATACCTTCTAATTGAAAGTCGTCTTCGGGCTTGATGCTAACTGGCGCAAAATCTTTAGACGCTGATAACAGCCGAGCTTGCTTTTTATCAATCAACTTACAGACAAAGCAGCCATTGTAATTTGCCACGATGACATCACCATTTCTGGCGGTGAGTGAGCGATCAACGATAAGTAAATCACCATCAAAAATGCCCACACCCTGCATGGACTCACCAGATGCTTGGCCAATAAATGTGGCATTAGGATGCCTAATAAGAAGTTTATCTAATGATAACCCCAGTTCTTTATATTCGGCTGCGGGTGATTCAAACCCTGAAATACCTGCTTCAATGTAAATAGGAATAACTTTCATTACTTAAATCTCACCTGTGTTTTTATACAGTATAGTTTCTAAGTTGATTATTGAACAGAATAATTTAACATTGCTTACGAGTAATGATTACTTTCATTTTGAAATATAGCCGTTAAAATCAGCGCTGCATAAATTTATAGGGTTAACTTAGATGCATGAAAATGCCAATTCGTTAGTGGTACTTGATTTTGAAACCACAGGACTATCACCCAATCAAGGTGATAGAGCGATAGAGATAGGTGCGGTTAGAATTGTAGACGGTAAGGTTACCGATAAATTTCAATCATTAATGAATCCTGGTTTTAGGATCAGTGGTTTTATTGAGCAATACACCGGAATATCTAATCAGATGCTTGCTAAGGTCGGCTCTTGTGGTGAAGTGATGGCACAATTTGCCGATTTTCTGGGTGACGATAATTTACTTGCCCATAATGCTTCCTTTGATCAAAAATTCTTGGACGCTGAGCTTAATAACATTAATCGAAAATACTTTGGGCAATTTATTTGTTCGTTACTTGTCTCTCGCAGAATCAATATAGACGCACCTAATCATAAATTAGGTACGCTTATTCGTTATAAAAATATTCCATCAGATGGGGCTTTTCATCGGGCGTTATTTGATGCTGAGATGACGGCAAAATTGTGGTTGTTGATGCTTGATGATATTGAAGAAAAAATTAACCACGAGTTTGTACCTTTTGCATTAATACAGAAGTTATCAAAGACAGCAAAAAGTGACGTAAGTAAGCTGTTAACTAAATGGTAATTTATCTTGTTGGTTTTTAATTTTTTATCTCAGGTATACTCACAGTTCAACGTTTATTAGAGTTAACATTATCGACTATCCAGATAAAAAAGCCCCAGAAGAAATAGATCCCATACTGCCTTCTATAGCTGTATCAAATTTACAGCTTAAAATAGCTACTTTTAATTTGTTTAATTATCTTGAGCCGCCCAATGCTTTCTATGAATTTGAACGAATTTATAGTGCTGAGCAGTGGCGTAAAAAGCAACATTGGATTGCTGAATATTTACGTGAATATCAACCTGATATTATTGGCTTCCAAGAAGTCTTTAGTCCTGAGTCTCTAGAGCAATTAGTTGCAGAGCAGGGCTATTGTTATTTTGCCGTGGTTGATGAACCACAAGTGATAGATGATTTTATTTATAAACGTCCTGTTGTTGCCATAGCATCTCGTTACCCTATTGTTGAAGTTACTGCGGTAAAAGCAAACACTGAACTTGCACTATCATTAGGTTTAACTGATAAATTCTCTTTTAGCCGAAAAGTGTTAAGGGCAACAGTTGATGTGCCTCATATGGGTAACTGTGATTGTTATGTTGTGCACTTTAAATCTAAGCGCTCTATGATTGAAGTCGATGATAAAAATATAAGTCGCACGCCAGAGCAAACCATTATTGAAAGCCTAAAAGCACAAGTGGCAGGTGGTTGGGGCTCAACGATACAACGTGGCAGTGAAGCGGCGTTATTAATGATTGAAATAATAGCGCGGCGTGAGACTACCGGTCAGCCAATGGTATTAATGGGCGACTTCAATAATACCTTAACTGATGGTGTGCTAAGTCATCTACTGACTAACACCCTACGCTTTGTTTCGGCCATTGACCGTGATGCCTATCTTGCTAAATATTGCTTGCAAGATGCTTGGGATTTATTTCAAGTTGCAGTGAAAAATGAAACTCATCAAGAGGAAAAAATACAGCGCACTCCGACACATTATTTTGGTGCGAGCAGCTCAGTACTTGATTATATATTATTATCATGTGATTTTGACGCTAGTTATCACGATAGTCTTTATCAGGTCAGTGCGTACGACACCTATGATCGACATTTAATTAATCCTATCTTTGAACGAGATGGCGAAAGTACCGATCACGGTATTGCCTTGGTTACACTAACGTTAAGATCATAAATTAGCCAAAGACCCAATAAAAAGGCTCCCAAAGGAGCCTTTTTATTGGTGATACTGAATTTACGTTTTTTTACGTTGCGCTTTAATTGCTAAACCGAAAAGTGCTAGAGCGAATAACCACAGTGTTGCAGGCTCGGGAACTTGAGTGACGGCAATGCTATCTGCAGAAGCTCTGGACTCGCCATTGGTACAATCTTTTTTACCAATAACAGTATCAGCACCAAATTCAATAAAATTACTTGCTGAATAAGCGCCGCCACAATCATCGCCTATGCCCGCTATCATTGAATCAGCACCTGTTTGAACAAAACCTCTAGCAAAAATATAACCTCTAGCCTCAGCGCCGGCGCCGAGTTGTGTGTAACCTGCTGAGCCGGTTTTATCGCCAAGAACATTCCAGATAATAGTGCTGTTATCGGTAACATCTTTCAATATCACTGTTGAGTTTGCAGAGAAGGTCAGATAGTTGGCGATATTAAAAATCCAAGAGCCATCGATACCTTTACCATCAAGCGTTAAGGTTTTACCTATCGCGATGGTTAAATAATTTATTGTGCTGTAAATACCCGCTTCAAGTGTTTCGTCGTTGGTGCCAAAAGTGGTGGATACAAGTTTTGTTCCTGTACCCATGTCTTTTATATCTTGTTGCACAGACGTAATAAGCACTTCCTGACTATCAACGATGGTGGGCAGTGCAACCATTTTCAAAGAATTAGCAGTAAGCGCGCCAACGATTTCAACACTTGCACCAATAGTGGTGGTGGTTCCAGCATCAACATCGCCCCCGAAAAGTGAGCCTGCACCAACGGTTACTGTGCTGCCAGCCAAAACATTGCCGCCAACCTCAACGGTTGCCGCTATGGTTACTGTTGTGCCAGCGCTTAGCTCGCCATCAACTTTTGCACTCGCACCAATAGTTGCTGTGGTACCTGCAATAATAGAGCCATCGACAACAGCAGAAGCGCCTAGGGTAACGGTTGTTGTACTTTGAATATAGCCATCGACACCGGCAGCTGCGCCAAGTGTTACTGCGGTTCCAGCCTCAACGTTACCACCGACAATTGCATCAGCTGCTAGTGTTATCGCCGTAGCACTTTGGATATTGCCACCAATAGTTGTTCGTGCGCCCATGGTTATATAACCACTGGCATAAAGCGACTGGTTATTTAGTTCTGAGCCTAGCAAAGGTTGAAAACTCGCTTGTGCGTCAGACACAGCAAATAACACCAAAATGCAGAGGATTAAATTGATAATTTTCAAATTAGACACCATTTTATATAGCTAGCGTTTAGCATATAAAAAACTTAATTTTTACAGAACAAAAAAACTTATTCTAAGGATTGTACAACTGTACAACTGTATGATAGCAGATAAGACGGTTTTTTGTTTGTTATTTAATCGTTGTTGTTGTAATTTGTTGTAATTATTGTTTTTGTTTTTTTGTTGTGGATCAGGTGATATGTCGGTAAGTTAACGTAATGTCCCCAGAAGTTAACATAATGCGGCTAGAGGTTAACGTGATGTAATGCAAGCGAATCACAATTATAATGGTGCTTGTTAAATAACATAGTAAAAACGAGCCATAGCCAAAATGAATAATTAGTACAAATATAGAGGCCACCTAGACGCGATTTTTAAATATTCAAAGGTTATCCCTGCTTTCTATTCACTGTAATAACTATGTCTAAACCTAAACCCAATAACCAAATAGTGGCAGGCTCAGGTACGTCAACCGCTCCGCAACCTTGGTGTCCAATGATACTGATTGTTGCAGCAAATGTGACGGTACTGGTTGCTGAAAAGCACCACTACAACTTTGATTTATACTTGTCTTCTATTCATTA
Organism: Colwellia sp. BRX8-7; assembly: GCF_014077275.1. Lineage (NCBI taxonomy): Bacteria > Pseudomonadati > Pseudomonadota > Gammaproteobacteria > Alteromonadales > Colwelliaceae > Colwellia > Colwellia sp. BRX8-7. The sequence goes on along the minus strand of NZ_JACGVP010000009.1, from coordinate 151,526 downwards.
TAATAAATATACCTAAACCCAATAACCAAATAGTGGCAGGCTCAGGTACGTCAACCGCTCCGCAACCTTGGTATCCAATGATACTACTTGCGGCAAATGTGACAGTACTGGTTGCTGAAAAAACACCACCACAACTGTCACCTATACCTGCTACTAAAGAAATAGCCCCGCCATCAATGGCTCCCTTAGAAAGAATATGACCTCTAACTTCTGCACCTGCCCCAAGTGATGTTAAGCCTGCTGTGCTTTCTCCCAGTACGTTCCAAAGAATACTGCTGTTATCGGTGACGTTTAACAATACGACCTTGGAGTCAATGCCAAAGCTTAGATTATTGGCAATATTGAAAACCCAAGAGCCATCCATACCATTGCCATCTAAGGTCAGTGTTTTTCCTGCGGCAATAGTGAGATAATTAACAGAATTATAGACGCCAGCGACGAGTGACTCATCCTCTAGGCCAAAATCAGCCGAATCTATTTCTTCATCGGTTACCAATGCTTTTAGCTCGGCTTGCACCGTGGTAATTTGATTTTCGTTACTGGTAACAACAGGAGCAGGAGGTGGGGCTTTTGATGAGTTGCTGGTAGCTGGTCCACCAGAAATAATAACATTATCAGCAATGGTTGCGGTAGTTCCAGCATCAACATTTTGATGAATATATGACCCCGCAGCTATGGTCACTGTGCTTCCTGCTACAACATTACCCATAACCTCTGCATTTTGCTCTAACGTTACTGTGCTTCCTGCTTCAATATTTCCCTTAACATACACACCGGCGCCGAAGGTTGCTGTGGTACCCGTTTGAACCTTACCGATAACGTTTACATTGGCGCCTAGCGTTGCGGTAGTGCTCGCTTCTATATAGCCATTGACAATAACATTACCGCTTAGGGTTGCTGTAGAGCCAGCCTCAATATTGCCACCAACTTGGCCATTGGCCGCTAATGTTATTGTGGTGAGGGCCTGCATATTACCATGAGTAATCACACCATCAGCCATTGTTATCGTACCGTTTGCATAGACTGATAGATCATTGAGATCTGAATCTAGCAGAGGGTGAAAACTTGCGTTTGCACTAGAAACTAAAATTATCATTAAGATAAAAAAGAGCTGAGTGAGGCGCTGCATAGTAGACTCCATGTCATATATATCAAAATTACAGACGAAAAAACTTAATCCATAAGTTGTATACTTTACACAATATATAATAGGAGGGAGCAGGGCATTTGTACAATAAATGCACGCTTAATTGTAAATATAGTTACCTTTAGTTGTTAAGTTACTGTAAATTTTGTTTATTTTTTTTCTAATTTATCAAATAATTGTTGAGCCAATTGATGTTCTTCAAAATCATCAGGTAAAGCTATTAATTTAATTAATACTTTTTTTGCCTCATGGATACGTTGCAACTTTGCTAGGGCATAAGCAATATGGTATTGAATATCTGGGCTAGTGGAAGATAAGCTGAATGCCTGTCTTAAGTAAGATAGACCCAAATCTAACTCTTCAGATAAAACCAATGCCCAGCCAATAGTATCTATAATGGAAGGCATTCTAGGGTCAAGGTTCAAAGCTTGTTTAGCGGTTTCTATTGCCATAGTAAAGTTCTTATCTCTAATATAAATAGTCGCTAAATTATTCAGTGCTAACGCTCTTTTTGTTGGTGGTATATTATTTTTAAGCAGTATTTGATATTGTTTTTTTGCTTTTTCAAAGTGTTTATTTTCTAGCAAATGATCCGCCAACAAATGACGATGCAATAACAATTGAGGATATTCAGTGATAAGGTTATTTAATTCGGCAATAAATTTTTCTGACAAAGAGGCTGTTTTACTGATTTGATATAACTTACTTAAAGCCGTTAAATTAGTATGATCTTGACTAACCGCCTTTAAATATGAATTAAAAGCTTGAGGCTTATTATTGCCAGCATTATAAATATCGCCTTGTAAAATAGTAAGCTCGACATTGTCTTTAGGTATTCTTTGTTGAGTTTGTGCAAGTAACTCAATGGCTTCGTTAATTTTATTTAATTGAATTTTAATCTTAATAAGTTCAATAACAATGGGTAGTGAATTAGGCGAAAATTTAAAGGCTTTTTCCCGACTATACTCTGCGCCAGCAAAGTCTTCTACTTTTAGTTGTAGTCGACTTAGTTTCATTAATAGTGGCACATTTTCATCAACCAATCCCGCCAATATATCTAATTTACGTTGAGACTTTTTCGGTTGCTCTAATAATAATAATACTTCAGCTTTTTTAAATAAAGCTTGAATATTTAGTCTGTTATCCCGCAACATTTGGTCAATAACTAACAGTGCATCTTGCCATTGTTGTTCAGCAATATAAATATTCGTTAACTCAGTTAGTGCAACTGTCTTTACCGATGGTATTTTAGCTTGCTGCTCAAACCCAGCAATAGCCGCCTCTTTATTACCAAGACGATATTCAACTTTGGCAAGTAATAATGCACTTTGATTATTATTTTTATTTTTATTTAGTACATCGCTCAATATCTTTCTTGCTAAGTCTAGTTTGCCAAGATTAAGTTGTAATAATGCATAACTGGTACTGATTTCACTATTTTGTGGCTGTTTTAGATACAATCTTTCTATAATTTTTTGGGCTTGGCTAAATTGTTGCAATTCAATCAATATTTGTGCAGTTATCAAATGATAGCTGACATTTTCTGGATAAATATCGGTTAATGGTGTTATATAATTTAAGCTTTTTTGAAAAGCTCCTACCCTTAATGACAACAGTGACAACGCGTATTGATAATTTTCACCCCCTTTGATATTTGCGTCTTCTAATAAAGAAAGTGCTTGTTCAATACGGCCTGAGCCTTCTAGTACATTGGCTGAGAGAATCAACACCGCTTCATCTTTAGGGTAATCAACGCGCAGTTTTGATAAAACAAAATCAGCTTTATAATTTTGGTCAAATTTAAGATATAAGCCAGCTAATATCAAGGCGTACTGTTTATTGAAGATCAGATCTTTCTCATTTTTTTCGAGTAATAATAAGGCATGTTTTGGCTCTTGCTGTTGCTGGTAAACATCAGCAAGCAACATGATCTCACTCATTTCAGTTTGAGTAGAGCTTTGACTTAGATATCTTTTGAATTTACTTTCAGCTTGTATCCAATTTTCTTGAGCATAACTGCTCATGGCATCAAGCAATAATAATTGCGGCTGAGAAAGGAGATATGACTCATCAAGCTTAGATAATTGATTACTGAGTTCAACAAGCACTTTTTTTGATAATTCTACTTGGTTAAGCTCTTTTAAAATGAGAGCTTTCATAAATGTTGTTTGAGGGTCATTTTCTGCGGTCTCAAGTACTTTATCTGCAACCTGATTAGCCATGTTAAAGTTTTGAATATCGACATAACAGCCGATTAAAATTCGCAACGTTTCAATATTTTTCGGATTCAGTTCATTCGCTTTAGTTAGGTAGTTAATAGCATCATTAAATTGACCATCACTACGAGCAAGATGACCTTTTAATTGCCAGAGTATTTCGTTGTTAGGCGCAATTTTGTTCGCTTTAGTAAGCAGTACCTTAGCTTTGATATTATTTTTTTGATAAATATAAACTGTTGCTAACCCTAATAATGCATCAATATTATTGGCATACAGAGTGAGGATACTTTGGTAGGTTATTTTGGCGTTTTCTAGGTCATCTAAGCTAATATAAGCTCGTGCTTTTATTTGGTTATACGCTAACTCTCCTTCTTTTTTAAGCGTCATCTTACTGGCAAATGTTAAGGCTTGATCAAACTTACCTTGATTTAAAATGCTCTCACCAAGTGGAAAAACAATCAAGTTATTATCAACACCTTGAGCAAGTAGATCATTGAGTTCTTGCTCAGCAGCAGGGTAAGAATTTTTATCTATTAAAACCTTGGCGAGTAATAATTTGGCCGGTAAATTACGTTCACTTTGCTGCAAAGCATTTTTTAAATGAATATAAGCTGTTTCAATCTTTCCTTGGTTATAAGCTTGAAGTGCGGCTTCATAATGGTTTTTTTCGCTGTTTGCTGCCATTGCCGCATTTACCATTAACACAGCAGCTATTTGAATAAAGGAGATAATTAATTTCCGTATTTTTTTCATCATGACTTATGGCCTTTATTTTCTTCTAACAACATCTCAAACAACAATGTATTAAAAATAGAAATTTGAATTTTATGACTATTTAAGTCATCAGAAAAACATTAAGTGTTGGCTTTGAAAAATGAACCCGTATTAATTTGCTACGTGCTAATCTAACAATTAGCACGCCAACAGCTAAATTATAACCTTGCTGATTAAAGCTCTGTGGTAAATTAAACGATTACGGAGATTATGAACAATATCCTGTCGTTCATCTTTGTAAAAAGCTGGGCCTGATCACTAGGCCTAAAATTTGATAAACTATGTCTAAGTAATAAACTGCCATTCCTTGAGGCTTGATTTCAAGGACCTCATGGTTACTAGAGCAGAAATGGATTGGTTGAATAGCATTTATGCTACTTATAAACCCCACTTATCCATAATATTTTTATAGGTGCCATCGGCTTTTATTTGTTGTAATGCAGCAGATAAAATAGTCACTGTTTTATCTGCTGTTTTAAGTCCAGTCGCGATGAAAAGATCGCCAGGAAAGTCATGTAGTTCAATAAAAGGTTTAATGTCATCTTTGTTAAACCCAATACTCTTCATTTCTCTATCTACTGAAATAAAGTTTGTTAAAATAAAGTCTATTCGTTGTTCAAAGAGCATGCTCCACATATGTTTATAACTAACGGACAAATGTAAATTTTTTTGCTCTAGAAAGCCTGTATTTTTTAAATATTGCTCAGAGTGATAGCCACGGATTGTACCCACGACAAACGACTTTGCCTCTTCAATATTACTAATATTGATATCTTCGCGGTTGCGAAGACCCACCAAAAAAGCTTTGCTCTTAAATATTTGACCAACCCACTGGAAAAGATCTTTGCGGTCAGTACTCTTCATTAAAGAGAGCATAAAAATATCTTTATTATTTAAGGCTAAATCATAACTACGTGCAAAAGGTATAAACTCGATTTGAGCAGAAAGCTGAGTTTTAATCATTAAAGCTTCAATAACATCAACTAAAGCTCCAGCCGGTTTGTTATCTGCGCCCATAAAATGAAAGGGGGGTAAATCTTCTGTAACAAATCTCAGTTGCTGAGCATAACTTGCCCATGAGAATACAAACAATAATAGAGCAACAATCGCTTGCTTAACTATATTATTCATATCGGCTTTCTAGCCAATTTTGATTGATGGAAAATTAAGATATTGATACTTACTCTATTGCACAGTGTTTACCTATTAGTATTGTATTAATAATAAAACGAGTGTTATTGCAAGGGAAGATTACGATTTTTTAGTAAATAAGGCAGCAGGTATCTGTCCAAACTTGGTGTTTTTGTATCATTAGGGGGCACTACCCTGTTGACCTGCTATTGAGCTTTGTATTGCTTAGCAGGGTGAATTTGTTGACACTTTTACATTTATTATCAGGTAATTGTTGGCTAAATAAATAAGCGACTGTCTATTTTTTATAGCCGATATTATCGAAAGGCTAACTGGTTGCTAGATGTTTATATAGTTGTACATAATTGACTTCTAAACTTGAGGTTGTACGCCAAGTTTTGGTTAGGAGACTGTAGGTCATGCCTATTTCTGTCACCAAGTGCATATGTGCTAGCGTCGCCATCGTGTTTAATTCAAGTGGTGTTACAAAGGCTCGCCAGCTGTGTGTACCTATAGGTAAATAACGCATAATATATTCAGCCCCAAGAATGCCTACTAGGTAGGATTTAATCGTGCGATTTAGCGTTGCCATTACCACACAGCCACCCACTTTGCATAATTGGCTACACTGTTTTACCAAGTCTTTTTGGTTGGGAACATGCTCGATGACTTCCGCATTAATCACCACATCGTAGCGATGTTCATCGCTTATACTGGTATGTTGCGCATGTTCGTTGCGATACTCAATATCAAGTTGAGATTTGACCGCATGGCGTTTTGCTACTTCAATACTTACCTCACTCACGTCTATACCGACCACTGTGGCTCCGGCTTTTGCTAAAGGTTCGCAAACCAGACCTGCGCCGCAGCCAACATCTAAAATTTTTAATCCTTGCAGCGGTGCTATATGATTAGGGTCGCGACCATAGAAGGCGCAAATCTCTGCAATAAAATACGCTACGCGTACTCGATTGAATTCGAGTGCCGTTTTGTATTGACCGTTTGGATCCCACCAACTTTCAGCGAACTTATTAAATTTAGCGATTTCTGCTGGACTAAAATTACCAGCTGGCGTGTGTTTAATGGTATTATTTTTCACTGGACTAAGCTTACTTTTGTCTAACATGGTAGGTATATCCATTTTATTTTTGTTAATTAACACAAGGCACCTTTATGGACAATCAACTGAATGTATTAGGTACAGATTTAGAGTTATGTTGTAGTAATACGGGCTATACCCGAAAAGGGTTTTGTTTTGTGCCCGAAGTTGACTTTGGTAACCACAGTGTCTGCGCAATTATGACCGACGATTTTCTACAGTTCTCAAAATTACAAGGCAATGATCTGATCAGCCCTAATTCTCAATATAATTTTCCTGGCTTAAAAGCGGGTGATAAATGGTGTTTATGCGCTGTTCGTTGGTATCACGCTATTGCAGCCAATGTTGCTCCACCTATTGTGCTTGAGGCAACCAACCAAAAAGCACTAACAGTGGTCTCATTAGATGTTTTAAAGGCCCATGAATATCAGCGTTAAGGCGTTACTCTTGTTGATAAAATAACGAACAACACCGATACCACTGTTTAGGTCGAGTTAGCGACTTAATAATCAAGGTCGTATAGCAGAGATAGCAATAACATCATTATAATTTTTTTATCTCTTGGCGAAGTGTGGTGTTGCTATCGGTGACGATTTTCTCCAGTACGATCACTCTTTCAACCAGTATAGCTAATTTCTCTTGTGTTGCTCTTGCGGTATGACTATTAGTTTCTTTTTGTAACGCTAATAATTGTTGATTGGCTGCTGATTTGTAACGAAAGTAATGGCGAACCAAGATAATAATTAATACCGGTGATGTCAGTGTTATCATGACTAAAAATAATTCCAACATAGCTAATTCCCTTTAAATACTTTGAGTGGTTAATGTCGCTTTTGTACTTGTGGCCGATTGATTTTTCCACAAGTTTAAAAAGGTTATTTCACGCTTTTTACCACGGCAAACAAGCAGATGAATGTAAAGAAAAGTTAAAATAATTGAGCTTGCTTTAAATATATTGCCCGCTAAGTCTCCTGCTGCACCACCTGACATGCCAAATATCCCGTAAGCTGCATTCATGAAAATATGCATCCATAAAGGGAACCAAATTCGATAACCATATTCACAAAATAACCATGCAAACCAAGTACCGGCTACCGAAGTTATTGCGAAAGCTGCAAAGGCTGACATTAGGTCATGCCCTTGATATATATGCCCAAAACCAAAGATAACAGAACTAAATAAGGCGGCAGGTATAAATCCTAAGTGGCAATATCGAAATAAAACGCCAAACAATACCGCTCTAAAAAGAATTTCTTCGAACACCCCCGCGTATACCGAGCCAACCATTATCCCTGATAGGGCAAGGTTCAACTCGCTACTTAAATAGGCGTAACCGATTGTCATCGGCAAGCAACAGGCAACCGCCGCTAAAAAGTAATGTTGAAATCCTGCTATTTTTAGACCTAAAATCTCAGTTAAATCAACGTCCTTAAATAGTAAGCTTGCCACTAACACTAAGGGGCTATATATAAAGAGGTAGCTCGCGGGTGTTAATAAAAGGTGTGATTGATTATCTAGTGCCAGTAAAGCTTCACTCCAAGTATCTCCCCAAAAGTATTTCATACTATAGCGACAGAATATAAAGGTAGTGATCATTATTAGTGTTTTAATTTTGTTATTCATATTTACCTGCTTAACTAAAGTTTAAATTTCAAATTAAGCATGACTAACACTCAATTGAATATCCATAAATTAGGGGTAAGCTAATAAAAAAGGTATTACTAACAATATATTGGGATGATTAACAAGCTTTTGGGACTAATGACAAGGCTTGTTTTATTGTCTCTACATAAGAACGAGATACGGGGATAGTAACATCAAGGGGTTTCATCATTAATTTCAAACCGCCAGCATTGCCGGTGCTAAGTTCTACTAAGGCTAGGTTTACAGCATAAGATCGATGGCAGCGCATCACCGTTGAGTCAACAGGAAGTTGTTTTAAGATACTGATCAGTGAACTGCGTAATAATTGATAGCTAACGTTGTTATCTTTAATAATGACTAACTCACAGTAATTGTCAGCGGATTTTATAAATAACAGCTGTGATAAAGCTACTTGTAATTTGTCGCCTTTATTATCACCGGTTAAGGTTAATGGCTGAGTTGATATTCGCTCGCTATTAACAACATTTTCATTTTGTTGATTCGTTGCATTGTCAGTTTCGATAACTTGTCTTGGTAAAGCCGTTTTCTGCGCATGGCGATTGATAAGATACATAAAAATGATTGGAAACAGTCCAATAGCAAAAGTATATAAAATAAACAGTAATTGGTTTTGCCAATGCCAGGAGCCAAGAATAGCCACGACAAAGTAGCTGTGATTAAAGGTAGAAACTATAGCAATGTATAAACAAGGTATGATGATCAAACGTAATATGTTGTTAATCTTCAGGCGAGTTGAAGCTATTTCTAATGCTCCAGAGAGTAATAGCGCGCAGAAGGTTACCAAGCCATACCCGGAAAGTCGTAAGAATTTAAAGGGAATAGTATGGTTGTTGGTGCCAAAAGGCTGGAATACAAATAAAACGAATAAGGTAACCGTGGAGAAAAGTACCGCACGCTGTAAAACTACTTTTCTGGATGCAAAATCATCCTTCAACCACAGGCTCATTATTTAAAATCTTTTGAATATACAATGGATAAGAAAAGTAACATATATTAACCGTTAGTTGCTGATATTTTTAAAATTAATAGCACTAAAATTATCAATGAAGCCTTTGTAGTTAATTAACTCTTATAACAGGATATTGCCACTCACTGATTATTTTATCAATCTTTCCCGTTATCTTCAGTTGATTAATTGCATAGCGTAACTGTTCAATTATATAGGGTGATGTTTTTATATTACAGGCAAAATAATAGTCTAAGGGCTTTGTATTTAGTTGGTAAACATTTTCAAATAAATTAGGGTTTAAATTATTAAATTGAGCGCGATACCTAATGGTATATCCATCGGCTAAAATCAAATCGATACTTTTACGCTTAACTAACAGCATTAATAATGAATGAGTATTATTAACGACAGTTAAATTGAGACCTTCTGTAAAGCCTTCTTTCACTAAAAGTTGGTGGGTAACATCATCACGGATCACGGCAATCATATGTTTCTTTGCATCTTCTAATGAAGTAATACTTAGCTTTCGTGCAGTTAAACCGATAAAAGAAATATTACGCTCGGCGATGGTATTTACCCAAATAAATTGCTCTTCACGTGCTGGGGTTCGGGCAATAGAATAAATACAGGTGTTTTCTTTATTCAAAGCCATATTAAGTGATCTCGCCCACGGATAGACATTGATATTGAATGTGTACGGTGTACTCGACAGCGCCGAAGAGACTATTTCTGTGGCGAATCCCATTACTTTATTGGGTGTATCTATTTGAAAAGGGGGCAGGTGCTCGGTTACGATTTCAATATGAGGCTGAAAAGTAATCTCTTGTGAGCTTGTTGATAGCGTAAAAAAGCAAAGAAACAAGGTTAAGTATTTGATTTTATTGTAGGTGGTCACTATAGGGTTAATCTTCCTTGATTTATAGATAAAAAAGATTAACACTAAAATTGCTGAAAAACCACTCAACAAAGTCGCAGCGAGAAATTACTGAGTGTTTTACATGATGGTATTTCTCTATACATTACTGCAAGTTTTGGTGTGGCTGATTTTAATGCTCAAATGAATGAATTATAAGATCTGATAAAACTTGCTGATGTGGCTTTATATAAAGCTAAAAACAGTGGGCGAACTATCGTTTGTCAGATGCAAGAAACACCTAAAGAAAATGACAACGAAGCAGTAAATATTATCCATACAGTAAACTAGAATCACCATAACCCCGCTATTTTATTATCTCAGTTAGCCTGACAAACATTATTTATATTAAAACCGATCTTTTAAAGATTTAACGTTAATTTTTTGTTAATATTGTTATTTAGCGTTATATTACTTTTTTTGTAAAGGGTGATAAAATTTCAACATAACAAATCAATGAACAAAGAAAAGTTACACTTTATTTTTCGTTCATCCCCTTTTTGCTCATTATAATCGCCACTTAAAACGGTTAAACCAGATAGTCGTTTTCGTTAAGGTATTTTAATGACCAAAAAATATATTTATAAAGGAATATATGTGAAAAAGTTAATAACGATTGTTTTATTTATTTTATCTGTTCAAGGATGTGGAGGAGGTTCTAGTAGCGACAGCACTAAAGCTAATGGAACGAACACCGATGTGGCCGTTGTTCCTCTTGATTATAAAAGTATTAAATATAAAAATGAAATATCAAACAAATATAACGCTGTTTTTAGAGGGGGGATCACTTTAAAAATTCCTCTTAGTTGGTATCAAGAACAAAGCCTTGATCCAGAGCCTCTTGTACTTAGTACTTTTTATTCCGAAGGTACTTCTCCTAAAGTTATTACTATCGTAAAAACTGACAGTTTTATTCAAAGTAGGCAAGGACTTTCAAACATAAGTGAAGTCTCTTCTAAGCCCATTAACTTTTCGAGCTTTGAGGGAACAGAGGTTATATTTACGGCGAATATTGACGATGTTGCGTTAAAATTTATGCAAAGTTATGTGGAAGTGAACTCTGTTTACTATTCTATTTTCTTTTTTTCGGAAGCCCAAGAGTTTGATCGGTATATCGAAGTTTCTCGATATATTGCCCGGACTTCGCACCTGAGTATATTAACGCATGAGACTACCGAGATAAGTGTAACAAAGGCAGATGATGATTTTTTATTGTTGATTTGTGAACCATCAGCACAGAATTCTAATGAATATCAGCTCTATGGCAAAATTATGTCGCAGGAGCTCACTTTTAGTGAACAATTTTTAATTGATGATAAATCTTTAGGTTGTTTAAATGTCAATGCTAAATACAGTCAGGGTTCATATCTCGTTGTATATGGCGCTGATTATAATGATCGACACCTTGTTGCTAAAAGAGTCTCAAAAACGGGAGTGGTTTTAGATGATGTTCGTATTCCAGTATCATTTTATAGTAAATACATAGATTTATATTTAGAACGAGAGTTTTCACTTAGTAATAACAACAAAGAAATAAACATTCTTTTTGATGGTGATAAATATTTAGTTACTTGGCGCTGGAAAACAGGAAATAGCAGTGAACATATCATGGGGCGTTACATTGATACTTCGGGTGTCACTTCAGAGATATTTTCTATTCATGAATATGTAGACGGTCTTATTGATAATACGATTAAAGCGGCTATTAGTAACAATCAAATTTTAGTTTCTTGGTCAACTAAAGAGTCGAATAATGGTGATTTCCCTATAGTTACCTATGGAAAATTTATTAATGACATTGATATTGACGTTGTTAGGAAAATTGAACCTTCAATCATAGATGAAAATAATGTCACTACTGCACGATTCCAAGATTTAACACCCATCGATAATGGCTTTGTTTTCTCATGGGTACAAGGGGGGTACTGTAGTACATGTGAAGGTTTGAGTGACGAGGCAATTAAAGCCAGAATAATTAACCGTGATGGTTTGCTAACAGATGTAAAGGTATCTTCTAACGTCATAACTGTCGCAGAGCAAACTACTTCTGGAGGTGCTAGCATTGGTGAAGCAGGAGATAGAAGTTATTTTAATATTCAAAACTTAGATAATAAGTTACTTTTCTCTTGGATCACCGGGGGAGCATTTGAAGAAACTATTTATTACATGGTTAGTGATCAAAGCCTAACTGAAATGTCAGATATTACGATCAGAAATAAAAAAATAGGTTACATGCCTAGCTTAGCTGAAATAAAAGTCACTTATTCTGAAGATAGGTTGTTTATCTTTCAGACTGCCTATAAAGGTACGGCTGTTTGGGCTGAAAATAAACCAAGTCAGTAGATTAAATAAAAATAGACAGTTGAATTGTTTCGGTTGCAATATCGGTCGTTTATTGTCAAATAGTTCACTGACAATAGCCTTTAAAACCTGTGGTTATAGTACTTAATCGATACGATATAGCTAGGTTATTTTAAGACGTTATTGGGGATTGTTGAATTTAAAACTGCCCGATACGGGCAGTTTTATTTAGTTAGTAAAGGTTAAAAACTGATAGTTAATGACTGGGCTATCAGGTAAATATCTATAATTAATGGCTTCAAAGAGTCGGTTTTCTTGCCGACATCTAAGCCATTAGGTTAATACTATTTTGGTTTTATTTTTACTTAACGCCGTAACACCAGAACCAATAACTAAGATCATTGCACCGACAATACTGGTAGTATTGAGTGGTTCGTTTGTAATCGCTCCTGGAGAAATATAATTAATGATCTGCATAAAAATTAAGGTCAATAACGGCGTTATGGCTAATGTTGCGCTAACACGAGACGCTTCCCAATGTTCAAGAGCTTCTGCAAAAGCGCCATAAGCCAAAAGCGTATTTGCCCCACAAAAAATTAACAGTAACCAGCCTATAGTATCTAGTTCAAACACTAAAGATGGGGCCGACAACGGTAAAAATACCAAGGTTCCCGCTAAATAAATCAGTATCATAATTTCTTCAGAGGCAAAATTTTTCAACAGTTGCTTTTGTGCTAAGGCATAAATAGCCCAAAGAATTGCCGCAAGAATAATAAAGAAAAGACCAAGAGCATAGTTACCCTGAAAACTAAATAATTGTTCAAATCGCTGATTAAAAAATAATACCAGTCCTAAGATAAAGGTTAACAAGCCCACTTTTTGTTTGGTATTAAACGACTCTTTAAAAACACAAACACCACCAATAAGTAATAACATCGGTGCTATTTGAATCATGACCTGTGTGCTTTCTGGTGATGTTAAGGCCAAGCCCATCATATAGAGAATGTAGTTTGCTAATAAACCAAAGACGGTAAGTATCATTAACACCAGGACTCTATTGTTCTTAAGTGATGATAATGAAGGTAAGCGTTTGGTGATAACTAAGTATCCGCCCAAAAATACGGCCGCAATAAGAAAACGAAACCAAGTAATGGTATTTACGTCCATATATTGCAATAGCTCTTTGAGCGCAATCGGTAAAACGCCCCATAATATTGCCGTAGTAAGGGATAAAAATAACCCCAGTTGCCATCGACCACTAATTTCATGCATAGGAAAAGCTCAGCTTAAAATGCCACATTGAGCATTTCTTTAAAAGTGAGATATTATCCATAAACTGCTTGAAAAATACTATCGTTATTAACGCTAGTATTGTGTTTTATCAGAGATAAAAGCGAAAGTTATCTTATAAGCAGCAATTAAAGCCATCAGCTTTAACAAAGAGGGCGTTTGAGTGGAATTACCCATAAATATCCTAGATGAATTGAAAATGGTTAAACTGAGCTTAAAAGAATACTGGTCTCACTGTTAAGTACACCTTCTATTGTTCTAACATCTCGCAGTACGTGGTCAAACTCGAGTAAATTTGATGTTTTAACCTCAGCCACTAAATCCCAAGTACCGTTAGTTGTGTGAATCTTATCAAGTTGGGCAATACCACGCAGTTTATTAATCACTTGTGTGGTCGACCTACCGACAACTTCTATCATCATTATAGCTTTAACGACTTCAGTTTCTAACTCATCATGAGCTCGAATCGTGAATCCCAAAATAGCGCCAGAATTAATCAGTCGATCCATTCTATTTTGTACTGTGCCACGCGAGACGTGGAGTGACTTTGCCAACTTAGAAATAGAGGCTCTAGCATCAAGGCGTAAAATAGCAATGAGCTCTTTATCAATAGCATCGTAAAGAAATACCCGCTTCTTCAGGTTCTTGTTATCGGTCATACTCGGCTCCAAATTATCATTTTGACAATAAAACTAAACAATATGATAAATATTTACTCAATAATTGCAACATATTGCCATTTTGATTGGCACCTTCAGCATATAGTATAGGGTTCAGTTAAATAACAGCTTTGTATAGCGCTCTGCTTTATCTGCCAAGAGACTGATTATGATAAAGCATAAAATACAAGGTAACAGAGAGAAATTATGCCAGTATTTCCACAAGCACCAAATGCGGTCGTGATGATCCGCCCACATCACTTTTTTCCTAACGAAGAAACAAAGCAAGACAATAGCTTTCAGTCAACAGAGCTTGTAAACCAAGAGCAAATTAAAGCCCTCGCTTTTGATCAAGTAACTAGCGCAGCAAGCATACTTGCAGAAGAAGGGATCGTTGTTCACCTCTTTGAAGATGAAGGACTTGAAACACCCGATTCAGTATTTCCTAATAATTGGTTTTCAACACATAGTGGTGGTCAAGTCGCAATTTACCCTATGTATGCAAAAAATCGCCGCAAGGAACGCCGCACAGACATTATCGCCATGCTTAAACAACAGTATCGTGTGCAAGTCGTTTTTGATTATTCTGGATTAGAATATGATGATATTTATTTAGAGGGTACTGGTGCTATGGTGCTAGACCATATTGAACGCATTGCTTATGCGGTTAGTTCAAAAAGAACAGATTCACATGTCCTTGAACGCTTTTGCGCTCACTTTAATTTTGAACCTATGGTTTTCGATGCTCAAGACAAAAAGGGCACTCGTGTTTACCATACCAATGTATTAATGTGTATTGGCAGTGATTTTGTCATGGCCGGGTTTGAAATGATGACCAATCCTAAACGCCGAGATGAAATTATTAAGCGCTTTGAAAATGCAGGTAAAAAAATTATTTATTTAACCGAGCAGCAAATCAATCATTTTTGCGGTAATGCACTCGAATTGCAAGGGACTTCTGGGCGCATACTTGCGCTTTCGTTAACTGCCTATAACGCATTAACACCACAGCAAATAACCTTGCTAGAAGAAACAGTGAAATTAGTTCCTCTGAATGTCTCTGCCATTGAAATGGCTGGTGGCTCAGTACGTTGCATGTTGGCAGGGGTTCACTTGTCAAAAAGATAATTTATTGATTAACGATTGAGTCAAAAAAATTAAGCATATAATTTAAAAAAGTATCGTACTATACTGAAAATTAAAGAGTAAATAAGGCAAGTAAATGGTTAATGAGATTGTAAGCGCTATCAACAATATCCTTTGGGGCCAAGGCCAAATATTAATTTACTTGTTACTTTTTGCCGGATTTTGGTTTTCGTTCAAACTTCGCTGGATACAGATATTGCAATTCAAATATATGTTTACGGTGATGAAAGGCAGTACGCAATCTGACAAGTCAGGTATTAGTTCTTTTCAAGCCTTATGTACGGGGCTTTCGGCGCGAGTTGGTACGGGTAATTTAGCGGGTGTTGCCATGGCTATTTCGCTGGGTGGCAGTGGCGCGGTATTTTGGATGTGGGTCATTGCATTATTGGGTATGGCGACCGGCTTTGCTGAAAGTGTTCTTGGCCAGTTATATAAAGTGCGAGATGAACATAAAGAATTCAGGGGCGGCCCAGCTTATTATATTCGGGCAGGACTCAACAAACCTTGGCTGGCTATTCTTTTTTCGCTTTGTCTCTTTTTAGGTTACGGTCTTACTTTTAGTGCAATGCAAGCCAACACCATCGCAGATGCATTAAACAATACTTTTACTATTCCTCGTGAATATTCAGGCGTAGTTATTGCGGTACTCGCCGGCAGTATCGTTGTAGGTGGCATGCGCAGTATTGCCCGATTTGCCGAACTTATTGTCCCTTTTATGGGGTTAGCCTTTGTCGGGACAGCGGTCGTTATTACCTTGATGAACATTCAACTTTTACCCTCAATGTTTGTCGATATATTTTATTCAGCTTTTGGTTTAAATGAAGCGGGTGCCGGCGCTTTAGGTGCAGCTATTAAGAATGGCATTCAACGAGGCTTATATTCAAATGAGGCTGGAGCAGGTAGTGTGCCTCATGCAGCCGCAGGCGCTTCACCTGTTCCTAATCATCCTGTTGCTCAGGGTTATGTACAAATGCTAGGGGTTTTCTTAGATACCATGGTGCTTTGTAGTTGCACAGCAGTAGTTATTTTGTTGTCAGATATTAATATCAGTGGCGAAATGGAAGGTATTCGAATGACACAAAATGCGATGACGAGCCATTTTGGTAGTGGTGGAAACTACTTTGTTGCCGCCGCGATTACCTTATTCGCTTTCACCTCTGTGGTTGCTAATTATGCTTATGCAGAGAGTAATTTACATTTATTTAAACTAGACAATAAAGTAGGGCGACTCTTTTATACCAGCATTTATCTATTTATGGTGTTTTGGGGAGCAACGGCTTCGTTGAAAGAAGTGTGGGGATTAGCAGATATGGCACTAGGGTTAATGACGCTGGTGAATATCTACGCCATTATTTTACTGACCCCAACCGTATTGAATTTAACTAAAGACTTTCGCGAGAAACTCAAAGAAAATGGTAAGCCTACTTTTTTACTTGATGATGTCGAAATACAAGGCAAAACAGAGCCCGGTGTCTGGACAGCGAATAAAGCCAAAGAAACGTTATAATTGCTTTGATATATAAAAAGCCGCTAAAAGATTTTAGACGCTTGTTTCATGGCGCTATAGGTTATAGACAATAGGGATTCATTGACGGCTTATTATGAACACCATGAATTTAAACGACGACAAAATCTAACATGCTGGTAAAAACTATTAGCATAGTTATTTTTAGCATGGTTATTTTGTGAAATAATATGTAATAAACTATGGACTCAACCGTCTATCGTTAAGTGTGCTTTAAATCCCCATAAACAGGAATTCCCGTCATATGTAGACTTTTTCAATAATATTATAAGTTTTATTCAACTACTCGATAGGTTTGCGTATAACTTCTGGAAGCATTTAAATGTTTGTATTCGATAATTCCTCTTGAATTTTTATAATGGGTGTCCGAATTATGTTCCCAACCAAAATGGTAATAATATTTAAGACTAACAGGATAATCTTTTATACAGCGAAGCGGAAGCTTCTCTGTTCATGCGTTAGCAAATTAGCTTGTGATGCTTAACGAGCCAATACACGCTAAGCAATCAATAATATCAAGGCGCACGAAACTTCATTGATTTCCTATCATCACCCAAGGTCAACAAGTCAGCATTTTCTATCACAACCGCTGTCTTTCAAAACTTGTCTTTAAGGCTAAAAATACAAAGAAAAAGTATAAATTTTGACATTGTTCATATTTTGGTCATAATAAGTTAGCAGCTAACAGGGAATGTTTATGATGACTACTGATGAATTCGATCGCTTAAACTCCCTCTCTGAAAAAGCCTTTAACAAACAGCCACAAAAAATCAATTAAAAGAATTTAATAAATTGCTTGAAGACTGGAATACTTTTATAGAGTTTAATTTAGCTTTTAAAACTAATTACTTGTTATGTTGATACATCTTATCGCATTGTTATGCATTATAGATTATTCAATGTCGTAATTTACTGAGAAGTCTACATAATAAGCTTTTAGAAAATTAAGCAACGAAAGGAGTGTCGTTTTGAAAATTTTAATGTGTTTATTTTTAGCTATATCAGCTTCAGGCTGCTCTGCTATTTCGGGGTACTACGAAGCGGATCCATTATTTCTGCAACAATCTGATTTATTAGACGAGGAAGAAGATATTGTCGATGTAAAAAAATTACAAAAAAGAGTAAAGGCAGTTACAGATAAAGTAAAAAGAAATGCACTACTCGAAGATCTACTTACAATTTCTGATAGATCGTGCGCTCGTCATCAATCATCAATACTGGCGGGTTTAAATACTTGGAACGTATCTACTGGAACTTTATCTACCCTTCTCTCAGCTGTTGGTACTGTTGTTGGAGGTGAAAGCACTAAAGCAGCACTAGCTGCCGGAGCTGCCTTTACTAATTCCACACGCTCTCTGGTTAACGAAGAGGTCTATGCTAAATCGATAGGTACAACAATAGTCCGAGCTACGATATCAGCGAGAGAAAAACAATATGCAGTTATTTCAATAGGAATGAATTCTAGCTTTGAGGACTATTCAGTTAAAAAAGGTTTACGTGATATATATAATTATCAAAACCGTTGTTCTTTCTACTATGGACTACTAGAGGTAACAAAAGCACTTGATCAAAGAAAACGTAGTAAATCTGAAATAGAAGACATGATTTCAAGGTTGGAGATTCAAGGAAATAAATTAAAAGCTAGAGGTGGAAATGATTCTGAAATAAATAAAAGAATAGAAAAATTAGTTTTAGAATTAGACAGCGCGCCCAATTAAATTTCTAACAAATCACTCAAAAGGATTAATCAGGACACCCATAGTTAATTTGAAAGATAGCATTCTCTCTACTAGGCTTACAAGGATTAATCAGGACACCCATAGTTAATTTGAAAGATAGCATTCTCTCTACTAGGCTTACTATAAGAGTCAAAGTAAAAGGATTTTCTTTATGACTACTGCCAGAAAAAAACTGATTAGTTTAGTTGATACCCCATATTACCACTGCATTTCTCGCTGTGTTCGCCGAGCTTTTCTTTGCGGTGACGATAGACTCACAGGTAAGAGTTTTGAGCACCGCAGAGGCTGGATTGAAGATAAGTTACTTAGTTTAAGTCAAGTTTTCGCTATTGATGTATGTGCTTATGCGGTTATGAGTAATCATAGTCACTTAGTGCTGTTTATTGATGAGCTAAGCGCTGAATCATGGTCGACAGAAGAAGTCTTACAGCGTTGGCATAAAATATTTAAAGGCACTTTTTTAACGCAACAATATTGCCGTGGTGAATTGATTGCCGAATACTTACTTCCAACATTAAAAAATACGGTAGCCTGCTATCGCAGTCGATTAATGGATATAAGTTGGTTTATGCGTGTTCTTAATGAGCGTATTGCGAGACAAGCCAATCAAGAAGATAATTGCACCGGCCGGTTTTGGGAAGGGCGCTTTAAGTCACAAGCTTTACTCGATGAATCAGCGATTTTAGCCTGCATGGCCTATGTTGATTTAAACCCTGTTAGAGCCGGTATGGCAGATACGCCAGAGAGTTCACTATACACAAGTGTAAAAAAGCGTGCCATCGAAGCTATAAAGGGTAAGCAACCCAAAAACCTGATGCCTTTTGTTGGTGATCCCAAAGCTAATATGCCTAAAGGCCTACCTTTTGAATTAACGGATTACCTGCAATTAGTCAAACTAACAGGGCGTTGTATAAAAGAAAGTAAAAAAGATTATATTGTTCAAAGCAAGCCAAAATTATTACGACGTTTACGTATCAACACCGACAACTGGTTAACACTCACAAAAGATTTTAGACGCTTGTTTCATGGCGCTATAGGCAATAGGGATTCGTTAACGGCTTATTATGAACACCATGAATTTAAACGACGACAAAATATAACATGCTGCGAAAAACTATTAGCATAGTTATTTTTTAGCATAGTTATTTTGTGAAATAATATGTAATAAACTATGGGCTCAAAACGTCTATCGTTAAGTGTGCTTTAAATCCCCATAAACAGGAATTCCCGTCATATGTAAACTTCTTCGATAATATTATAAGTTTTATTCAACTACTCGATAGGTTTGCGTATAAATTCTGGAAGCATTTAAATGTTTGTATCCAATAATTTTCTTAAATTTTTATAATGGATGTCCAAGATATGGAAGCTGTATCAAATAATTCTTCTTGAGTTATTATAATGGGTGTCCAAGTTATGAAGGCTAAAATCTAGGGGGAGGGGATTTTAGATATAAAAAAACCGCAATTAAGCGGTTTCTTATCATAAACGGTGGATTGTTTATCGCCAAATCTAAAAGTTACTAGGTATAACTAATGGATTAAAAAGGTCTTTATTTGGTGGAGCGGGGGGGAATCGAACCCCCGTCCAAAAAGCCTACATCCTTGGTACTACATGCTTAGTCGATTATTTGTTTAACCAATTAGACGCCAATCGACAGGCTTCGTCATGGTGAGCTTAATACTATTTCGCGGTTCAGCCTTAAGCGTGCTTCCCTCGCTATCCTATTTGGGGTGACCATCGATCCTCTAAACAATAGGAGAATTTTTGAGGCGATGGCTAGCCTAAGCGGCTAGTGCGAACGTATCGTCGTTTGCAATTATAGTTTTGCGGCTTTTTACCAGGCAAACCGCCCCTGGGCATGCACCTCGGGTTTCATGAATCTTGTCGAATCCTAGATCCGCCCCAAAGTTTTTTCATCTTAATTATAAACTTATTCAGTCTATAAAGCGCATTGTACAGCGCTTCTTTTAAATAAACAACGTGTTAATTGTTAACTTGTTATCGATCTAAATTCTTATTTTTCATTAATCGGCCTTTATCAACAGCCCATTCTCTGTCTTTGATATCAGAACGCTTATCATGGTCTTTCTTACCTTTACCCAAATAAAATTCGAGTTTGACCCAATTTGCTTTCCAATACATCGCCGTGGCAATTAATGAATAACCATCACGCTCTACAGCTGCGGTTATTTTCTCTAATTCACGTCGATTCAACAGTAACTTGCGGTCACGATTAGGTTCGCATACTACGTGACTAGAAGCAGCATTGAGCGGCATTATTTCAGCACCCAGTAAATAAGCTTCACCGTTTTTTACGTGTACATAACAATCAGAAATATTAACTTTTCCGCTACGGATACTTTTAATTTCCCAACCCTGCAGGCTCATCCCACCTTCAAACTTATCAGTTAAAGAATAGTTATGACGAGCTTTTTTGTTTAACGCAATAGTATTGCTGTTTGATTTTTTTTTCTGTGCCATTATATTTCCATTTTGTTTGCCATCAAAAATAGCAATCGCAAACATTATACGGAGAATTATTGATATTTGAATGATTAATTTCAATTTTTCTGTTTAATGCCTTTTGCTCACGGCTTTGTTATCATTACCCTTTAAAGTTGAGGAAAATAAATGCCCGTAATTAGTCGCAGCGCTTTAGTGATGTATAGCGTTGACCAAATGTATCAATTAATTAATGATATTGTTGCTTATCCTCAATTTATCCCAAATTGTGGTGACAGTAAGATAATTTCTCAGCAAGGTAATGAAGTTACAGCTGCTTTGATGGTTTCGAAGGGGGTTCTAAAAAAATGGTTTACCACCAAGAATACCTTGATTGGTAATAATAAAGTGCAACTCGATTTAGTTGACGGTCCTTTTAAAAAGTTGACGGGTTACTGGCAACTAACTGAATTATCTGAAGAAGCTTGTAAGATTAGTTTGCATTTAGAGTATGAGTTTTCGAGTAAAGTATTCGATTTGGCATTTGGCCGTGTTTTTACAAGTTTGACCAATAATATGGTACAAGCTTTTACACAAAGAGCTAAAGAGGTTTATCATTCTAATGGTTGATAACATAGAGATAGAGCAAGAACTTGCTCAACGTAAAATACAAATAGAAGTTGTTTATGGACTACCTGATAGACAAGAGTTATTAACGCTTTTAGTCGATGAAGGTACCTTGTTAGAGCAAGGTATTATTGCTTCAGGCATTTTATCTGTTTTTGAAGAAATAGACTTAACCGTAAATAATGTCGGTATTTGGAATCGAGCCGCTAAGTTAACGGATACTTTACGAGATTTAGATCGTATTGAAATATATCGACCTTTAATTGCTGACCCAAAAGAGGTTAGAAAACGCCGAGCTGAAAAAGCAAAAGATGAAGGGCGTGCCGATAAAGTTACCGGTGGTCGTGTTGACCCGCGTCGAAATAAAGCCAGCTAAAAATTCGCAAAATTTAAAGTAAAAAAAACGGCTATTAAGGCCGTTTTTTTATGGGACTAAAAATATTTATTAGTTAACCATAGGAACGTAAAAGTTGTCACCTAAGACAAAGTCACCTTCTGCGCTGGCTAATAATTCATTATCAAAATAGAGGATAAATTTCTTCTTAACGTTAAACTCTTCACTTCGACCTGATTTTAATAAGTAAACATAGTGCAATGTATCATTGCCAAATGCATCGTTAACAACAGGGCTACCAAGTACAAATTTTACTTGTTCTTTAGTCATGCCAATTTGAAGCTTGTCGATATCTTTTTGTTCTAAAAAGTTTCCCTGAGGAATGTCAAAACGATAGACCCAGCTTGAGCAGGCAGAAAGAGATAGGGCAATAGTAATGGCTAAAATGCGAAATAACATGTTTTTTCATTTATCCTAATAAGTTCGAATGGGGATGATAACTAAGCCCGCGAAGAGATACAAAACTATTTTCAATTTATTTTGCACCTTTGTGCCTCAACTCAGGTTATTTACTTAACGCTAAAATTAATTTATTAACCGGCAAGTAACTCTTGAGCATTAGCCAAGCTGTTATCTGTTATTTTATTTCCCGCTAATAAGCGAGCAATTTCTTGGACTCTGCCATTAGCACTTAGTTCCGTTACTTTTGTTTCTGTAAACTCGCCATCGGTTAATTTACTGACAAATAACTGTTGATGCCCTTTGCAAGCGACTTGTGGTAAATGTGTTACACAGATAACTTGGGTGTTTTGTGCTAATTCTTGTAGCTTGCTACCGACCATTGCCGCTGTTGGGCCACTAATACCGACATCAACTTCATCAAATATTAAGGTCGGTGTGATCACCTTGTCAGCCAAAATAACCTGCATGGCTAAACTAATGCGTGATAATTCGCCACCAGAAGCAACTTTGTTCATCGCTTCTAATTTTTGCCCTGGGTTAAGGCTAATGAGAAAGTTTATTTCATCAAGGCCAAACGGCGATAAAGCTTCAACATTAACTTGCTGTACTGATACGTCAAATATGCCGTTGTTCATATTGAGCTCTTTCATGCTCAGTGTGATTTTTTTACTGAGTCTTTTAGCCGATTTTACTCTTGATGTTGATAATGCCTGAGCAGATTGTAGGTAATGTACTTTAGCTTTTTCAATGTCTACGTATGCTGTATCTAGTCTTGAACCGTCTGAATTTATGACATGTAAGGCTTGTTTTATCTCTAAGTGTAACGTTGGCAAATGCTCGGGTGCCACTTGATGTTTTTTAGCAAGTTGAATGGCGAGCGAGTAGCGGTCTTCAATCATTTGATAAGCTTCTGGATCGAGTTCAAGCTTATCGTAGTAGTGCTTTAGCTCATCATTAGCATCTTCAACAAGAATAAGTGCTTCGCTCAAGGTGTTAGCAATATTTGCTAACTTAGGATCCATATGAACTAAGTCATTCAACTGTTCGCAGTTGTTTCTTAGGCTGTCTGAAATATTGTGATTTTCGTTTTCAGATAAAGTTTGCAATGCTTTCAAAGTTCCGGTCAATAATGACTGACCGTTACTATGACGTTTGTAATCACTTTCTAGAATTTGAAACTCACCCGTTTGTAGTGAAAATTCGTCTAGCTCGGTCACTTGGTATTGTAATAACTGCAGTTTTGCTTCGCGTTGCTCTTTACTTTCTTGTAACTGTTTTAGTTCTGTATTGAGATTTCGCCATTGCTGATAGTAATATTGAACGTCGTCTAATAAGTGCTGATGATCGGCATACTCATCAAGTATTTTACGCTGTTGAGCCGGCTTAACAATGAGTTGGTGATCGTGTTGGCCATGAATACTTATTAAAAATTGTGCGATATCTTTAAGTTGGGCAAGCGGAACTTGGCTACCGTTAATGTAAGCCTTTGAGCGTCCTTCAGCTGATATTACTCGGCGTAAAATACATTCACAATCTAACTCAGCATCGTGTTCGTCTGTTAGGGATAGGCCATTTTTTTTAAGCCATTTTTGTGCGGAAATGTTTTTGTTGATATCAAAGGTTGCGGCTAACTCTGCTTTTTTAGTATTGGGTCTTACAACATTAGTGAGCGCTCTATCGCCTAAACATAAACCTAAGGCATCAATAGCTATCGATTTACCCGCACCTGTTTCTCCGGTGATGGTTGTCATACCTTTGCGCCAATCTATATCTAGGGAGCGCACAATGGCGAAGTTTTGAATGTTAAGATGTAAAAGCATGAGAAACCAATTCACTGTATAAATATGTATAACTGTTAATTTATACAGTAAAGTGGTTTTGTGCAAGTGTTAATCGAATAAAAATTCAACAGCTTGAATTTGTTAAAAATTAATAAAGCTTATTGCCCCAACTTAATTTACTTCGCAGTACATTAAAGTAGTCATGGTCTAGTGGATGAACTAATCGCAGCGTATATTCACTTTTTCTGATAATAACTTCATCACCTGGTAATACCGCTAAAATAACATGGCCATCACAACTTACTTGTAAGCTTTCATAGTTCTCATTGGCGAGTAATAATTTTATTTCACTATTGCCGTCGACGACTATGGGTCTACTGGTTAGGGTGTGTGGAAACATCGGCACTAAAGATAAGGCATTTAAATTGGGTGTTAAAATTGGACCACCTGCCGACATTGAATAGGCGGTTGAGCCAGTAGGTGTTGACACGATTAAGCCATCAGAGCGTTGGCTGAACATAAAGCTACCATCAATGTAAACTTCAAATTCAATCATGCTTGCTACTTTTCCTGCGTGTAGCACTGCTTCATTGACCGCACTGTTAGAGCTTTTTAATTTTCCGTGGCGATAAACTTCTGCTTCAATAATAAAACGTTGCTCAGCGCGCGACTCGCCACGTAAAATTTTCTCAAGTGGTTCAATTAATTCATCGGGCGATAAATCGGTAAGAAAGCCTAAGTTCCCTCTGTTTACACCAATAACACCGATATCAAAACATGATAAAACCCTCGCGGCACCTAACATATAACCATCACCGCCCACGACTATAGCCAGGTCAGCTTGTTCACCAATTTCTACTAGGGTACTAATCGTTAGATTATCGATATCGATTGATGGGGCAACTGAGCTTTCAATTAATACCTGATAACCTTGTCCGGTAAGAAATTGATAGAGCGCTGTTATTGTTGCGCCGGCTCCTTCGTGATTTGGTTTGCCTATTAAACCTATGGTGTTATAAATTTTGCTCATGTCTACGCAGTAAGTTGTTTGTATCTTAGGATTAATAATAGTTTCGCTGTATTTTCATGGCTTGTAAAGTTGACTTTTTTATAAATCATTTACTGACTACCATTTTTATTAAATTTTTCGCTTTCATCGAGATTTAGAAGATTTAGGGTTAAGGCATTAATTGAAGAGAATGCTTATTTATTCGAAACAAATAATGTAGGCTGTAAGCCTTTTAAAGTGGAGGTTTAAGCGTTTTTAAACGATTGGATAACTGCAGGTAATTGCTTTTAAATAGAATGACTATATATAAAAAAATGATATTTGTTCTCAAAACGCTGACCAGCGCTCAGTAACAACAAACTTAATTAAATTGTATTTAAGCTTGAATCGTAGCAAGAAGTCCCCATAATTACCGTTATCAGATTTATATAACCTTTATATTGTTAAATATATTATTAGTTTATTTTGGAGCTTTCATGACTAATGAGTCAACAGAAAATAAAAATACAGCTGAAGCATCAACAGAAGCTTTAACGCCCGAAGAAATTATGGCGCAAGAAATTATCGACCAAGCTGAAGAGCAAGTCGAAGTTCAACATATTCATGCCCATGAAGTGATTAGTGCCGAGCAAGAAAAGATTAACGAACTTGAGTTAAGCCTTTCTTCAGCGCAAACCACTATCGCAGATCAAAAAGATTCTGTGGTTCGTGCTAAAGCAGAAGTTGATAATATTCGCCGCCGTAGCGCACAAGACGTCGATAAAGCACGTAAATTTGCTTTAGAAAAATTTGCTGCTGAAATGTTAGTGTCAGTAGACAATTTAGAACGTGCTTTGCAGAATATAGATAAAGAAGATGAAAACAATACCGGCATTATTGAAGGTCTTGAATTAACCCTACAAGGTTTAATTGCTTCGTTAGAAAAATTTGGCGTTAAAGGTGTTGATCCACAAGACCAACCTTTTAATCCTGAATTGCATCAAGCGATGTCTATGCAAGAAGTTCCGGGCGTTGCGCCAAATACCGTTATTGCTGTGATGCAAAAAGGTTATGAACTCAATGGCCGTTTAATTCGTCCAGCGATGGTAATGGTTTCTAAATCTGCTCCGGTAGTTGATACCACAGCATAAAAAATATCATTAAAAAAAGCGGTAAGAAGTTTCTATAAAACTTCTTACCGCTTTTTTGTTTTTAGCAGGCAAATAAGTTTTATTAGGGTGTTTTATCGCTATCGGTGAGAAACAACAAAAAAATCTTCATAAATAGCTAAATAATGAAATAAATTTACTTTTTTTCTTGGAAATTAGTTGAAAAGGATTTTACTGCCCCCACTATTTGTTTCATCAACAGGTTTATTAAAAAATCTTATTTTAATAAGCTTTATTTTAATTAGTATTCGGAGATCCTCAAGATGGGCAAAATAATCGGTATTGACCTAGGGACAACAAACTCTTGTGTTGCTGTACTAGATGGCGGCAAAGCACGTGTAATTGAAAATGCAGAAGGCGATCGTACAACTCCTTCAATTATTGCATACACAGAAGATGGCGAAACGTTAGTAGGTCAACCTGCTAAACGCCAATCTGTTACAAACCCAAAAAATACATTATACGCCATTAAGCGTTTAATTGGTCGTCGCTTTGAAGACGAAGAAGTTCAGCGTGATATTAAAATTATGCCTTTTGGTATTGTTAAAGCTGACAACGGTGATGCTTGGGTTACAACACGTGATAAGAACGTTGCACCACCACAAGTTTCAGCTGAAGTTTTAAAGAAAATGAAAAAAACTGCTGAAGACTTTTTAGGCGAAGCAGTAACAGAAGCAGTAATCACAGTTCCTGCTTACTTCAATGATTCACAACGCCAAGCAACTAAAGATGCGGGTCGTATTGCTGGTCTTGAAGTTAAACGTATTATCAATGAGCCAACTGCTGCTGCTCTTGCTTACGGCATGGACAAGCAAGAAGGCGATAAAGTTATTGCTGTTTACGACTTAGGTGGTGGTACTTTCGATATTTCAATTATTGAAATTGATGAAGTTGAAGGCGAGCACACGTTTGAAGTATTAGCGACTAACGGTGATACTCACTTAGGTGGTGAAGATTTTGATAACCGTTTAATCAACTATCTTGTTGCTGAATTTAAGAAAGACCAAGGTATGGATTTAACGACTGATCCTCTTGCAATGCAGCGTTTGAAAGAAGCAGCAGAAAAAGCTAAATGTGAACTTTCTTCAGCACAACAAACAGATGTTAACTTACCTTACATCACAGCTGACGGCAGCGGCCCTAAGCACATGAACATTAAAGTAACGCGTGCTAAATTAGAGTCTTTAGTTGAAGACATGGTTAAAGCAACGTTAATACCATTAGCACAAGCGCTTAAAGACGCAGACTTATCAGTAAGTGATATCAATGATGTTATCTTAGTTGGTGGTCAGTCACGCATGCCAATGGTACAAAAAGCAGTAACAGAATTTTTCGGTAAAGAACCTCGTAAAGATGTTAACCCTGATGAAGCCGTTGCCGCTGGTGCAGCAATACAAGCAGGTGTTCTTTCTGGTGATGTAACTGACGTACTTTTATTAGACGTTACGCCATTATCATTAGGTATCGAAACAATGGGCGGCGTGATGACGAAAGTTATCGATAAAAACACCACTATCCCAACTAAACAGTCACAAACCTTTTCTACAGCTGACGATAATCAAGCTGCGGTAACGGTTCATGTTGTTCAAGGTGAGCGTAAGCAAGCGTCTGCAAACAAATCTTTAGGGCAATTTAACCTTGAAGGTATCGATGCAGCACCACGTGGAACACCACAGATTGAAGTAACTTTCGATATTGATGCTGATGGTATTTTACACGTAACAGCTAAAGATAAGAACACAGGTAAAGAACAGAAGATTACCATTAAAGCTTCTTCTGGCTTATCTGATGAAGAAGTAGAACAAATGGTACGTGACGCAGAAGCTAACGCTGATGAAGATGCTAAGTTTGAAGAATTAGTTAAAGCACGTAACCAAGCTGACGGTCTAGTTCATACCACTCGCAAGCAAATTGTAGAAGCGGGCGATGACTTACCAAGCGAAGACAAAGAAAAAATTGAAACAGCATTAACTGAACTTGAAACTGAGATCAAAGGCGACGATAAAGAAGCGATTGAAGCTAAATCTCAAGCCGTTATCGAAGCATCAGCTAAGTTAATGGAAATTGCTCAAGCGAAAGCCGGTGCTCAAGAAGGCGCTCCTGAATCAGACGGCGCTGCGCCAGCTGACGACGATGTTGTTGACGCTGAATTTGAAGAAGTTAAAGAAGACAAATAGTCTTCAATAACGGAAAATATATAAGCGCTGGTTTAAACACCAGCGCTTCTTACGTTAAAAATCGTTATAAAATGCCATTGAAAATAGCTAACTATTTATAATGTCATTTTACTTAATTAATATCTAAAATTTCAACACCAGTTAAAAGAAGTCACTATGTCAAAACGCGATTATTATGAAGTGCTAGAAGTATCAAAAGATGCGTCTGAGCGTGATATCAAAAAAGCCTACAAACGTTTAGCGATGAAGCTTCATCCTGACCGTAATGCCGGTGATAAAGACAAAGAAGAGCTATTTAAAGAAGTTAAAGAAGCTTATGAAATTCTAAATGACGACCAAAAGCGTGCTGCTTTTGACCAATATGGTCATGCTGCATTTGAACAAGGTGGTCATGGCGGTGGCGGTGGTCATGGTGGTGGAGGCTTCGGTCAAGATTTTGGTGATATTTTTGGTGATATTTTTGGTGGTGGCCGCGGTGGCGGACGTCAGCAACGTCAACAACGAGGTTCAGATCTTCGCTACAACCTAGAGTTAAGTCTTGAAGATGCTGTTCGGGGTAAAACCTTAGAAATTAAAGTACCAACTTTTGTTAGTTGTGAGCCTTGTGATGGTTCTGGCGCTAAAAAAGGTACCAGTGCAAAATCTTGTACAACTTGTCATGGTCATGGCCAGGTACAAATGCGTCAAGGTTTGTTTGCTGTTCAACAGACTTGTCCAACATGTAGTGGTAAAGGTAAAGTTATTGCTAGCCCTTGTACCTCATGTCGCGGTCAAGGCCGAGTTGAAAAAACCAAAACACTTTCAGTGAAAATACCGCCAGGTGTAGATACAGGTGACAGAATTCGCTTGTCAGGCGAAGGTGAAGCTGGTGAACATGGTGCACCTGCAGGTGATTTATATGTACAAGCAAATGTACGTGATCATAAAATATTTGTCCGTGATGAAAACAACCTTTATTGTGAAGTGCCTATTAGCTTCACCACAGCAGCATTGGGTGGCGAAATAGAAGTACCAACACTTGAAGGTAAAGTGAAGCTGAAAATACCTAAAGAAACGCAAACGGGTAAAATGTTCCGTTTACGTGGTAAAGGTGTTAAATCAGTACGCAGCCACTCAATAGGCGACTTAATGTGTAAAGTTGTTCTAGAAACACCGGTTAACTTGTCTGGCGATCAAGCAGATTTATTACGTCAGTTAGACGAAAAAATGGGTAAAAGCACCATAAAGCATAGCCCTAAAGAGACCGGTTTCTTTGATGGCGTTAAAAAGTTTTTTGATGACCTGAAAAGCTAAAGTACTGCCATTCGATGAGCTAAAAGTTTGTTGAAATATAGACATTAAAAAAGCCACAAACTTGTTTGTGGCTTTTTTGTTTTTCTGGCTAATGATTAATGGCGCTTTACTCGCATAAGTAGACCACTGAGTAATACCAATAATAAGCTAAACAGACTGCCGCCATGAGTTTGTCTGATCTCGACGACTTCTATTACTTCGATGACTTCAGTATAAGCCTGGTCATACTCAGCACTCTCTAACGGCAGTGCGTATAACGCGTTACTGTCATCCGCACTGTAACTCGCAGCAATACCCTGATAACCGACTTGATATAAGTCGATTAACACATCGTAGTGATCACTTTCATAGCCAGACATAAATGTAGAAATTACTTCGTATTCATCGGCATCAGTGTCGCCTTCTATAAGAAAATTATCTGTGGTGAAATAGTGCTGCCAAGGGCCACCATTTTTACTGAGATAGAGTAAAGCATACACTTCGGCGAGGTGATTTTCGCTATAGCTATATACGTCTGCATCAAAAGTCACACTGAAAGTTTGATAATAGCCATCTCTGTCATAATCTTCTTGCAGAAAACTCGCCGCACTATAAATAGTGAACTGCTGATCATAGTGGTTACTCACTTTTTGTATGGCTTCACCACTTTTTGCTTGTGCAGTGCTCTTGGCTTGATTATTAAGTGTAGAGCCTCTTATGTGAGCATTCGCTTTGCCGCTGACTTGATCGGATAGCTCGGCTAGCTTATTCGTTGCAATTATTTTTTTTCGCTGTGACTCAGTGATATTGTGTTTAAGTGCTCCTTGAGAAACACTAGCGGGTAAAACCTTTAATTCGCTGGCAGTGACATAAGTTAAAGGTAATATGCTAAAGGTTATCAATAACATTATTTTTTTAAGTGAATTCGCACGAACTGACTTCGCTGCTTTATTATTTATTAACATAATATATCCTACCTGCTTTGTTTAGTGGTGCTATTAAAGCGCAGTAAAGATGAATGTAAGCTGAACACTTTATCAGTACCGTCGAGAAAACTCGGTACTTTAGTGCCGAGTAGTTCACTGGTAAGCTATGATATATCTGTTGATTTATCAGTGGGAACTCTAGTTACCCCTCGTTATAAAATCGATATAGCGGCTTTAAAGGAATGTTCAGCTGATATTCAGTTGCTAAGGTTTATAATTTTAAATAAGCTATGGCTATGTATAGTTAGACTCACTTTTAACTTTGTCTTTGGAATAACCATGAAATTTGCTTTACCGTTAGTTTTTCTTTTTATCGCTACACTTTCTATTGATGCAATGGCTCAAGGAACGGGTGTATCAGCAAGTAATATGCAAAAAAATAATCAGCAACAGTTGAAAGTGAAAAGTAGTAAAGATGCCGCAAAATTAGCTAAAAGTCGTTTTGGTGGAAAAGTGTTAAAAGTTGAGAATAAAAAGTCGGGTTATCGGGTAAAATTAATTAAAACTGATGGTCATATCATTTCTATTTATGTTGATGCTAAGACAGGGAAGATTAATGGAGGGTGATCACTATGCGGTTGTTATTTATTGAAGACGATATTGCTTTACAGCAAAACCTATATGCCCATTTAACTGCCGCTCATTATCTAGTCGATGTGGCGAGTGATGGCGAAACAGGCTTATTTCAAGGGCAAGAATATCCATACGACGCTGCTATTATAGATGTTGGTTTACCTATAATAGACGGTATCAGTGTGATTAGATCTCTGCGTGAAAAAAATATCGACTTTCCCATTTTGGTGTTAACTGCAAGAGATAGTTGGCAGGATAAAGTGGCTGGCTTAGATGCTGGAGCCGATGATTATTTAACCAAACCTTTTCAAGCTGAAGAATTACTCGCCCGCTTAAATGCACTGATCAGACGTTCTGCAGGGCAAGCAAGTCCGTTAATAAAGAATGGCCCGTTAAGTCTTAATACCAAAAGCTTGCAGGTTGAAGTTGATAATAAGGCAATAAAGTTAAGTAGTTCAGAATATAAGTTACTTGAGTATATGATGCTTCACCTTGACGAAGTGACTTCAAAGGCAACACTGACTGAACATATTTATGACCAAGACTTCGATCTCGATTCAAATGTTATTGAAGTATTTATCAGGCGCTTAAGAAAAAAACTCGACCCAGATAATAGCTATGGTTTTATCGAAACGTTGCGCGGCCATGGCTATAAATTAAAGCGGTTAGATTAATGAGGTCACGTGGATATACCAAGTAAATGAACTCCTTAAAAGTTCGATTATTATTAAGTACGTTAGCGATGACGGTAGTGATGCTGCCTATTATTGGCTTAACCTTATCGAATGCCTTTGAACGGCAATTAAATGTGGCGTTGAAAAACGAGTTAAAA
This sequence comes from Colwellia sp. BRX8-7, assembly GCF_014077275.1. Taxonomy (NCBI): domain Bacteria; kingdom Pseudomonadati; phylum Pseudomonadota; class Gammaproteobacteria; order Alteromonadales; family Colwelliaceae; genus Colwellia; species Colwellia sp. BRX8-7. The sequence continues at coordinate 119,323 of NZ_JACGVP010000009.1, read as the reverse complement.
GCCTATAGTTATTCTATTTTTACTGTGGCAGAAGTTGAAAATAATCTCTTGTTAATGCCGGAGCTCTTGCTAGAAAACCAATTCAATATTAACCAATCAGGCTTGTATGCCTTAATTACCAAACGGTCAAAAGAAACGGAAATAGGCGCGATAAAAAACAAAATACTTTGGCAATCACAATCTCTGCTGACCTTGTCTCTAACGGCGGTATTGCCATCGCCTGATGTTGGGCAAACACTGATTTCAAAAATAAGCCTAGCGGACAGTCCTCATCTACTTTATAGCTTTAGTGCGAGTTTTTCTGATAACGGCCAAGACTTTGAAATAACACTGCATCTGATAAAAGACCAACAAGCCTTATTAAGCGCTCTCAATGACTTTGAAAAAACATTATGGGCATGGCTGCTGGCATTAATGGTTGTCTTTGTTTTTGTACAAATTGCCTGGTTATTATGGACCTTAAAACCATTAACTGTATTATCTCAAGAGCTTGAGCATATAGAGAAAGGGCAAAAGAAAGCCCTAGACGCCAACTATCCTCTTGAATTACAACCGGTGACTCAGCAATTAAACGCCTTATTGGCACTGGAAGAGAACCAACGAAAACGCTATCGTAATGCCTTGTCAGATTTAGCGCATAGCCTTAAAAATCCACTGGCCGTTATTCAAAGCCAACAGAATATTTCAGCAAGCGCCAGTGAACAATTAACATTAATTAATAACATTATTGAACATCAACTTAAAAGAGCTCAAAGTGCCGGGCAGTCTTCATGGCACTTAGGTGTAAAAATTAAGCCCGTTGTTGACAAGCTAATCAGCACGTTAGCGAAAATATATCATGATAAGAATTTATCATTTGCCGTCAATGTTGATGCAAGTGCTATATTTAAGGGTGATGAAGCCGATTTAATGGAAATTTTAGGAAACCTTCTCGATAACGCCTGTAAAGCGGCTAAGCATAAAATTGCCATTAGCGTGATTAGTTCTGCAAAAATATTAACGATTGAAATTGCCGATGATGGCGCGGGTATTGAAGCGTCTCAACGCGATATTATTTTATCGCGTGGTGGCAGAGCAGACACCTATCAAGCGGGTCATGGTATTGGTTTAGCTATTGTTAATGATTTAGTCAGTAGTTATCAAGGCCAATTAACCATCAGTAACTCAACAACACTTAATGGTGCTGTTTTTACACTTATCTTTTAAACCCTTGTAGGCTTTGTTAACAAATAGCCGAGAAAGCTGTTCAGGTTACGTTCAGTTTAGTGTTGTTATCTTTGTGTTCTAGAATTAGTCATAAGGATTATAACGATGAAAAAAGTCACGTTTTTATTCAGCTTTGCTGCCTTAGTTAGCTTTAACTTGTACGCTGAGTACCAGCCTTCACAGTCAGCGCTTCAGCAACAAGTGCAACAAGAGCAGCAGCTATTTAGTGAAGCTGAATTAGCACAAATGCTAGCACCCATTGCACTTTATCCCGACAGCTTATTAACTCATATTTTAATTGCTGCTACCTATCCTATTGAAATAATCGAAGCCCATCGCTGGCTAAAGAAAAACACAAGACTAAATACTGAGCAAGTGGCTCAAGCGGTAAAAGATTTTAATTGGGATGCCAGTGTTAAAGCATTAGTGTCTTTTGAGCGTATTCTTAGCCGACTTAGTGACGATTTAACCTGGACTCAACAGCTTGGTGATGCTTTTTTACAAGATGAGTCGATATTATTAGAAAGTATTCAACGGTTAAGAAAGCAAGCTCAACTTGCCGGAAACCTGGGTGAAATGGATAATATGGAGGTTAGCTATCAAGACAGTAATATTGTTATTGAAGCAAGAGAGAAGGAGATTGTTTATGTGCCGTATTATGATACACGCATGGTTTATGGTGCTTGGCATTGGTCATCTTATCCTCCTGTTTACTGGCAACCTCAGCGTAGTGTTTATGTAAGTCGCTCCAATCCTTTCTATTGGCATGCTGGCGTTCATATTTCGTTTGATTATTTTTTTAGTGCTTTTCATTGGCATAATCGCCAGGTGGTTGTAGCGAATACTCGTCGTTCTTCATATCGCTACTATGAACAGCGTCCTCGTCACTTAATTGCTAATGGTGGCTATGCTAAACGTTGGAGACACCAGCCCGTTCACCGTAAAGGTGTGGCTTATCGAAACAAGCATACTCGCGTTAAGTATAAGGACAAGCGAGTAAGGATCAGCGAATCTAGCAATAGAAATCATGCTGTCGTGCACAATAAGCTACAAGGTAATACCAAGCGAGCTCTATCTACCATAAGGCACAAGCCCAATGAAAGCGCTCGACGAGTAAACCGTATAACTGACAAGGCGACAAATACTTTTTCAAAACCTGTATCAAAACATGTATCAAAGCCGACAACAAGACAGCACAGATCTTATGATCAGTCTAAAAAAACTAAAGCCGAAAAGGTTTACCGAGCGAGTCGAACTGTAAATAAAGAAAGGCCCAAACAGCTTGCCACTAACATCGATAAGAAAAGTGCCAAGCAGCATACTTATCGTTCTGCTAATACTTCAATTAGTTCTAAAAGACAAGGTTCAAACAAAAAGCATGATAACCAAAGTAGGGTCATTAAAACAAAGCGTTCAAACGAAAAGCATAATAAACAAAGTAGGATTGTTAAAACAAAGCGTTCAAACGAAAAGCATGATAAACAAATTAGGATAGTTAAAACAAAGCGTTCAAAGACTGACAAGTAACGATATTAGTCACTTTACATTTATAGCGCTGTATTTTTAAAACAAATTGGTTGAATGTTAATTCATTTAGCCTTTTTTTATAGATGGTTTATAATCACCTTTAATAATTAGACCAATCACTCGTGTTGGTCTAACGTCAAACACATTTTATCGAGCGAACTTTAATGAAAAGACTTTTACTTGTTTTACTCTTAATTATATTAAATTCAACCAGCTTTGCTAATGAAGAAGTTAAAGAGTTGCCACCAATAGACCCTTCATTTATGGGTGAACATAATATGGTGCTCTTTGTTCAGCGCTCTGCTATATATGCTTCGGTGATGACAACCTATGATAGGCCGAGTAATGTGCAGTTATTATATAAAATTGAGAATAAAGATTTAGCACTTTTGCAAACCGTACGTGATGGGCAATTAACGACGATAAAAGCCAAGCCTTTTAATTTGCAGCGTTTGATGCGAGGCGAGGAAATGGTCATTATGGCTGATGTATACGCAGGGCATTTTTCTCGAGGGGGAATATTGGTTTATGAAAATATACCCTTGACCTTTGCTAAAAAATTATACGTTCGTGAACTAGACGATATACAGGATTCTAGTAATCAGCAAGAGTATGACGTTGTCGATTTGAAAAAGAATTATAAAATTTATATTCATAAAATTCAAAAAGCACCTAGCTTTTCACACTTACTAAATATTGACGTAGAAGCAGGGTGCTTGCCACGTTTTCGTACTTCAGCAGCTGTGCCAAAAGAAACTGAGCTGCTGTATAAGTTCCTCAATTGCGGCACAATAAGTCCACTTTATTTTGAAAGCAAAGACTTTGAAAAATAATTATTATAAATAGAAGCCTTCTTTAAAACGAGGCTTCTAGCGTTAAAGCACTATCGCATAATTACTCAGACTGATTAGTCCTCATCATCAAAGTTGGGCAATACCCCGCTGCGACTGTGTTCAAAAATAAGAGAGGTTTCTACGGTGGTTACTTCATCTCTTGAGGTAATTGCATTGAAGACAAACTGTCGTAAATGTTCACTGTCTTTAACTGACATATGAATGAAATAATCATAGCTGCCGCCCATGTGATATAAGCTAACAATTTCAGGAAGTTTAAGTAAATCGTCGCGAAGGTTGTTAACAATATCTTCAGAATAGGGCTGCAAGCGAATAGCGGCAATGGCTTCTATATTTCCACCTAAACTTTTGAAATCAATCTCGATACAAGCGCCGGTAATTATATTTTTATGTTTCATACGTTTTACACGCTCTAAACACGTAGAAGGTGCCACCCCTATTTGAGAAGCTAACTCTTTATTAGTGATATCAGCATCGCGATATAAAATGGTTAAAATGCGTAAATCTATATCATCTAATTTTTTCATTATGGTAAGTCTTCTATTTATATAGTAAATTAACACTATACCGACTATTCTCTTATTAACCAATGCACTGTGGTTGATAATCAAACAATCGTCGAAAAAAACAATGCTTTTCCGAATATTCGCCGCTTAACTTTTATTCAGTTTATACTTAAGTGCTTTTAAATTAATTTCAATTACACTTTTATAAGGAGATAATGTTGTTAAATTTAGTTTAGCGACATATTATGTCTATGTTCCGATGTCATTACTTATAATTATAAAAATAAAAAGGCTTACTCTATGACTTTGCTTTGGATACCCTTGCTATCGTTACTCGGCAGTATTATTTCCTCAAGAACGGGAAAATTAACACGTAATCAATCAACTGCGTTGACGTTGTTAATGCCTATCATTGCATTATTGATGACGATTAGCTTAGCGCCAGCTATTTTTGCTGGCAAGGTTATTAGGGAAACAATCTCTTGGATCCCTTTACTGGGTATAGATATCGCCTTTCGTTTAGATGGCTTAGCGCTGTTGTTTGTATTTATGATCTTAGGAATAGGCATATTAGTTATCTTTTATGCCCGTTATTACCTCAGTAGTAAAGACTCTATGCCCAAGCTTTATGCTTATTTGATGTTATTTATGACAGCGATGCTTGGTATTGTCATGTCGAATAATATCATTCAGCTCTGGTTCTTCTGGGAGCTAACCAGTATTAGTTCGTTTTTGTTAATTAGCTATTGGTGGCATAAACCCGAGGCACGAAAGGGCGCAATCATGGCCTTAATCGTAACCGGTGGTGGTGGTTTAGCATTGCTGGCGGGTTTGCTTTTATTGGGTAATATCGTTGGTAGTTATAATTTAGATGCGATCTTAGCGAGCAGAGAAATTATTCAAGCGCATGCTTGGTATGAAATCACTCTAATTTTAGTCTTACTGGGCGCTTTCACAAAATCGGCACAGTTTCCTTTTCACTTTTGGCTACCTCATGCTATGGCTGCGCCAACGCCGGTTAGTGCTTATCTACATTCTGCTACTATGGTAAAGGCTGGGATTTTCTTATTAGCGCGTTTTTATCCTGCATTAGCGGGTACCGATATATGGTTTATTCTGGTGAGTTTAACCGGATTAACTACCATGTTACTCGGCGCTTATATTGCGTTATTTAAACATGATTTAAAAGGGCTGTTAGCCTATTCAACGATCAGTCATTTAGGGTTAATCACTTTATTATTTGGTTTGGACACTAAGCTTGCCGCTGTTGCTGCCATTTTTCATATAATCAATCATGCCATATTTAAAGCTTCATTATTTATGGCAACGGGTATTATTGATCATGAAACGGGTACGCGTGACATGCGGAAACTCAACGGTATGTGGCGATTTATGCCTTATACCGCGACGTTAGCCATGGTTGCTGCGGCTGCGATGGCGGGTGTACCGCTGTTAAATGGTTTCTTGTCTAAAGAAATGTTTTTTGCTGAAACACTGCATCAACAATTACTTGGGTCTATGTCTTGGCTTATACCTGTACTTGCTACCGTTGCAGGAGCATTAGCTGTGGCTTACTCAGCTCGCTTTATCCACGATGTTTTCTTTAATGGTGACCCTATAGATTTACCTAAACAACCCAGTGAGCCACCGCGTTATATGCGAGTGCCTATCGAAATACTGGTCGCTTTATGTTTAATCGTCGGGGTGTTCCCTAACTTTATTATTGATGACATTTTAAAAGCAGCGTCTTTTGCCGTACTCGGTGGATATGTTCCTGAATTTAAAGTTGCGTTATGGCACGGTTTTAATTTGCCACTCTTGATGAGTGCTATAGCCGTAATCGGTGGTTTATTTCTGTATACCCAGCGACGTTATCTGTTTCAATTTCAGGCATCTATGCCTAACTTGAATGCCAAGAAGGCTTTTGATGACAGTATATATCTCATCACAAAGTGGAGTCAGCGAAAAATAAACGACATAGAAAATGGTTCTTTACAACGTTATCTAATGCTAATGTTTGTTTTTGTTTTAATCTTTGCTGGTTGGCCATTATTTGAAATGCACCAACTAAGCGGGCAAAAAGAATTGACGCCAATTGATCTTCATAACGCGATTGGCGCAGCATTATTAATGATTGGCGCAATAAGTACGGTGATTTGGTACCGTGCAAGAGTGGTGTCGTTATTAATGATATCAGTTGTTGGTTTAATGGTGTCTGTCGTGTTTACTCGCTTCTCAGCACCTGATTTAGCCTTAACGCAATTAACGGTTGAAGTCGTCACTATTGTTTTACTGATGCTGGCCTTGTTTTTCTTGCCACAGCATTCACCCAAAGAGTCTAGCTCTTTACGTGTGGTACGCGATTTAGGGATCTCTGCTGCTTTAGGGGTTGTCGTCGCGAGTATTTGCTATGCATTAATTACCCGCCCACTTGAGTCAATATCAGAATTCTTCTTAGCCAATGCTAAAACAGGTGGCGGCGGTACCAACGTTGTTAATGTTATTTTGGTTGATTTTCGCGGCTTTGACACCTTAGGTGAAATTTGCGTATTAGGTATTGCTGCGCTGGGTATTTATAAGCTTTTAATCAACCTACCGTTACTTCTTCCTGTTAGGGATAGTGAAGGGCGACTATGGGCGAAAGAGCGTTACCCTATTTTATTAGCCAGTATTTCTCAGTCATTACTCCCCTTGGCATTAATGATCTCGTTTTATATTTTCTTACGTGGTCATAATCTTCCCGGTGGTGGATTTATTGCAGGTTTAGTGACCTCAGTTGCCTTTATTTTACAGTATATTGCACACGGCTCAGCCTGGATATCTACTCGTTTAACGATTAATTATCGGAAAATTATTGCCTCAGGAATTGCTATTGCGACATTTACTGGTGTGGGTAGTTGGTTCTTTGGTAGGCCGTTCATGACTACGTGGTTTGACTATTTCGATATTCCCATTATTGGTAAAATTGAACTTGCCAGTGCACTGATCTTTGATCTGGGTGTTTATATTACAGTTGTAGGCGCGACATTAATGATTTTGGCAAGTCTTGGTCAATTAGCTAGCGGGCCTAAAGAAGAGGTGAAAATTTAATGGAATTACTTTACGCATCCTGCGTTGGGCTTTTAGTGTCTTGTGGCGTGTTTCTAATCTTACGTTCTAGAACGTTCCCTATCGTATTAGGGCTAACGATGTTTTCTTACGCGGTTAATTTATTTCTGTTTTCATCTGGGCGGCTTAGCATCAATAATGCTGCGGTGCTTGGAACCTCTTCAGAATATACCGATCCATTGCCACAAGCTTTAGTGTTAACCGCGATAGTTATTGGTTTTGCAATGACTGCCTTCGTGGTTATTTTAGCTATCAGAGGGCGAGCAGATCTAGGCAGTGACCATGTAGATGGCCAGCCAGAAAAAGATAAAAAGGTAAACGTATGATCCAGAATTTGACCTTTTTACCGATTTTATTGCCGATACTTGCGGGTGTTATTTTATTGATGCCTCCCTTTGGCTCCAATAAAAGTACCCGAAGAGTGGCTTCTGTCGTACTCAGCGTTTTTACATTTGCCGTCTCATTGGCTTTACTACTCAAAGTCCAAGCTGATGGTACTCAGGTTTATGCTATCGGCGATTGGAGTGCACCCTTTGGTATTGTACTCGTTGCTGATCCCCTCTCGACATTATTAGTGTGTTTAACGACATTGCTCGGTGTTGTCTGTGTGTTATATGCGAGTGCAGGAGATGATGATAAAGGGAGTTTTTTTCATCCACTTGTACATTTTTTAATTTTAGGGGTCAACGGCGCATTCTTAACCGGTGATGCTTTTAATCTATTCGTCTTTTTTGAAGTATTACTTATCGCCTCGTATTCGTTGCTAATGCATGGTGGAGATAAAAAAAATACCCGAGTTGCTTTGCAGTACGTGATCCTTAATCTGGTTGGCTCAGCGATTTTCTTGATTGCTTTAGGGATTTTGTATGGTGTATTAGGTACACTAAATATGGCTGATATGGCTCAGAAAGTAGCACTTTTACAAGGTGATGATGTTTACTTAGCCAAAATTGGTGGGATGTTATTATTGGTGGTATTTGCTTTAAAAGGCGCTTTGCTACCACTCCATTTATGGTTACCTAATACTTATGCAACAGCAATACCTGTTGTCGCGGCATTATTTGCCATTATGACCAAAGTGGGTGTCTATTCAATGATGCGTGTTTATACACTTATATTTGGTGATGAAGCGGGCGAATTAACTCATATGGCGCAAAGTTGGTTGTGGTGGTTAGGGCTTGCTACAATTGCTATGGGCGCGGTAGGTGTTTTAGCCAGTAAAGATTTAAGAAAGTTAATCGCTAATTTGGTGATTGTGTCGGTGGGTACCTTGGTTGCATTAGTTGCGGTACAAACTATTGAAGCAACTTCCGCAGCTATCTATTACTTAGTGCACTCAACGTTGGTTACAGCAGCACTCTTTATTTTAGCTGACTTAATTGGTCGCCAACGTGGTGATGTTGCCGACCGTATTTCTGCAGGCTCTGCTGTTTCTCAGCCAAAGTTGCTTGGCGCTTGTTTTTTGATTGCAGCGATTGCGGTGATAGGCATGCCACCTTTGTCTGGTTTCATTGGAAAAGTATGGCTGCTTAAAGCAACTTTAAATGCTGAATATACCTTGGTGTTTTGGCCAATATATCTTTTTGCAAGTTTAGCTATATTATTTGCTGTGTCTAAAGCTGGTAGCACTTTATTTTGGCATCATCATGCTAAAATAACCACTGATACAAAGCAAGAACGTGTTCATCCAGCGCAATTAGTCGCCTTGCTTATTCTCATCTCTGGTGCACCATTAATGACTATTTTTGCTGGACCATTAAGTGAGTATGCCATTGGTGCAGCTACCCAGTTACATGATTTTAATAACAACATTAAACTTATCCTTTCAGGAGGACAGTAATGCGATTAGAAACACGATTTAAATGGCTACCCGCTCCTTTAATGAGCCTGGTACTGTTTACTGTCTGGTTGGTGTTAAATAACAGCTTGTCAGCAGGGCATATTTTCTTAGCCACTACTTTAGCGATAGTCATTCCTTTGGTGACTAGCCCGTTTAGAACAAAGCAACCCATCATTATTAAACCTGGTTTAGCGTTACGCCATTTAGCGTTGGTTTTATATGACATTATTACGGCCAATGTTCAGGTTGCTATTTTAATATTAGGGCCCACTAAAAAACTAACACCTGGGTTTGTTAAAGTACCATTAGACTTAACACACAGTTTGCCCATTACTATTTTGGCAAGTACTGTTTCATTAACGCCAGGCACTGTCAGTGCGGAAGTGTACCCTTGGAGAGAAAGCTTGAGTGAAGGTGAAAAGCTTGAACAACAGTTTTTGCTAATACACGTTTTAGATCTAAAAGATGAACAGGCCTTAATAAAAATGATTAAACAACGTTATGAAGCGCCTCTTAAGGAGATGTTTCAATGTTAGAAACTGTGATTTCAATTGTTTTTGCTATGATAGGTTTGTCGTTATTATTAAATGTATGGCGCTTATTAATGGGACCTTCTATACCCGATAGAATACTTGCACTCGATACGATGTATATCAATACAATCGCATTGATCATTTTATACGGTATGAGTATGGGCACTGCATTATATTTTGAAGCAGCGCTGTTAATCGCTATGTTAGGATTTGTTAGTACTGTTGCGGTATGTAAGTATTTGCTGCGTGGCGATATTATAGAGTAAGGGGTAAGTTATGGCAGAATGGATTATTTCAATATTATTATTAATTGGCGGCTCTTTTGTACTCGTTGGCTCTATTGGCTTAGTAAAAATGCCAGATTTTTTTATGCGACTTCATGGACCCACTAAAGCTACAACACTCGGCATGGCATCGTTGTTAACTGCTGCAATGATCTTTTTTAGTACCACTCATACAGGGTTTAGCGTAAAAGAAATACTGATCTCGCTATTTTTATTACTTACTGCACCCATCAGTGCCTATATGATGATTAAAGCGGCGATTCATCACAAGCTTGAGAGTATAGAACGCACAAAAGGCATAGATAACATTGAAGATGATGTTTAATCTTTTCTAGCGTTAGCTCAATAAAGTATCTGTTAAATATAAAACACTGACCGTCTTGATGCTCAGTGTTTTTTTTACATTATTTAACTGAATATCAACATCTTATTAAAATAAAAATCCCTAACTGTTTTAATTGTTAGGGATTTTTAGCTAGCTATAACATCAGTATCTAATACTTAATATATCGGTGTTATAACTATTATCTGGCGTTTTATTGCCTGGTCATCTTCTGTTAAATGAAGCTTAGAAGTTAACGGTTACTTCATTTGAACATGCTGTTGATGCGTCACAAATTTGATACACGAATTGGCTACCTGTTGTGCGACGTTCACGGTCACGGTAAATACCCGCATTTTCTACCGTATCAATTTTTACACCATTACGGAAAATATCTACCCTATCTGCTGAAGTACCTTCCCAAGTAATATCAACACGTAAGCGACCTAAACGAGACTTGTATGCACGTTTAACCGCGGCTTCAATACTTACTGATGAAACAGTGACCAGCATATTTTCTGTAGTGTTTAAACCTTCGCTATCTGTAACGGTAAGTGTAACTTCATAGTTACCCGTTGCAGCGAAAGTATGTACAGGGTTTTGTGCGCTCGATATAGCACCGTCGCCGAAGCTCCAATCCCAGCTAACCATATCGTCATTTCTATCAGTACTGCTATCCGTAAACGTAGCGGTTAGACCGTCTGCTTGATAAGTAAAGCTCGCTTGTGGTGCGCTAGGAAGTGTTTCACCAATACCAGTAATAGTCAGTGCCCAGTTGTTTAATGTACCGGTATCTGCCGCTGCATTATCAGCAACACTTAATATCCAGTCACCCGTGGCTACTTCGCCGTTGAAAGCTGAAGAGCTAAAGGTACTATCAATGTTATCGTCGCCGCCACCTGATGCACTGTGCAGTGGTGCCGTAGTCCCTGAAGGAGATGTTAACATGACGGTTAAGTCGCCAATCCACGTATGAGTAATATTTACATAAATATCAGAAGCAAAAACGGTAAGTTCATCTGCAACATTAATGGTTGAAGAAATACCTTCTGCATTGTTATCAGGAATACTAATAACCTCATCATTCGTGTAAGTAAACTCGTTTAACCCTTGTGGATTAACCATTAAGCGAACCGTAGATACTTTAACTAAATCATCACTTGTTCCCGTTACCACAAAAGTATATTCACCCCATTGTGTTTCCGCTGTTGTTGGTACACTCAGTTCAAATGTTGCACCTGGCGTTGCAGTATCTGTTGATAATGTTGCACCAGCAAGTGAGCCATCTAAAGTTAAGCTAACTTCACCATTCCAATCGGCAACAGAACCAACATTAAAGCTGTAAGTTGCTGTTTCGCCAGCTTCAATAGTGTTTGAACCTGGTGTTGCTGCAAGTGTAAAGCCTGGTGTTGGATCTGCATCGTTTAGTGCATTATTAACGTTCAAGCGTTTTCCTGATACTGTTTTACCTGCAAGTGCAGCGTTATCATCACCAGAGCTCATTAAGAGTGCTTTCATTTCAATTGCACTCAGTTCAGGGTTTACTGACCAGGCTAATGCTGCCGCACCAGTAACATGTGGCGTCGCCATCGAAGTGCCTGAATATGATGCGTAGCCACCACCGGGTACTGTTGATAAAATATCAGAGCCTGGAGCACCTAAATCAACAGTGGTTAAGCCCCACTGTGAAAAACTAGACATACTATCAGTACGCGTTGTACTTGCTACGGCTAAGACTGAATCATGCGGGTAGCCAGAAGGATAGCTGCTTTGCGCATCGTTGTCGTATGCATCGTTACCTGCGGCGGCAACAAACAAGATGTTAGCTTCTTCAGACGAAGTAATTGCATCAGAAAGTGCTTGGCTAAATCCGCCTCCGCCCCAACTGTTATTAGTAGCACGCACGTTTATGCCATTATTTTTTAAATCAACGAAGTAATCAATACAGGTTAATGCGTCAGAAAGGCTGCCAGAACCAGATGCACTAAGGAATTTACAACCTATAATAGATACATTGTGGTTAACACCAACTACACCTAGCCCATTGTTGCCTGTTGCTCCAATCGTACCTGAAACATGACTACCATGACCTGCGTCATCCATAGGATCACCCACACCGGTAATCGCATTGATACCATGCATATCATCGATAAAACCATTGCCATCGTTATCAATACCGTCACCCGATATTTCTGCCGGGTTAGTCCAGACATTCGCCATTAAATCAGGGTGTGTATGGTCAACACCGGTATCAATAACACCAATTATCACATCATGACTACCCGTAGATATATCCCATGCTTCAGGAGCATCGATATCTGCATCGGCAACACCACCACCTTGACCGGTATTATTCATGCCCCAAAGGTCAGCGAAGCTACTATCGTCAGGTGTTACGCTTGCATGAACAATATAATCAGGTTCAGCATATAAGACAGCTGGGTTTTTACGGAGTTTTTCAAGTGCACTTTTGACTGAAATATTATCAAGGGTAAATTTCGCGATACGGCCTTTTTTCAAGTTGCGATATTTATCATCAATTTCGTCATTGTTTAAATCAGAAATTTTAGCTCGCACTATGCTGCGGGCAGCACGACGGTCAAATTTAGATGCGCTATCTTTATAGACAACAATTACTGAGTCTGATTTATAAGTAAGACCTTCTTTCGAGCTAAGGTCTAGTGATGCATTAGCGAACAAAGGCAGTAACGCCAATGTTAAAGCTGATAATTTTGCTTTCATGTTTTGCTCCATGTTTATTTTTAATCGTTAATTAAATTATGTGTAGCCTACAGATAATTATTAGGCTGAATTCCTTTCTTTCTAAATATTTCTAGCTATGGGTTTACGCAACCTTATTACTTTAATCATAAAAATAGAGGTGTGACTATTAAAATGTAACAAACACGACTTTTTCATTACTTTAGCTAGATTTTTTTGAGGTTTTTTACGACTTTTTTACTACTTTTTCTGTATTTAATCTGAGAAGTTATTAACTAGTCCTTTTTTGTTAGTACTTATGTTTTAACATGGTTTTAACGTATATTTAACTTGGGTTGCTGTTTATCTTATTGTTTTTTAATGTTTTTATTGGAATGGTAAAATAGGGTGATATATATTTGTTACTAAACAACGTACAGTTTTTAATGCAACGAAGTAAAACGAATAGAGTTTTTGTTTGGGTTTCTTATGGTTTTAATTAGAAACGTATTCAAAGTGCTTATTTACCATTTTTTATCGTTTTGAACGCTAAGGTGATATTTATCAAATTAGCGATTAAGTCAATAAACCAGGCTGGTTAAATACTGTAAGGTATATAACTTTTTTTAGGGTTAACTTATTGAAATTAAGTTTAAAATTATTATTTTGGTACTGTTCGTTATTATTGTTAAACAGTTATGGGAATACAAAACGCCAATACAGGTAAGACAACAAGCTTCTTATCCATTAAAAACATTGTGAGTAAATTGTGTACTCAAATAAAAAATAAAAATAGGGATATATTTTGAAACTTAATAAATCATTAATCACTTGCGCCATTGTTATGGCACTAGGTTTAAATCAAACGGCTTTTGCCGGTGAAGATACCAAGGAAGTTACAAGTACGGTTGTTATTCAATCCGATCTGATGGTCAATGCTCTAGGGAATGTGATTATGTTGTCACAAAGCTCTACGGTAGGTACTGATTTAGGTAATGAAACGACTATTTTTCAAGAGGGTGATGTCAATGGTACTGACTTTACTGTGATCGGTGAAGGCAATATCGCAGAGATCATGCAAATAGGCGCTGAAAACTTAGCTGTTGGTACCTTTATTGGTAACAATAATGAACTGTACGTTGATCAAGATGGTGATATCAACGAAACAGAAAATAACGTTACCGGTGATAATAACCTTGTTGAAGTAAGTCAGCTGGGCGCTGGTTATTTGGGTATTGGTAATCGTGTTGTTAATGAGGTTGTGGGTGACGGCAACGAAATCACTGTAGATCAAGGTGACGGCGGTCATTGGGCTATTAATAGTGAACTAACCGGAGCCGATAACACTATCGATATTGTCCAAGATGGCGAATGGAATGAAACTTACCTCACCACTATTACCGGTGACAGCAATACTGTTGAAAGCACTCAAGATGGTTATTGGAATGTGACAAGGCTATCAGCGATTGAAGGTGATGCAAACGAACTTGAAATAGAGCAAGACGGCGCTCGAAATCAGGTTACTATCGCATCAGTTGCTGGTGATGAAAACGAAATTGCTATCGATCAAGAAGGTGATAACAATATCGCTGAGTCAGGACTTTATATCGGTAATGCTAACACCACTGACATCATGCAAAACGGTGATGGAAATACGGCCAGCTTTGATGTTATTGGTGATGAAAACGACTTTAACTATATACAAGTAGGCGATAGTAACAGCAGTTATATTGGCGCTATTGGTACTAATAATGAATACACTTCTGTTCAAATGGGTAACTTAAATGAAAGCCACGTTGTTAACTTTAATGGTAATAACAATAACATTGACGTGATGCAATCTGGCGACGAAAATGTTGCTGTTTTAGAAGCTTCAGCTGATGACAATGTCTTGACCACAAGCGAAAATGAAATTTCAATCGCTCAAACGGGTTTTGCTAATGACGCGGTAGTGGTGTTAAGTACTATTCTTAGTAGTAATGCGAATACCATAGATATTGCTCAAAACGGCGAATTAAACTCATTAGATATTCTAGTTGAAGGCAGTAACCACGAAATTGGTATCGAACAAATAGGTGATGAAAACTTAATCTATGGAACTGATGGCGGCGCTATGCTTATTGGCGGCGACAATATTGCATTTAACATAAGCCAAGTGGGTAATGGCAACGTTGTTGAGGGATCTTTTATTAGTGATTCTGGCGTAGTTTCTATCACGCAAATGGGTGATTGGAATTCTGCGGTCATTGTACAGCAGTAATGACTTGTTAATCTAAATTTGGATAAGGGGCCACAGGCCCCTTTTTATGTCTCTTAATATGCTTAAATATATATCTTTAATCTTGATCATCCTTTTATCGTTATTTTCGCCTTCTAGCCATGCGTCTAGTGAAGTAGAAATAGGGGGGTTACTCCTTGATAATACCAAGAGTCGTTTAGGACATGATTTTTACTTTAAATTTAGTCAGTTATGGCATGACGTACCAAACACGCAAGGCATAAATGTTCAAATAATAGAACAAATTGTACCCAGAGCAGGCACTAAGCTTAGTTTAGTGCTTAACCGTCGTATTATTTATGTCACTTACTTTGGGCGACGCCAATCACCGGTCAAAGAAAAAGTAGAGCAAGCGATATTTATATTAATCGATGCAATGTCGCAGCCTCAATATAGTCGAAATAATATTGATATGGCTGGGAATGGTTTTTAGTCATAAGGAAAGTAGCCATGAAAAAATTAATATTAGCTTTAGCGATTCACCTTAGCTTAAGCGCTTACGCAATGAGCTCAGAATTAGTTTATACACCCATTAATCCAAGCTTTGGTGGTAGTGCATTAAACGGCAGCTTTTTGTTAAGTAAAGCACAAGCACAAAATAAACATAAAGCCGAACAGAGTAAAAAAAGCTTTGAAGAAAAAGTATCAGATGCTATTGAACGGGCAACAATTAGCGATATTGTCAGTCAATATAAAGACACTGTTTTAGGTGAAAGTGCGGTATTTAATAATGAAGGCGATACCACTTTTTTTAGTGGCGATTATCAAATTGATATCTTATCTGCTAACAGTGACAGCATTACTATCGAAATTACTGATTTATTAACAGGTAAAATAACTATAATTGAAATACCGAAGTTTGGATAAACCATGAAAAAAATTATAATCGTGACCCTAGTTGGCCTGTTATCGGCCTGTAGTGTATTGGATTCAGCGAGTAATTTATTTCCTCCTAAGCAGTCATTAGCAACAAAAATGATGCCGTTAGAAAGTTTTAAAGAACTAAAGGCTTTACCTAAACCTAAAGGACCAATAGCCGTTTCAGTGTATGCTTATCGAGACCAAACAGGACAATACAAACCGCAAGCTAATGTCAGTTCATTCTCTACTGCGGTAACTCAAGGCGCTACCTCTATTTTGATGCAGGCGTTAAGTGACTCTGATTGGTTTTTACCGGTAGAGCGTGAAGGTTTGCAAAATGTATTAACTGAACGAAAAATTACCCGCGCAGCCAATCAAGCAAACAAAACGACAGAAAATATAGAATTACCCCCATTGACCACCGCTAAAATACTGCTTGAAGGCGGTATTATCAGTTATGACTCCAATACTAAAACTGGAGGCTTTGGTGCTGAATATTTTGGCATTGGTGCTTCAGAGCTATATCGTGAAGATCAGATCACCGTTTATATGCGTGCGGTTGATGTGCGCACTGGGCAAGTGCTTGTGTCGGTATCTACCAGTAAAAAAGTGCTGAGCCAAGAAGTACGCGCTGGATTTTTCCGTTATATCAGTTTTAAACGTTTAGCTGAAATGGAAGGCGGTTATAGTGATAACGAACCTATGCATGTTTGTGTGCAACAAGCGATTGAAAAAGCGATCACTGAATTAGTCATTAAAGGCATCGCACGAAATGTATGGCGTGCTGACGTTTAATCGTTGTTCGCAACAACTAAAAGGCCAGTGATTAATCACTGGCCTTTTAGTTTGTATCATATTTAGAGCTGATGATATTAATTCGCAGTAAAGAGATAATCCTGTGTCCGACTGATCAGTTCAATACGATTTCTTGATTGGGTTTTTCTAAAAATACTATAAAGGTGCGTTTTTACTGTATTGGGACTAATGTGAAGCTGATCAGCAATTTCTTGATTTTTTGCACCACGAGAAACTAAACCAATGATGGTATTCTCACGTCGTGTCAGGCTGGGTAAGCTTATTGATTGTTGCTGTTGATTTGCAGGGAGTTGATTTAATTTACTCACTTTAACAAGTAACTCACTGAGCGCACTATTCATGGTTTTTCGTTTAAACCATCGCTCATTTTTTTGTAATCTTGTAATACCACGCAAAATAATGTCAATGCGTTCACCTTGATAAAATATCCCAGCAATGCTCGATATCAACAGTTGTTTTTCATCACATAAATTATCGGTAGCATTAAAAAAAACAACCCGTACTCTAGAGGTAAGTTGCTGTATTTCCATTGGAATATTATCTGTCAAAATATAGAATTGTAAATCAATAAAAATCAAATCAAAAACTGTTATTAGCTCATTATTAGGTAAGGTTTCTGCTAATGTGATATCAATACCACAGGTTTTAACTAGGTCGGTAAACTGGAGGGTAGAGTGGTGAACTTCATTTTTTGCAATATTACTTACTACACTATTTGTTAAAAAGAAGGCTTTGAGCTTAAGTCCATTTATTGGATCCATAGTTAACTAATTCCCTATCCATGTAATATTCAATCCTTTTTATGCTTATTTAACCGATAAGAAATTACACAGATATCTTGTGTCTACTTAACAATAATTTTGCATTTGTTACATCAACATAACAAATAAAAAGCGCAATGTCGTTATAAAAGAATAAACATTTATAATTAAAAAATTACCCTTGAAAAGTATCCAATTACCGTCATTTAATTTCATTATCTAAATGCTTTATTTAGCTAAAATAGCCAGTGCAAGCCGAATGACTTTTGGTTAGAATACCTCGTCTATTTTTTACCTATATGCCAGAATATAAAAATGCCAGAACCCTACCAAGATTTAATTCAAATCTTTAATGACACATTTAGTTCCAGCACCAATACTCGTTTGATCAAAGGCGACGACGAACCTTTGTATAGTCCGGCAAGTAATACCTGTGACTATCATCAAATTATTTTTGCTCATGGTTTTTATGCCAGTGCTTTACATGAAGTATCACATTGGTGTGTGGCTGGAAAAGCACGTCGGTTATTAGAAGATTTTGGTTATTGGTATATGCCTGATGGTAGAAATGCGGAGCAACAGAAAACATTTGAACGGGTTGAAATTAAACCACAAGCAATTGAGTGGGCTTTTAGTGTGGCAGCAGGGAAAAAATTTAATGTTTCAGCTGACAACCTCAATGGTGCGGCTGCCGATACTATTACTTTTAAAGAAAATGTTTTTCAGCAAGTGCAACAATATTTGAATCAAGGGTTTCCTGTTCGCGCTCAAGCATTTATTGACGCACTGGCTAATTTTTATAACGTATCGTTGCCTTTGAATATCACCCAATTTTCTGCCAACGCAACATTTAATCACTCAGAGACTGTTACTCATGTTTAAACTTGGTTTTATTATCAACCCTATTGCTGGCATTGGCGGCAGTGTTGCTTTGAAAGGAAGCGATGGAGATGGCATTGCAGAACAAGCCCTAGCGCTTGGAGCTACCGCAAAAGCAAATCAGCGAGCAAGCTTAGCACTGTCAATACTTCTACCTTATCGAGATGACATTATCGTTTATTGTGCTAATGATCTTATGGGAGAGATGGCCGCTCAGGCACTTGGTTTTAAAACCCAAGTTGTTTTTCAAACCGATAAGCCTGAACATACCACGGCAGAAGACACTGAAAATACTGTAAAAGCCTTGTTAGCAGAGCACGTAGATATATTATTATTTGCTGGTGGTGATGGCACTGCCCGCAATGTTTGTAAAATTGTTGGCGACAAATTTCCTGTGCTAGGTATTCCTGCGGGCTGTAAAATTCACTCAGGTGTCTATGCCGTTACGCCAAAAGCTGCGGGGAGGGTAGTAGAGATGATGCTGACTAATCAGTTAGTTACCCTTACCGAAGCTGATGTTATGGATATCGACGAATCGTTATTTCGAGAAGGTATTGTTAAAGCAAAACGCTATGGCGAAATGCAAATTCCGGCTGAGTTACGCTATGTTCAAGCGGTTAAATCTGGTGGTAAAGAACTTGATGAGCTAGTGCTGCAAGACATTGCTGCTCATGTTATTAATGAAATGGACGATGAGCTTTTTGTGATTGGCTCAGGCTCAACCACCGCTTTTTTAATGGAAGAGTTGGCGCTAGATAATACTTTACTGGGCGTTGATCTGGTTGAACAGCAACATTTAATTGCCAGTGATGTAACCGAGCCGCAATTATGGCAAGCGATAACCTTAGCGAAAGCCGATAATAAAACAATTAAGTTGGTGATCACGTTAATTGGTGGACAAGGTCATATATTTGGTCGAGGTAATCAACAGCTCAGTCCACGAGTGGTCCGCGCCATCGGCAAAGATAATATTTTAATTATAGCGACGAAAGCGAAATTAACAGCATTAGCATCAAGACCCTTAATTGCTGATACCGGTGATAGTGATTTAGATATCGAGCTTTCAGGGTATTTACCGGTAATAACAGGATACAATGATCAAGTATTATACCCGGTAGCAAGTCCACAATAATGGGCTTTCAATCTATGTTTACAACTAATCATAAATTTTTTAAAACTTAACAGTAAGTAGAATTATGTCAATTGAAGAAAAAAAATCGTTTGAAAATATTGCTGCCCTTTATCTATATTTAGATAATTTATTTGATCAAGATAACAGTGATGACCAATTATTTGCCAGCAGCTATTTACGCGGCTTTATCAGTTTATCTGTTATTGAATTTGGTGATGAGTCGCAAGCACTCTCTCAAGAGCTTGCGCTAAGTATCGATGAAAAATTGCAAGCAGCCCGAACCGAATTGAGCCCGCAAGATAGAAAAATAGTACAAGACTATTGGCTAGACCTTAAACAATCATTTGTATCGGTTTAGTCATAACAGCCTTTATTAAATACTATAAATATTTACGACGAATAATATCGCGAATAACAAACCTGTTGGGTGATAAGTTAAAAAGTTCTTGTCTGCCAACAGGATATTCGCCACCCGTTAAATCAGCAGTCAAAATGTCGGCTAATAGCGGCGCTGTACATAAGCCCCTAGCACCCAAGCCGGTAAGTACGTATAGATTTTTAATCACAGGTGCAGGTTCTTGATAACGCCAGTTTTTATCTTTTGCTAAATGGGCATAGTTGCTTTTATGCTGGGCTATATCAGGCATAGCGCCCACAACAGGTAAGTGATCTGGTGTCATACAGCGTAAACGAGCTTTACTCGAGGTAACGTCTTGTTCGCGCCATGATACTAATTTAGGCAGGCACTTTTCTAACATGGTTAAATTATATTGATCGCCAGCATCTGTTGCCACAATATCGAAACTGTCCTTTTCAAATGTCGCGCCGATGCAATGTTGTTGCTGGTGTGCAGGTGTCAGATAACCTTTGTGGCAAATAACGGTAGATAAGTTTTTGATCTGCTCGTTCGTTGCCATATTCGTTATTTGACCACGCACAGAACTCAGTGGTAATTCATCAATAATATTGAGTTTAATAGATTCAGCACCGCCGCAAAAAATAACAACTTTTTCATTTATTATGCCTTTGCTTGTTGTTAGCTGCCAACTCTTGTCGTCTTGCTGGTTAAGTGCGGTAATGTTTACTTGATTTTTTATCGACAACTGCTGAGTTTGCTGTGCTGCATTAAATAGCTGTTGAACTAATTCACCGGGCGCTATCCAGCCAGCGCTGGGCATAAACAACCCCCCGTGTTCAAGTGTAATACCGGCTAATAGTGATGCTTGCTCTGCATTTATACTGGTAATTAATTCTTTTGACCAAGGGTTGGTTTGCTCGAAAATTTTTTGTCTTTTTTCTAAAGCTGTTTTGTAGGAAATTTCAAGTAAGCCACACCAATCATGACTAAAAACAAACCCTTTGCTGTGTAAGTCTTTATAGCATTTTAGTGCATGCCAAAATGCCTGTTGGTAAAACAAGCTAATGTCATCAACTTGTTGGTGAATAAGAGGAAATAACGCACCGACATGATTACTCGAAGCGCCTTGGGCAATTTCTTTATCTTTACAATAAAGTGTTACTTTTATATTTTTTTGAGTCAATGCATAAGCAACACAGGCAGCAGCAATGCCACCACCAATAATGGCAACACTTTCGGGTTGCTTAATAATGGGTCTAATTTGATAGCCTTTTCTTTCAAGCGGCGTATTTAAATTTTTTTGTTGTTTAATCACAAGTATTTATTAAATCCATTGGTTTTCAAGCGCTAAAGATAGTATTTTAACGTGAATTAAATGTGTCTGTCATAAAATTGTAAAAACCAGTGTACACGTGTACACTGAGCAGACCAGTTTGTGGGCAAATTTCTGTATGATATGCCTGATTTTTCAATTTTTAAATGGTTATTCAAATGAAACGTGTAGTGATCACCGGATTAGGCATTGTATCGAGTATCGGTAACAATGCGGAAGAAGTTTTATCATCTCTTAAAGCAGGCCGTTCAGGTATTAGTAAATCTGAAAGCTTTGCAGAAGCTGGTTTAAAAAGTCATGTTTGGGGTAAGCCCACGATTGAGCCTAAAGATCATATTGATCGCAAAGCATTTCGTTTTATGGGTGATGCAGCAGGTTATGCTTACATCGCTATGGAACAAGCCATTAATGATGCCAAACTAACTGAAGACCAAGTATCAAATGTTCGTACCGGTATTGTTGCTGGCTCAGGCGGCGCGTCTTCAGAAAATATTGTTATTACCACGGATACACTCCGTAATCGCGGTATTCGCCGTGTTGGCCCTTATGCTGTGCCTAAAACTATGGGCAGTACCGTTTCAGCTTGTTTAGCAACACCTTTTAAAATTAAAGGTGTTAACTATTCAATCAGCTCTGCGTGTGCAACGAGTGCACACTGTATTGGTAACGCCATGGAACTTATTCAACTGGGCAAGCAAGACATTGTTTTTGCTGGCGGTGGTGAAGAAGTTCATTGGTCTCTAGCGATGATGTTTGACGGTATGGGCGCTTTATCTGCGGGTCGTAATGATACGCCAGAACTTGCTTCACGTACTTATGACGCTGACCGTGACGGTTTCGTTATTTCAGGCGGCGGCGGTATGGTTGTTGTTGAAGAGCTTGAACACGCTTTGGCTCGTGGTGCACATATCTATGCTGAAATTGTTGGCTATGGCGCAACTTCTGACGGTTACGATATGGTCGCTCCAAGTGGTGAAGGCGCAGTACGTTGTATGCAACAAGCCATGCAAGGTGTTGAAGGCAAAGTTGATTATTTAAATACTCACGGTACTTCTACACCTGTTGGTGATGTTAAAGAGCTTGGCGCAATTCAAGAATTGTTTGGTAAAGATTCACCGGCAATTAGTGCAACCAAAGCAATGACGGGTCATGCACTCGGCGCGGCGGGTGTTCATGAAGCTATTTATTCATTACTGATGATGGAAAACAGTTTTGTTGCTCCGTCTATCAATGTTGATAACTTAGATGAAAAAGCGCAAGGCCTAGATATTGTTACTGAAAAACGTGATGTTGAACTTAATTTGATTATGTCTAACAGCTTTGGCTTTGGTGGCACTAACGCTACTTTAGTGATGAAAAAATATAAATAATGACAAACAACGTTACCTTGTCATTTAGTGTTTAACTAAATCAGAAATACGCTTTGAATATAATTAACCGCGTTTTTCTGTTTGGTTACATCTAAAAGACTCAGTGTTATTTTGTTATTTAAAAAGCCACTTTATAGTGGCTTTTTTGCATTTAAGATACAATAACCCTCATCAGATCAATAATGACTTTAGGTTTATAAACCATGAAGATTTTTTACGATGAAAACATGCCTTTTGCTGAAGAGTTCTTTGGCGACCTAGGTGAATTACACCCATTTGTTGGTCGTGAGTTAACCGCTCAACAGGTCAAAAGTGCGGATGTTTTATTAGTGCGCTCGATTACTAAGGTTAACCAAGCGCTATTAGCAAGCAATTCAACTTGTCAGTTTGTTGGTACGGCAACAATCGGTGTTGACCATATTGATCAGAGCTATTTAAGTGAACGGGGTATTACTTTTACCGCAGCGCCGGGCTGTAACGCTATTTCTGTTGCAGAATATGTGATCAGTGCCTTGGTTGTCTTAGCCGAACGTTACTTAATTGATTTGTTCTCGTTAACCGTAGGTATTGTTGGTGGGGGTAATACCGGTACTCGTTTAAGTGAAAAATTATCGGCACTGGGTATTAAGTATTTAATTTGCGATCCACTACTCGCCGCAAAACAGACAAATAATACTAAAGACCAACGCCATTACTCATCACTTGATGATGTTTTAGCTTGTGATGTTATTTCACTGCATGTTCCCATCATTGAAAATGGCGAACAGCCAACTTTTCACTTACTCAATGAAAAACGTTTAAAGCAACTGCACGAAAAGCAAATTCTTATTAACGCCTGTCGCGGTGAAGTTATCGATAATAAATCGTTACTGGCGCTTAAAAAACAAGGGCATGGTTTGAAAGTTGTTTTAGATGTTTGGGAAAATGAACCTAATATATTGCATGAACTTATTGCCTACACTGAAATATCTTCTGCGCACATTGCAGGTTATAGCTTAGAAGGAAAAGCACGTGGTACAGAAATGCTCTATCAGGCATTATGTCAACAACTGAATATACCGATAGAAAAGCACCTAAGTGATTTTTTACCACGCGCCTCAATAACCGAAGTTGAAATTAATCAACCGTTCGAGCAAATACTACTAAACCAGCTCGTAAAAATGGTTTACGATGTACGTCGTGATGATGGAATTTTCAGAGAAACAATTTTAAGTCATGGCTTTGACCATATTCGGAAAACTTATCCGGCTCGCAGGGAGTTTTCTGCGGTTAAAGTAAGCATGACAAATCAAGCCAAGAGTGATGTGCCACATCATCTTGGTTTTCTTAAAAAGTAACTTATTTAACGTATATAAAGTACTAATCTTCAAAGCAAAGAGAGAGTGACATGGCACAGAAATTTGATGTCTGCGTATTAGGCGCTACAGGTTTGGTGGGTAAAACCATCATTGAAATATTAGAAGAACGTGATTTTCCAATCAATAAATTATACCCGTTGGCTAGTGCTCGTTCAGCAGGTGAATTTATTGACTTTAATGGTCAAAGTATTGAAGTACTCGATGCTGACCATTTTGATTTTAGTCAAGCGCAAATTGGCTTTTTCTCTGCGGGTGGCTCAATTTCAGCTAAGTTTGCTCCTATTGCTGGTGAAGCAGGGTGTATTGTTATAGACAATACTTCTGAGTTTAGATACGACGCAGATATTCCGCTAATCGTTCCTGAAGTTAACCCAAGTGCATTAGCTGATTATAGAAACCGTAATATTATTGCTAACCCTAATTGTTCAACTATTCAAATGATGGTCGCGCTAAAACCTATCTATGATGCTGTTGGTATTAATCGTATTAATGTTTCTACTTATCAATCAGTTTCTGGTGGTGGTAAAGCAGCAATGGACGAATTAGCTAAGCAGACTGCAGACTTGTTAAGCGGAAAACCTGTTGAGACTAAACATTTTCCTCGTCAAATCGCTTTTAATGTTATCCCGCAAATTGATGTCTTTATGGATAATGGTTATACCAAAGAAGAAATGAAAATGGTCTGGGAAACGAAAAAAATTCTAGGCGATGAAAACGTTCTTGTTAATCCAACCGCGGTTCGTGTGCCGGTATTCTTTGGTCACGGTGAAGCCTTACATATTGAAACGGGATCGCCTATTTCAGCAGAAGAAGTTAAAGATTTGCTTGAGCAAGCTGAAGGTATTGTTGTTTGTCGTAATGACGAAGACTTTCCAACACAGATAGGCGATGCAAGCGGAAAAGATGCCACTTATGTTGGTCGTATTCGTGAAGATATTAGTCATAGTTGTGGGATCAATATGTGGGTTGTTGCTGACAATGTACGTAAAGGTGCGGCAACAAACAGTGTACAAATTGCTGAATTATTGGTTAAAGACTACCTTTCATAACATCCCTTTAATAAATGAGTTAGCGTTAAAGTTGAGTTAACCTTAAGATTTATTAAAGAAAAATCAAAACTCGTCGTTATAGTTAACGACGAGTTTTTTGTTTCATTATTACTAAAAAAATGTGTATTAACTTGCTATGATATAAACAGCAGGTGTAGGGTTGGAATAAAATTTGCTTTACTTTCTCTAGGCTTGAAGTGCCAAACAATTGGCAGTAAATAAAAATAATTAGGAAAACTTGATGCATCGATTATTACGCCTGTGCCTGTGGCAGGTAATATTTATAAGCATTACCACGTATAGTGTTTCTTTGTTCGCCTTTGAAGAAGGCGGTATTCGTATTCGGGGCCCCAAGGCGACGGATATGTTTCCGTACGATCAATACGGGCCTATTACCTCAAAAGATACCCTGTGGAACATTGCTTTAAAAGTTCGTCCAGACCCTACTTTGTCTGTTTATCAAGTAATGCAGGCGTTATATCAAAAAAATCCGCAAGCATTTAAAGAAAATAACTTAAACCATCTTAACAATGGCCAGTACTTAAAATTGCCGTCTGTTAGTGAGATGCGTGCCATAAATCCTCTTGCGGCAAAAAGTAAGTCAACCTCTGATGATAAAACATGGCAAAAGAAAGTTGCTAAAACCGTTAAGAAAAAAATTGTTCCTCCTGCTGAACTTGCCATTAAAAAGGAAGATTTAGACGCGACTAAAAAAGAAATTAATGCACAGCTTGAAGAAATAAACTCTAAGCAAACCGTTCGTTTAGAAACTATCCAAAATGATGTTTTAGATTCAATTGATGGCTTGCAGGCTATTCTTAAAGAAAATGCAGTTGTTGATGAAAAAATATCAACGGTGAATCAGCAGCTGAATGTTTTTAAAGAAGCTTCAACTATAGAAGATGAAAAACAAAACGCTCAATTAGCACTGATCATGTCACTTCAGCAAGAACTATTGAAAATGGCAGAAGCGAGTGAGCAAGCGTTATTATTAGAGAAGCAAAAAGCTGAACTTGAAAATGAAGGCATAACCTCGCAGCTTTGGTTTCAGATCTTAATGTCAACGCTACCAGCATTTTTTGTCTTGAGTCTTGTATTTTGGTTCTTGCGCCGTCAAAAAGGTGGAGAAACTGAAGCTAAGCCTAAAAAATCAAAAGCTGTTGCTCAAGAAAAAGCCAAACCAGCAGACACAGCTGAAGAACCTCTTGCTGCTTTAGATAACGAACTTTCACTTGATGATGAATTATCGCTTGATGATGAATTATCACTTGATGATGAACTTTCAATGGACCTAGGTGAGGATGAACTTAATTTAGATGATTCATTATTTGCTGACGACGCAGATGATGGATTAGGTTCATTAGATGATGACGATGATGTTATCCATTTAGATGATGATCTAGATGACTTGGACGGACTCGATGATTTAGATGATCTAGAAGACATATCACTTGATAGCGACGAGTTAGAAGGTGGTGAGTTAGACCAAAGCGACTTAGATTCCTTACTTTCAGGTCTTGATGACGATGATGACGACGTTCCAGCGGATAAAGACCAAATTAATAACAATGAAAGTAAAGAAGAGCTGCCAGGCGAAGCATTAGAAGGTGGTGAATTAGATCAAGATTTATTGAATGACTTATTAAACGACATCGGCGACGAAGACGACGAAGACGACGATAGTGCTTTAGAGGCAATTGAATCTGTACATGAAGAAGCTGCAACAGAACTAACCGACCCAGACGACATCGATGCACTGATGGATTCAATGGCCACCGCAGCGCCAAAACCTGAGCCTGAGCCAGTAGAAGATGCTTCGGCTGAGCTAACCGACCCCGATGATATCGATGCACTGATGGATTCAATGGCCGCCGCAGCGCCAAAACCTGAGCCTGAGCCAGTAGAAGATACTTCGGCTGAGCTAACTGACCCCGATGATATCGATGCACTGATGGATTCAATGGCCGCCGCAGCGCCAAAACCTGAGCCTGAGCCAGTAGAAGATGCTTCGGCTGAGTTAACCGACCCCGATGATATCGATGCACTGATGGATTCAATGGCCACCGCAGCGCCAAAACCTGAGCCTGAGCCAGTAGAAGATGCTTCGGCTGAGCTAACCGACCCCGATGATATCGATGCACTGATGGATTCAATGGCCACCGCAGCGCCAAAACCTGAGCCTGAGCCAGTAGAAGATGCTTCGGCTGAGTTAACCGACCCCGATGATATCGATGCACTGATGGATTCAATGGCCGCCGCAGCGCCAAAATCTGAGCCTGAGCCAGTAGAAGATGCTTCGGCTGAGCTAACCGACCCCGATGATATCGATGCACTGATGGATTCAATGGTCGCCGCAGCGCCAAAACCAGAGCCTGAGCTAGAACCAGAGCCAGTAGAGGATGCAACTGATAATAGCACTGCAGAGTTAACTGACCCAGACGACATCGACGCACTGATGGATTCAATGGTTAAAGAAAGTGCCGTTGCTGAATTAAATGAACAAGCTGAGAATTTTGAAATATCAGATCCTGATGACATCGACGCCTTGCTAGATTCAATGTCAGCCCCAGAGCAGATGACAAAACCTATCACTGCCGATGATATCATTGATCCTCTTGATGAAATGGCTGCTGATAACTTAGATGAAAATATAGCGTTAACTGACCCTGATGATATTGATAGTTTATTAGGTGATATTCAGGGTGATGAAACTGCAGATGGCACTGAGACCACAGAAGATGAAAATAAAGCGCTTATCGATAATTTTACCAATGAATACGTAGCGCCATTTTTATCGGTAGATTTTAGTGAGCTACTTAAAGATGACACCGAAGAATTAGTTGATGATACTCATGCAAGTCATGACGAAAGTATAAACGAAAAAAATAGCAATAAAAATAATGACTTGTCAGATGATTTGGACATAGATGCACTTTTAGCTGAGGTGGCTGAGGGTGACAACTCAAACGCTGATGATTTAGATATTGGTGACGATATACTTATTGATGGACAAGTTAATGAACTAGCGGCAGAAGAAGCAACTGATTATACCGATAGTGATGTATTAGCTGATTTATTAGCCGATGAAAACACCTCTGACGATGATGACAATAGTGAGATTGATGAGATTGAAGCACTCGATAATGTTGACTTTGATGACTTATTGGCAAACATAGCAGAAGAAAATCAGACAACACTTTCAGATGATCTCGACTTTTCAACTGACTTCAATGCTGATGACATTGACTTAGACGCTACTGATACCGATGATGAGATTAACATTGAAGGCGACAGCGAAGATGATTTCGATGTTGACTTAGATGATGTGTTAGATATTGGTGATGACCTCGATAGTGATAATAATTTAAATGTTGATTTTGACAATGATGATGAAGATGATTTTGTCTCTGTTGACTCTTTATTATCAGATAGTTTAAGCGACACAGAAGACGAAGAGCCCTACAATAAAACTGACTTTAATGTCGGGCTTAATGAGTTCCCTGAGTTTTCTGGTGATAACGCCGCAGAAGAAGAAGATGATAACGGTATTGCAGCTAAATTAGATTTGGCGAAAGTTTATATTGAAATAGGAGATAACGAAAACGCCGAAGTAATATTACAAGACGTAGTAGCAAAGGGTGATGCCCAGCAACAATTTGATGCTCAGCAACTACTTGATAATATTAGTTAATCGATAAACGTTATCTTCATTCTATAAAAGCCACTGTTGTGGCTTTTTTTATATAAAAGAATTTTTTATATAATAGAAATAGGCGCAATAATAGAAAACGCCGAAGTAATATTACAAGATGTAGTAGCAAAGGGCGATGCCCAGCAACAATTTGATGCTCAGCAACTACTTGATAATATTAGTTAATCGATAGACGTTATTTCATTCTATAAAAGCCACTGTTGTGGCTTTTTTTATATAAAAGAATTTTTTATATAATAGAAATAGGCGCAATAATAGAAAACGCCGAAGTAATATGACAAGACGTAGTAGCAAAGGGTGATGCCCAGCAATAATTTGATGCTCAGCAACTACTTGATAATATTAGTTAATCGATAGACGTTATCTTCACTCTATAAAAGCCACTGTTGTGGCTTTTTTTATATAAAAGAATTTTTTATATAATAGAAATAGGCGCAATAATAGAAAACGCCGAAGTAATATGACAAGACGTAGTAGCAAAGGGCGATGCCCAGCAACTGCCCAATTATATGAGTTAATCAATCGCAATTACTTTAGCTTTTATAAAAGCCATTATTGGGGTTTTTTTATATAATCAAAGAACCTGATTGGCATAAACCCTAAAATATTGGATAATGCGCGCATTATAATCGGGAGTTATTGATGCGTTACGCTTTAGGTATTGAATACGATGGAAGCCGTTATCACGGTTGGCAACGACAAAAAAATGCGGTCAGTGTTCAGCAAAATGTAGAAAAAGCTTTATCAAAAATTGCTGATGAAAAAATTGAAGTTATTTGTGCGGGCAGAACTGATACGGGTGTTAGTGCGACCAACCAAGTTATTCACTTTGAAACGGACAAAGTGCGTAAAGATGTTGCTTGGACACTGGGCGTAAATACCAATCTACCAAGTGATATTGCTGTGTCTTGGGTGAAGCAAGTTGACGACAGTTTTCATGCTCGATTTAGCGCCACAGCACGTCGTTATCGCTATGTTATTAATAACAATCGTTTAAGATCTGCAATTTTAAGCCAAGGAATAACCTGCTGTCATTATCCACTTGATGAAAAGTTAATGCATCAAGCGGCACAGTCTTTATTGGGTAAACATGACTTTACTTCCTTTCGCACCGTTCATTGTCAGTCGCATTCTCCGGTTAGAACATTGATTCATTGCAATGTTTCACGCCAAGGTGATTTTGTTATTATTGATGTTAAAGGCAATGCTTTTTTACATCATATGGTGAGAAATATTGCGGGTAGTTTAATGCGTATAGGCCAACAATTAGAAACAGTAGCGTGGTTGGGGGAAGTTCTTGAAGCTAAAAATCGTTGTGTAGCTGGCATGATGGCATCTGCTGCAGGTTTGTATTTTGTTGGTGTTGACTACCCACAAGAGTTCAATATTCCAAAACCTCCGCTGGGGCCACTGTTTTTACTTTAAGATAAATAGTGACAGAATGAGTAATTACAAACTGCTAATTCCAACAAAACAGACCAGTTTTTTGTATTCATAGTAGGGCTAAATGTGCTTTAATTGTCGGTTATAGTTAGATTAATTCAAAAAATTAACAATTTGCTGATAGGTTTGAAACCAATATTGGCAAGTTTTCCTATGTTCCCATGGACATATTAGGTAAAAGAAGGCAAAAATAAATTATGAGCTGGATAGAAAAAATTCTCCCAAAAGCAAAAACCACCCAAAAACGTAATATCCCTGAAGGCGTTTGGAGCAAGTGTACTTCTTGTAATGCAGTACTTTATAAAGCAGAACTCGATAGATTATTATCTGTTTGTCCAAAATGTGATCACCATATGCGTATCTCAGCACGCAAACGTATTGATTGCTTTTTAGATGCAAATAATCGCGCTGAATTAGGTGAAGAGTTTGAAGCACAGGATATTTTAAAGTTCAAAGATTCAAAACGTTATAAAGACCGCTTAAGCGCTGCACAAAAAAGTACCGGTGAAAAAGATGCACTGGTTGTGATGAAAGGTGAACTTAATGGTATGCCTATCGTTGCTGCTGCGTTTGAGTTTGCTTTTCTAGGTGGTTCAATGGCTTCAGTTGTTGGCGCTCGTTTTGTTAAAGGTGTTGAATACTGCCTTGAGCATAACCTACCACTTGTTTGTTTTTCTGCAAGTGGCGGAGCACGTATGCAAGAAGCATTATTTTCATTAATGCAAATGGCAAAAACGAGTGCAGCATTAGCAAAAATGAGCGAAAAAGGTTTACCTTACGTTTCGGTATTAACTGACCCTACGATGGGTGGCGTATCTGCAAGTTTAGCTATGCTCGGCGATATTAACGTTGCAGAGCCTAAAGCGTTAATTGGCTTTGCGGGTCCACGTGTTATTGAACAAACTGTTCGAGAAAAGTTACCTGAAGGTTTTCAGCGTAGTGAGTTTTTAAAAGAAAAGGGTGCTATTGATATTATTGTTGACCGACGTGAAATGCGTAGCACGCTTTCTCGTATGTTAGCTAAATTCATGGGACATCCAAGCCTTAACGCTTCTTAACTAACGCTTCACAACAACACTATGCCAACAAACAACAAAAGCCATTTTGCTAGTAAGTCTCTAGCTCAATGGCTTTCTTATTTAGAAACAATACATTTAACTGAGATCGACTTGGGGCTCACACGCATTTCGCATGTGGCTAAGCGATTAAATATTGATTTCAGTTTTGCCCAAGTGATCACGGTTGCAGGAACTAATGGTAAAGGCACTACCTGTGCTTTTATTGAAAATGCTTTGCTCGGTGATGATAAAACAGTGGCGGTTTATTCTTCACCACATATTGAAAAGTTCAATGAACGCTTACGTATTAATAATATTGACGTTGACAGTCAATCATTAATCAACGCCTTTGAGCAAATAGAGCAACAGCGTGGTGATATTTCACTAACCTATTATGAATACACAACATTAGCCGCATTTTTAGTTTTAATGGAAAGAAAACCTGCTTTTATTATTTTGGAAGTAGGTTTAGGTGGGCGTTTAGATGCCACAAACTTAATTGACGCTGATATTGCCGTCATAACCACGATAGACTTAGACCATCAAGCGTACCTAGGTGATAATCGCGAAAGTATTGGCTTTGAAAAAGCGGGTATCATGCGTGCGAATCAAAAAGTTGTTATTGGTGATACCGATTGTCCTATATCGGTACTTGCCCATGCTAAAAAACTTAAAGCCGTGGTCAGTCTGCGAGGCGATGATTTCTCTATTGAACAGCACAAAGTGCCGACTTGTCACTCCTTGTGGTGTTGGACATTTGGCGAGTACCAAATCAATGATTTAAATAAGCCTTTTATACCTCAAGATAATGTAGCAACAGCACTAACGGTATTGGCTTTACTTAACGATTGTTCTGTTGTTTTTAATACTGAAAGTGTAAATGCCTTAATAAACCAAACAAAAGTTGCCGGTCGAACTGAGCTTATCAGTAAAAAATCGTTAAACAGTCCGGTGCTACTTGATGTTGGTCATAATCCTCAAGCAGCACGTTATTTAGTTGAGTATTTAAAGTCGCAAAAGTATGACAAGCTTTATGCGGTTACCGGTATGTTAAAAGACAAAGATATTGCTAACACCTTTGGGCCATTATCTGCACTGGTTGATCAATGGTATTTAGGCAGTTTATCTATGCCTCGTGGAGCTACTGCAAAGGAATTAGCCGAAAAATTGTTATTAAATGAAGATTCAGCTAATTGTTTTGACAATATCACTGAGGCATTTAGAATGGCTAACAAAAATTCAACAGCAACAGATTTGATCTTAGTGTTTGGATCATTTTACACCGTAGCTGAAGTCCGACGTTTATTGCTGTAGTTTTTATTAACTGCAGCCTGGGAGTTCCATTTGTCTACACCTTTTCAAAACCGCTTAGTTGGCACCATTATTGTGGCTGCGGTTGCTATTATTATTTTGCCAGACTTACTAGACGGTAATAAAAAGACCTATCAAGATGAGTTTGAACAAATTCCACCTCCGCCTAAGGTCGAGTTTGTTAAGAGCACACCAAGCTTTCCTGAAGATAAAATTGTTATAAATACTGACGAAATACTGAGTGATGAAGCGGCATTAGATGACGATGTCTCTTCGACTGAACAAGCAATAAAAGATACGGCTGAAACAGAGAGTGACCCGGGTTTAAATAACGCTGTGGCGACGAAAGAAGACGATAAAGCGTTAACTGAGCAAGTAGTAGATAATATTTTGCCAGAAAAATCAGTGTTGCAACAAGCATGGGTAGTACAGCTGGGCAGTTTTCGTCATAAAAAAAATGTTGCACAGTTATTACTCAAGCTTAAAGATAATGGTTATACTGCTTTCACAAAACCGATAAAAACAAAAAACGGCCCATTAATTAAAGTTTTCATTGGCCCTGAACTGATCAAAAACTCATTGATAAAAAAAATCCCAGCATTGAAAAAATTAACCGGTGTTGAAGGTAAAATTGCTCGTTTTTACCCAACAAAATAATAAGTTATAACCACTGCCCAATAATACGGTGTAAAAAGTAGTTAAGCACTTTCAATGGCAATGGCTATTTTAAATAAAACATTGGTAAAATAAGGGGCGTTTCTGTTAGAATGCGCGCCTTATTATGCTGGTAAATATTCATTGGTAACGATTAATTTATGGTTTGGATAGACTATGCCATCTTGGCAATTGTAGGCATTTCAACATTAATTAGCTTGGTTCGCGGCTTTGTCAAAGAAGCAGTTTCGCTAGTTATCTGGATCAGTGCCTTCTTTATTGCCAGCCACTTCTATGTAAATCTTGCTAGTTTATTGACAAACATTTCCGATCAAGTCCTACGTAATGCTGCGGCAATTGCTATTCTTTTTATTACCACGTTAATTCTTGGCGCTATGGTAAATTATCTTATTGGTCAATTGGTCAGTAAAACAGGCTTGTCTGGAACCGATCGCCTGCTAGGGCTTGTTTTTGGTGCATTACGTGGCGTGTTAGTTACCAGCGCATTATTATTCTTTATGGATGCATTTACGCCAGCGTCATCAACCGCATGGTGGGCAAGTTCTCAACTCATCCCCGAGTTTACACTCATTGTTGAATGGTTTTTTGAATACCTAAAGAATTCATCAAGCTTTTTGAAATAACGTTATTTTAGTGCCATGAAAATGGGGCTGATGTTCATTAGTATAATTTTTATTTACTTAGCGTTTATGTTATTAAAACGCCCTTAAACTTAGTTCTGTGGAGAATAAACGCATGTGTGGTATTGTTGGCATTGTTGGTAAAACATCGGTAGGTCAAGCATTATATGACGGATTAACTGTACTTCAACATCGTGGTCAAGACGCTGCTGGTATTGTGACTATTCACAACAATACCTTTAGACTACGTAAAGGAAATGGTTTAGTAAAAGACGTGTTTCATACGCGTCATATGTTGCGATTACAAGGTAACATGGGTATTGGTCATATTAGATACCCAACCGCAGGTACTTCAAGTTCTTCAGAAGCTCAGCCATTTTATGCCAATGCTCCTTTTGGTATTTCTCTTGCACACAATGGTAATTTAACCAACGCGATTGAATTAAAAGAGTGGTTATTTAATGTCGCACGTCGTCATGTAAATACCACATCTGATTCTGAATTGTTACTCAACATTCTCGGTCATGAATTACAATTGACTGAAAATTTGAAATTAACACCTGATGATATTTTTACTGCAATATCTAATGTACATGAGCGTATTCGTGGTGCCTATGCAACGGTTGCTTTGATTATTGGCCATGGCATGGTGGCGTTTCGTGATCCTAATGGCATCCGTCCTCTAGTATTTGGTAAGCGTGAAACGGCTACGGGTATCGAATATATGATTGCTTCTGAGTCGGTAGCGCTTGATGCAAACGACTTTGAATTTGTCCGTGATGTTGCGCCTGGCGAAGCTATTTATTTCACTGAAGATGGACAAATTCACAGCCAGCAATGTGCAAAGAACCCAACATACAACCCGTGTATTTTTGAATATGTTTATTTTGCGCGTCCTGATTCAGCGATTGATAAAATTTCTGTTTACGGCTCTCGTGTTGAAATGGGCAAAAAATTGGGTGATAAAATAGCAAAAGAATGGGAAGACGTAGATATCGACGTTGTTATCCCTATTCCAGAAACATCATGTGATACTGCTTTAGAAATTGCTCGACACCTTGGCATCCCATACCGTCAAGGTTTTGTGAAAAACCGCTATATTGGCCGTACCTTTATTATGCCGGGTCAAGAGCAGCGTAAGAAATCAGTTCGCCGTAAACTTAATGCGATAACAACAGAGTTTGCTGGTAAAAATGTATTGTTAGTCGATGACTCTATTGTAAGGGGGACTACTTCTGGACAAATCATTGAAATGGCTCGCTCTGCGGGGGCAAAAAATGTTTATTTTGCCTCAGCCGCTCCAGAAATTCGTTTTCCTAATGTTTATGGTATTGATATGCCAAGTGCCAATGAGCTCATTGCTCATGGCCGTGAATTAGACGATATTTGCCAATTAATTGGTGCAGATAAACTTATTTTTCAAACCTTAGAAGATTTAGTTAGTGCTGTGGGTAGTGTAAACCCTGAAATCAAACAATTCGAGACATCTGTGTTCGATGGTCAATATATAACTAAAGACATTACTCAGGGCTATTTAGAGCGTTTAGATGCGATGAGAAATAATGAGAATAAAGAAGACTCAGATAAAAATGCAGATTCAATTATAGATATGCACAATGAAGGTGCTGAATAGCGTTAGGCTTGTCTAAACGACAGTATAGAAAAACAAAGTAAAATAAAAGCCCGCTTAGTTTATCACTAAGCGGGCTTTTTTATGATCAAATCCTAAAGATGCATACTTATAATAAAAGCTTTAAGATATATGTTCAGAGCCAAACCCCATACCTAACATAATAGCGCTAAATGCCATTAAAGAGACTAAAAGAACTAATCCGCAAGTAACTACAGAGCTTGAATAAATAAAGCCTTTTTCTTCTGGAATATTCATCATGATGGGTACGCCAGAGTAAAGTAAATATACAGAATAACAAAGTGCGGCTAGTCCCGCTAAAGCAACAAACCATAAAACAGGAAATAACGCGGTTACGCCAACCATTAATAACGGTGTTGCTGTGTAAGCGGCTAATTCTAAAGACTGGGTAAAATCTGGCTTAGCATCAAAAGTTTTTGCCATCCATTGAATTAAAAAAGCTAAACCAATAACACCAAAGATTAAACCCAAATACATACCAACAGACATGGTCATTGCGCCTGCCTGAGTTAATTTTATTGGATCACCTACGCCTATTGTCCAACCAATATGAGCGGCGGCAAAATAACTACAAATGGCAGGTATTAACGCTATGGTTAAAATATGAACCATGCTGTACATTAAGCTTTCGTGGCGGCTTTCAATTGTGTGCCACTCTTTCTTAGGGTCAGTATACAATCCCCATATATGATTTAATATCATAATAAAATCCTCTCGCTGTCCCCAAAATTACATTTATTGCTTTTTATTTTTTATTAATAAATGTCTGCGTCGATCAATGTTTTTATTATTGATAGCTTATTTATGTAAGATGGCGAAGCTTTCGTCAAGAGATGAATAGCAATTAAGCTAAATTAAATGCAAATAACTTCTTTTTATACCGAAAATAACAAATGTTTATATAGTGATATATTATTTTGTTCTTTCAGAGAAAAGTGTGGGTTATTAAAAATGTCAGTTTTAATTGAAAATCAGGCGACTTTTATTCTAACAATATTCATGACTTCTATCTCAAAGCCAGCAATCATTTCAGTGCTTGTGTAATAGGTCATATTCACTTGTTGTTTGCTAAGCGATTTATAAGCTTTTTTCCGCTTATATTTGAATGGAGCATCACAGCCTTTTATCATTACCGTATTAATAAACCACTCATTTTGTTCGCGTTGAACATGAGAGACGACAGTAATATTTTCACTATGAACAAGTTTGTCATGTTTTTTTAAGAGACTGTTTACTGTTTTATTTTTCATCTTTATTACCTTGAGGAGACGTTGTAATGCTAGGATCTAAAATAGCAGCGCCATTGATATTGGCTTTTTATTAAGAAGACAAACTATTCTAAACTTTATTATATCTTTTCGCAAAATAGTCAATTGAGGCGGTACATCATTAAAGTATTACCCTAGTAAGGAGTGATATTAGCTAACTTATTAGGAGATTTTTTTTAAATTTAGCTATACTAGCTACTCTTAAGTTTGTATAACTCATCGTAATAGGATGCTTGCAGTAATGAGCAAATCAATTCTTTTCCATACTATTTATCCACATAAAACCAGTAAAGTATGGGTTGTTTTTGTCCATGGTGCTGGCGGTAGTTCGGCAATTTGGTTTCGTCAGATCAGAGATTATCAAAAAACTTATAATGTGCTCTTACTTGATCTTCGTGGCCACGGAAAGTCCAGCCATCTGGTACAAACCTTTGTTGATAGTAATTACTCTTTTAATAAAGTCTCTGAAGATATCATCGATGTTTTAGATCACAACAATATTACATGTGCACATTTTGTTGGTATTTCTTTAGGAACTATTATCATTCGTAATATAGCTGAAATTGCGCCTCAATATGTATCAAGTATGGTTCTAGGTGGCGCTATCACTCGTTTTAATGCTCGTAGTAATATCTTGGTTTATTTGGGAAATACCTTTAAGCATTTTCTACCATACATGTGGTTGTATCGTTTATTTGCTTTTATTATGATGCCAAAAAAGCGCCATAAGGAATCTCGGCACTTATTTGTTCGTGAAGCTAAACGTTTGTGCCAGAAAGAATTTATTCGTTGGTTTAAGTTAGCGATGGACGTGAACCCCTTGATGCGTTATTTCAAAGAGAAAGAAATTGATATACCTATCCTTTATATTATGGGCAAGGAAGACCATATGTTTTTGGGACCGGTGATGGAAATGGTTAAACAACATAAAAACAGTTTATTACACACCATTCATAAGTGTGGTCATGTCTGCAATGTTGAGAACCCAGAACTCTTTAATCAACATTCGTTAGAGTTTATCGCTCAACAACACTAATTTTATAGATATATAGCCCTTGTGAACAAAGTTATGTTTTTTTTTATCAATATTAGTCAATAGTGGTTAAATAAAGCTGGTTTGGTTACGCCCGTTGTCCTTTGATTTATACATGGCTATATCTGCTCTTTTCAGAAATAAACCAACATCATCTGGCTTAGTTAATTGGGTGGCCCCCATGCTTACGGTGACCTTTACCTTTTTATTATCAATAATAAGAAAGGCATTATCAACAGCCGCGCGGATGCGCTCAGCAACAATTAATGCGAAGTCGATGTTGGTAGCGGGAAGAATGAATGCAAACTCTTCGCCGCCAATTCGCCCCATCAGATCATTCTCTCTCAGTACCAATTGGCTTACGTTGCAAATAATTTTTAAGACCTCATCGCCAATCGAATGACCATAGGTATCATTAAATACTTTAAAATAATCTACATCTAACATTAATAAACACAGTGGAAATTGATAACGATGTGATCGCTCTAATTCAAGCTGTAAAGATTTCATAAAGGCGCGTCTGTTAGCAATGCCGACTAACTCATCCGTTGTCGCCATTTTTTTTAATTTATTAATGTCTTGTTCTATATGGTTAGCCATTTTATTTAAATTTTTGCTCAGTGAGCCAATTTCATTTTTTACGATGACTTTGCTACGTACTTGGTAATTTCCTTCTGCTATATTTTGTGCATCGTGAACCAGTGAAAATATGGGGAGAACAATCTTATTTCTGACATAAAAAGTGATAATTAATGCCATAAGTGTTGAAATAACCAATAATAAAATGACGTACCATAAATATTTTTTTTGCTTAATGTTAAACTTATCTGCCTCGACAATTAACCTAGTCTCCACAGCTTCGATAAATTTTCGAATAGGTTGCATTATGGCCATTTTTTCTTGCTGGTATTGAGTTGAAAATAATAGCTCAATAGCAACATTCCTATCAGGGTCTCCTTTAAGGGTAAACGTACCTTTACCATCATTGTAGAGTCCTTTCATTAACGCAAAAGCCTGTTTTTCGATAGTCATTAAATTATCTGAGTGGTTTTGGGACTGTTGAAGTAGTAATAACTCACTTTCTGTAAAGCCCATATTTCCCATAAGGGTCTTTAATGGGACTTG
This sequence comes from Colwellia sp. BRX8-7, assembly GCF_014077275.1. Taxonomy (NCBI): domain Bacteria; kingdom Pseudomonadati; phylum Pseudomonadota; class Gammaproteobacteria; order Alteromonadales; family Colwelliaceae; genus Colwellia; species Colwellia sp. BRX8-7. Next base: position 80,352 of record NZ_JACGVP010000009.1, on the reverse strand, counting down.
AATGCCTAATTTATCTAAAGTAAATCGTTCTGGCATAAGTAACGTATACCAGTAAGTGGGAGGGTATTTTTTTGGTCGGGGAGAATCCCCGTTACGTATTGCAATAATGTCAAAATAATACTCTTTATAAATCTCATCCCCGGTAACCACATAGGTACGTGCCATACGAGTTAGGTCATCTGAACTCTGACGTAGTTCATTAGCAATGGTTAGTGAATATATATGGTGCTTTTCATCTTTAATTGCTTGCAGATCAAAAATACCAATAATATGAAAGACAACATAACCCCACATGCTTAATATGGCGATAAAGCATAAAAAACCGATTTTATTGCCAGTGGAAATATTCATCTATAACCTATTGGTTTGGTGTCAGCTATGCAATATCACACAGTTGATAATATTTACTCATTTCATTCATTAACGTCTAACCATGAAATTAAAATTTTACAGACAGTTTTATTAAGTGTTGAGTTTACCCAAGTGAGTATCCTTATAGATTTATAAATCTATAAGGTATGATATAAGTGATATCGCTGTTTTAAAGCTTACTTTCAGTATAGACACTTCTGATCATCTTGTGTAAATAAGCGATAATTCTTGATATGGGTATGATAAATAGATACTAATTTAGTACCCGTAGCTTAGTGATTTACGATATTTTGACTACAACACTATTAGCGCCTACCTTCTTTTTTATAATGTTAAACACGAGGCATGAGTTAATAGAGCTGTAAAAAAATTATTTATATTTTTAATTACTCACGTAGTGTCGGCTAAATGAAATTATTACTCATAATTATCTCGCTAAATGAAGGGTTAATTTTTAGGGGATTAAATACTTTCTGGGTGATTTTGTAGTGTTTTTACCATTATATTCTACCTATAATAAGGAGTTACCGTGATTTGCGTGAAGGACTTATCTTTTAGCCGTAATGATGGCGGCAACAAACAAAATATTTTAAATAAACTCGATTTATTTGTACCTGCAGCACAGCACCTCGCATTACTTGGTGATAGTGGTTCAGGTAAAACAACCTTTTTGCATATTTTAGCGGGACTCTTGCAAGCAGATAGTGGCTCGGTAAGTATTAACAATCAAGAGCTTTCATCACTGAATGAGACAGAACTTGCGCTTTATCGTCGTAAAATAGGGCTAATATTTCAGCATTACCAATTGCTTGACTGTTTAACCGTAAAGCAAAATATTCTCTTTCAGCACAAACTCAATTACCCCAAAAATCCTGCGGATGAATTTGACTATATCGTCAATAAACTCGGGCTCCAAAGTAAGCTTGATTCACTGCCAGAAAAGCTCTCAGGTGGAGAACAACAAAGAGTTGGCATCGCAAGAGCTTTACTCAACAAACCTCAAATAATTTTTGCAGATGAACCAACAGGTAACTTAGATCGGCAGCGCTCGCACCAAGTCGTTAAACTTCTTACTGAGTTATGCAGTGAGCAAAAAATCAATTTGGTGATGGTTACTCACAGCCATCAATTAACCGATTACTTTGACCATGTAAAAGTACTTAGAGATGGTCATTTTGAATAATTTGACCAATGAAATTAAACTTATTATCGCCACTCATTTAGCCTTCTATCGAAGACATCCTTGGTTAATGGCGTTATTTTTTCTAGGTTTTAGTCTAGGTAGTGCACTATTAACCGCAATTTCTGGCCTTAATCAAGAGGCTAATACACGCTATCAAAATTCTTCCGCATTAATCAATAACCCCGTTACACATTTAATTAGACCATTAACAGGAAAGTACTTTATTGATGGCAATATATGGCTCACTTTACGACAACATGGCTTTATCAATACTCAACCCGTTTTACGAGGTCAATTAAAAACCAGCAACGGAGAAACACTTGCCATTCAAGGTGTGGATACTCTGCTGTGGTTAAACCGTGCGCAATACCAACAAAGTGATGAAGATTTTGATAAAACAGCTCAACGCTTTTCCCTTTCTACTTTATTAGTTGACTCGAAATTTGCAAATCGCATCGTGACAAAAACAGGTGAACCAATAAATTTTTCGCTGCAAAACGATCAGCAACAACCTGAAGTTGTATTAGCTGACAATATTGGACTTTGGGCGATCACTGATATCGCCAATGCTGATTATTTATTAGCAGCTAAAGGGCAACTCAGCTTTATTGAGCTCTCGCATGTTAGCGAGCAGCAATTAATAGAAATAGCACAGCTAATTGCTGGGCAAGCACAGTTGATTGATGCAGAGCAACAATCGTTTGATGTTTTATCTGAAGCCTTCTTTTTTAATCTGACCGCACTTGCCATGCTTGGTTATATTGTTGCGGCGTTTTTGAGTTTTAATGCGATAAAACTGACCTTAACTGCGCGACAAAAATTAATAGAGCAAATGCAGCTATTAGGTTGCATTAAGTTAAGTGTTCAACTGAGTCTTGTCATTGAACTTATTATTGTTAGTGTTTGCACCGCTTTATTAGGTACATTAGGTGGTTACTTAATTGCTAATGCATTAGTGCTTGATGTTAACAGCACTTTAGTTGGCTTGTATCAACTCGATAAAGCGCTTGTGATCAATTGGCAATGGTCAAATGTCTTATTAGGCTTTGCCCTTAATATTTCGGCTTTGGGGGTAATACTTTTGGCGCAAGCCAAGCAAGTAGCCCAAAAAAGTCAACTGATGTTCTATAGTTTGTTGGTCAGTACATTGGCGGCAGTCATAGGGTTACTCTATTATGCGACTAATGAGTATCAAGCCTTGCTGCTGTGTTTTGCGCTTTTAATGTTGTTTATTTTACTTGTACCTAAAGTACTGTCTCTCTTGGTTTCATTACCGTTGACAATCACAAATCCATTAACACAATGGCTTCATGCCGATACCCGACTTCATGTAAAAGACCTTCATATTGCTATTATTGCAATTCTAGTGGCGCTTGGCAGTGCTATCGGCATGCAAATTATGGTGAAAAGCTTTAGCCATACGTTAAATGCCCATCTTGAAAAGCAATTAAGTGCAGATATTTATTTACGTTCAGATAAACTCGATAATACTTTAAGGCAAGCGCTAACTAAGTTACCTGAAGTTAGGAAGTTGAGTATCTATATGCAAAGTGATGGTGATGTAAATAAAGTACCTGCGAATCTTGCAAGCTTTGGTAATAGCTTTGAACATTATCAACATATTTCGCTGACTTCAGGCTTAGCCATTAATGTAGAAAATTTTTATGGTCAAGGTTGCTTAGCTAACGAACAAAGTAAAATTAAGTTTAATTATTCATTAAATGACGTGATGGTATTTAATCAAAATTCAACTAAATTTACTTGTCGTATAACAGGGTTTTTTTATGATTATGGTAACCCAAGAATATCCTTACTTACGCTAGAGGAACGCCATAAAACAGCAGCACTAAACCGTGATGTTTTTGGTTATTCAATACGGCTAAAAAGTAGTACTTCCGTTGCTGTTTTTAGCGAGCGTTTAATGGACGAATTTAAACAAGACAGTACAAAGATTTTAGCCAATAAAAGATTTAAAGAAATAGCTAATGCCTTGTTTGAAGATACGTTTGTAGTGACCAAAGCACTCAATGGTTTTATTCTGGCTATTGCATTGTTAAGTTTGTGTACCAGCCTATTAAGTTTAAGTGTTAATCAATTAAAACAATTAACCATATTACGTAATTTAGGCGTGACACAACGACAATTATTAACCATGAAACTGCTACAAACAGCAGGCGTAGTAGTTTTTACCGCATTGTTTGCTATTCCGCTTGGCTTCGCACTGGGCTTTGCGTTATTGAAGTTTGTTATGCCAATTGCCTTTGGCTGGACTATTCACTTTAGTTTAGATTTAAGCAGTTTATTTATAACTTGTTTAACGTTAGTTGGTGTATCCGTTTTATGTGCCTATTTACCGATCCGAAAATTAACTAACTTAGCGACTAAGGAGTCATAATCGCGTGATAAAAAGACAAGTTTTGGCCGGGGTATTATTGATTCCGTTTGTTTTTGTACGATTTACGTTTGTGCTGTTAATTTTTGTGCTGTCTGCGTGTCAACCGGCTGAGCAAAAAACAACCTCATCTAAATTACAAGTGGCTATTGGCAAACCGGTAATACAGGGCACTCCTCTTATCTTTCCTGCGGATCATGGTATTCATGCTGAACAAGGTATTGAGTGGTGGTATGTAACGGCTAATTTGCAAAGTGACACTGGCGAGACTTTTGGGGTTCAATGGACATTATTTCGCACACTAATGCCAGGTAACCTTGAGTCACAATGGTGGGATAACAATCTTTACTTTGCTCATTTTGCAATGCAACACCAACAAGATCATGTTGCGTTTGAACGGTTTTCACGAGCAAGGCAAGCTAAGGTCATTAGCTCGCCGTTTGATGCCAGTATTGATGATTGGCAGTTGAGCAGTATCAACAACGAATTTTTGCCACTCAATTTAACAGCAGCACATGAAAACTATGAAATAGCACTAACACTAAGCGACAGCCCAATAGCCTTGCATGGCGACAAGGGCTATAGCCAAAAAACACAAAGTGGTCATGCGTCTTATTACTTTAGTTATCCCTTTTTAAAGGTAAAAGGCCGTCTAACTTTTGCGGGTAACACCTATAACGTTTCGGGGAATGCATGGTATGACAGAGAGTGGTCGGCGAGTTTACTCGACAAAAATCAACTCGGTTGGGATTGGTTCAGTATTGTTGACGCTCAATCAGCCGCTCAATCAGAGAAGCAAGGGCTCATGCTCTTTTGTATTCGAGGTAATGATAATAATTATGAGTATTGTAGTGGTACTGAGATAGCCCCCAATGGCGAAACAACACCGATTTTTAAAGAAGATATTAAACTGTCAGTTATTGAAACCGTGACATTAAATAACCACGATTATCCTAGTAAATGGCAAGTTGAATTAACGAATAGACCAACCATTATTATTGAAAGTATTACCAAAGATTCACGTAATCAATTAACAATCCCTTACTGGGAAGGACGAGTAAAAGCAACGGGTGGTTTTAATGGTATTGGCTATGCCGAAATTACTGGCCACTAATTATCCATTATTCATTATTAAGTTGTTATTTTATTTTGCAAACCCTGGTCAAAATGACTAATAAAAGCAGCCATGCGTAAGTTATATGCAAAAATTGCCATCATCATTAGCTGATAATATTACTTTTTTTTGCTCTCTAAAAGGGGACTGAGTGAGATAATGTGTTTCATCCCCCCCCCTTACTTTGTGGTATTCGCGTTTAAAGTAGCATAGACAATAACCAATTATTATTGGATCGTTAACTTTCTGTGAAAATAGCCGCGCAATTATTAATAAGGGTATGATAAAATCGATATCAATCTAGTGTATATAGTGAAGAATTTCACCAAATGTCGACTAAAAAATTATTATCTCCAATATTGTCATTCTTAAAGTGTGAAACACCACAAGCATGGATTGATGAAGCCGTTAAGCCTGAAAATTTACCCGTGCTATTAATTGATCACCTGGTGTGCGAATTAAAAGCAGCTCAGTCCGCTATGTTTTTGATCCGAAAATATGCAGTTGATAAAGAAAGTGGTGATGCTTTGTTGGCATGGCTGCAGCCATTCGAGCAATTAATCTATAAGAGGCAAGGGGATTGGCGCTCATTACCGTCGAAAAACAAGTTAACTAAAGCCATATTACCTAAGTCAGGTTCAGTACATGGGCAAGGCCTTATCGACAAAATGGTCTTACTGATCAAAGAAGAGCTACATCATTTTTACCAAGTATTAGAAATGATGGATGAGTATGGTATTGAATATCAAAGTATTACGCCGTGCCGATACGCGAAAGGCTTACTTCGTCATGTAAAATCTTTTGAACCTGATGCTATGGTTGATAAGTTAATTATCGGTGCCTTTATCGAAGCTAGGTCGTGTGAACGTTTTGCTAAAATAGCCCCTCATGTTGATAAACGTCTGGGTGATTTTTATATATCATTACTACGCTCCGAAGCTCGCCATTATCAAGATTACTTATCATTAGCGACAGAGATTGCTGGAACCGATATTTCTGAACGGATAAAATATTTTGCTGATATCGAAGCGACGTTAATTATTAGTGCAGATGAAGACTTTAAGTTTCATAGTGGCTTACCTGCAGCGACTCTTTAAGCTTAGTTAGCTTTTTCAAGTTAAGCTGCAGTATTGGCGCTTGCTAATACGCAACGATTTCTGCCGGAATTTTTTGCTTGGTACAACGCTTGGTCGGCATTATTAAATAATGTTGCCCATGTCATGTTATTGTGTAATTCGGCAACCCCAATAGATACCGTAATAGGCGGAAGCTGAGTATTACTTTGACGTTGCACTAATTTTAATTTCGCAATAGCCAAACGTATTTTTTCAGCCATCGTATGAGCAAATTTTTGCGACTTATTTGATAATACCACCACGAACTCTTCACCGCCGTAGCGCACAGGAATGTCATCAGGTGTGACGTGTTCTTTGATGATTTTTGCCACCAACTGAATCACTTTATCGCCAACACTGTGTCCAAAAGAATCATTCACTTTTTTGAAGTGATCAATATCGATAACTAATGATGAATGAATGTTATCAAGTGATAGTGCCTTTAATTTTTTATCACAACCTCGACGGTTTAATAATCCTGTTAAGGTATCAATTAGGGCTTCTTGACGAGATTCTTCTAACTTCAGTTTTAACTGTGATACTTCTTCAGATGCTTTATATAGCTCAGTAGATAAAGACTCATGTTGAGCTGTCGATTGCCCTATAGCATTAAGTAAAAAAGTAGTAATATTTTGGAGAGGCTTTTCTACACTTAGCTGACCAAGCGTTTTTTCTATTTTATTGAGATGACTTATTACTGCTTGTCCGCTTGAAACTTGGTTATCAAGTTGCGCTAAGGTACTGTTCAGTGTCTCGCCAAAAGGTGTAAAGATATTATCTTCAATATTTTGGCTGTTTGAAAGAAACTCACTAAACAATGCGTCGATAAAAATAGCGTCGAGTGGCTTTTTGCTGCTTAATTGCCCATCTATTTTTTTTATGAGTGACAAGTTTTCTTTTGAAAAATAACAGTATGCAACAGCGTAATGGCTCGGTATGGGCGCAATTAGATGCAAAAGCATAAATTCTTTAGCTTGTTCTGCGACTTTCATCGCTTGATCAAAACTTCCCTGCATCGTAATTCCCTTTATTATTTTTCTACATAATAACAGTTAATAAAAAGAAAACTCAATGGAAAATGCGACACAATAGCTGGTTTAATCATTTTTTTTGTCGAGATATTACTTATTTATAACAGCAGTATTTAATTTATTGAGAAAATAAGTTTAAGGCGTTTTAAAGGCTTGAGAAAGTAACTCTATACTGTCTTTTGTTACCTTTAACCATGCGCCTTGCTCATACCAATCACCCAAAACAATGCGCTGAGCAGGTAGGTTATTTGCTTGGATATGATGAATGTTAGGGCGGTGAGTATGTCCATGAATAAGTAACTGACAATGATGTAATTCAAGCTTGTCAATAACCTCTGTCTCGGTGACATCCATTATTTCTTGTGACTTCATTGCCGTTGCACTGGCGCTTTTTAAGCGATAATTTTCAGCAATACTTTTACGTACAAACAATGGTAAGTTTTTAATCATCGTTTGCCACCACCAAGAACGAGATTTCTTTCTAAAGGCTTGGTAAGCGATATCACGTGTACATAAAGTGTCACCATGCATAATAAGGACGGGTTTACCATAGAGATCAATAACATCCACTTCAGGTAATAACGTCATGCCACAAGCTTTGGCATAGCTTTTACCTAAGAGAAAGTCTCGGTTACCATGAATATAATAAATACGAGTACCTAGCATGCTTAATGTTTTTAGCGCGAGGGCTACTTCGACGACAAAAGGATTTTTATCATCATCACCAATCCAGTATTCAAATAAGTCACCTAATATATATAGTGTTTCGGCGTTAGGGGCATCTTTTTCAAGGAATGACAAAAAACAGGCCGTTATATCGGGCCTGTTTTGCGCTAAATGCAAATCAGCAATAAAGTAGGTTACTGATTTGTTGTTTATTGCGTTAGTCACTAATTTTTATTATTCAACAATCGCTGATTCAATAATGATTTCTTCTGTTGGTACATCGTCATGGAAACCCATACGGCCAGTTTCAACCAGAGTCATTTTATCAACAATGTCCATGCCTTCAACAACTTCGGCAAATACACAATAACCCCAACCTTGCACAGATTCGTTTTTAAAATTTAAAAAATCGTTGTCGCTTAAGTTGATAAAAAACTGAGCTGAAGCTGAATGTGGCTCTTGTGTTCTTGCCATCGCTAAAGTGCCACGCTTATTTTCTAAGCCATTACTTGCTTCGTTTTGAATGGTTTCACGAGAATCTTTTTCTTCTAAGCCAGAAGCAAAACCACCGCCTTGTGCCATAAAACCTTTAATGACACGATGAAAAATAGTGCCGTTGTAAAAACCGTCTTCAACATACTGCTGAAAGTTTTTTGCTGTAAGAGGTGCTTTATCAAAATTTAATTCAATTTTGATATCGCCTAAGTTTGTTTTTAAAATGATCATTTTATTTACTCTTCAATTTCGATGTGGGAATTGTAAACGAAAGCACAGAACTGTAAAGCAAACTTATGGATAATGTGTAGGTAAATAATGACCCTAGCGCTTTGTTCGGGTACAATTATCGAAAATTGATATAATTTTTATTAACTATTAATTACCCCTATTTTAATCGTGATCGGAGCCAGAAAATCTTATGTTACAGATATACAATACATTGACCCGCCAGAAGGAAGTTTTTACCCCAATTGAAGCAGGTAAAGTCGGTTTGTATGTGTGTGGTTGTACGGTTTACGATTTATGTCATATCGGTCATGGACGTACTTATATTAGCTTTGACAACATTGCTAGATACCTAAGGTTTTCTGGTTATGACGTAAATTATGTCCGTAATATTACCGATGTTGAAGATAAAATAATTAAGCGGGCACAAGAAAATAACGAAACACCAGACGAGCTTACCGAGCGTACTATTGCATTAATGCATGAAGACTTTGATAGTTTGAATATTGAACGACCAGATATAGAACCAAGAGTGACGACGCACATGGACGAAATTATTGCCATGATCGTCACACTTGTCGAAAAAGAGCATGCCTATGTCGCCACTAGTGGCGATGTGTTGTTTGCTGTGTCGAGCTTTGCAGACTACGGCAAACTCAGCGGTCAAAATTTAGAGCAATTACAAGCTGGCTCTCGTGTAGAAGTCGACGAAAGTAAGAGGTCACCACTGGATTTTGTTTTGTGGAAGTCAGCTAAGCCAGGCGATCCAAGTTGGGAATCACCTTGGGGAGCAGGGCGTCCTGGTTGGCATATTGAATGTTCAGCGATGAGCGCTAAAGAACTAGGTCATCATTTTGATATTCACGGCGGTGGCTCAGATTTACAGTTTCCACACCATGAAAATGAAGTAGCACAGAGTTGTTGTGCGCTTGATTCCCCTTACGTGAATTATTGGATCCATACTGGTATGGTGCAAGTTGACCAAGAAAAAATGTCAAAGTCACTCAATAATTTTTTCACTATTCGTGATGTGCTAAGCCAGTATGACTCAGAAACTGTTCGGTTCTTTTTAACCTCTGGACATTATCGTAGTCAGCTAAACTATTCTACAGATAATTTAGAACAGGCACGCTCTGCTCTAGAGCGTATTTACACGGCTTTGCGTGATGTTGAGGTGCTTGCTGATTTTTCACTAGATAAGGATGACACGTTTGTTGCTCAATTTATTAAAGTAATGAATGACGACTTTAATACACCACAAGCGTTAGCGGTATTATTTGATTTAGCCAAAGAGTTAAATGTCGCTAAAAATGAAAGCAGTGATAAGGCGCCTTATTTAGCCGCGACGCTTAAAGGTTTGGGAGAATTGATTGGTTTATTACAACTATCTCCAGCAAGTTTTTTACAAGGAAAAGGTGACAGCGATGAAGTCGCTGAAGTTGAAGCGTTAATAAAACAACGTAATGATGCGAGAGCAAGTAAAAACTGGTTATTAGCTGATGAAGCTCGAGATAAATTAGCGGCGATGAATATTATCGTTGAAGACAGTGCTGGCAAAACCACTTGGCGTAAAAGCTAATTTATAGCCGGTTAACAGCCAGTTGATAAAAAATGACACCTCAATAACACATTGTTATTGAGGTTTTTTGTTTTAAAAGGCATGTTACTTTTTAAATTAGATGATTTACGAAATACAATAATGTGTTAATTACTGGTTGTTTGCTGTCCAGCGTTTAATTATTTTAGCAATTTCGCCACTTTGTTTTAATTTGGTAATGGCTTCATTAATAAGATTAAGGGTTTCAATAGTACAGGATTCACGGCTTAACATAATATGAATATTATCTTGGTATATTTTTAATGAGTGCATCTCAAACTCATCTTGCAAAAAGTATTTTTCAGAGAACACTTTCATCGTTACAGGGTCGACCAAAAATCCGTCGATGTGACCTTTTAGCAATAGTGCTACATTTTGCTCTAGGTCGATAACGTTATTAATATGGCTTTGAAAGTCTTTGGTTGTAATAAGTTTTTGAAATTCCTCACCATAAAAATATCCCCCTTCAACACCAATCATATAATTAGAATTAGCCAGATCACCTAATGTCTCGAGCTTAATTTTATCAGCCATGCCTTTTTTGACAAAAAGATTAACTTTCTCAAGACGATAAGGTAGAGAAAAATAGGCGTTTTCTTCTCGTTCAAGCGTATAGGATGCACCCATCGCCATATCCATTTTGCCTGTTTTTATGTATTGTAAATGTCTTTTCCAAGGCAGTTCAGTGAAGGTTACCTTGAAATTAGTTTCTTTAATAATCGCATTGAAAATATCGAAATCTAAACCAACAAGTTCTTGTTTTTTATTGTGGTATTGATAGGGATACCATAACTCCCAACCAACCGCATAATCTCTTGAAGGAGCAGTGTGAGCAGGACTATTTACAATCAATAATAGAACTAAGAGTATATATTTTTTCATTCTCTTTCTTCCATGCATCAGCTAATTAATGAATCGAGATCCTGATATTACGGTAACTTTATTTGCCTATAAATGCTTTATAGACAAATTTATATCATCATATTGCACTATCAATGGTACCAACAGCAACAATTTGTTACATCTACATTGACATAAGCTTAATTTAAAAGCAAAAAAATGCAGTTGCTGTCAATAAAAATAAATTAATATTGGCGTTGAAACTATTAATTATTCGCTAGATAAACAGTAATACGGCTAGATTTAGCTGGCTCTGTAGTTTTTCGCTGCTTAACAGCGAACGCGTCTAATTTATTATTGCTAAAGTCAATTTAGCTGATTCTCATCGCCGTTTCTATGGCGTTATAACGCCTTATTATTTGATACTTTCCTAACCATTACATAAGTCGATGATGTTGCACTTGCAATATCATGGGTTTGTACTAATGTATCTTTAACGATTAGTTTAACGATACTTGGAGATAGTTATGGCGTTAGTCGAGCCACTTACTGGCGATGAAAATGAAGACATTACTGAGCTTGCCCGTTTCTTTAATGAAACGTTAGGTTTTTGTCCGAATAGTGTACTGACCATGCAACGGCGCCCAGCTGTAGCTAAGGCTTTTATTAGTTTAAATATTGCTGTAATGGCAAATGAAGGTAGAGTAACCGCTGAACAAAAACGTTTGGTGGGTTATATAACCAGTGCTAATACAGGTTGTCGCTATTGCGAGGCACATACAATTTTAGCGGCAGAGCGCTATGGTGGAACTGACCAAAGGTTAGCTGATATTTGGTCTTTTCGAACAAGTGATAACTACAGTAAAGCGGAGAAAGCAGCGTTTGAATTTGCGCTTGCGGCTTCAAGTGTACCCAATGCTGTTGACGATAGTATATCTGGCGAACTACATAAATACTGGGATAACGGTGAAATTATTGAAATTCTTAGCGTTATATCTTTATTTGGCTTTTTAAATCGTTGGAATGACTCTATGGGGACAACCATGGAAACAGGGGCTGTTGATGCAGGTAGTCGACTATTGAACGAGTCAACATGGACTCAAGGTAAGCATACTTAAGGTTATTGGTGAAAACCAATAGTGATTTTCTATTGGTTTTCTATTAGGAAATGTCCCAAGCGACGGGTGTTTATCTTATGTTTTTGTCGTTGTAACTGTCTTTTTCTATGGGAACTTTGTACTTGTCGTCTAATTTTATTGTTCATTATGACTCTCTTTGAAGTTATCTACTTACTTAGTATTGCTTAACTATGTTTCACTTTGATGACAACGTAAAAGTTATTGAGTGAAACAACAGCTAACTTCACATTAACACAGATTATCAACTTAAGTTATTCTATTATAGCGATGGCTTGCGTTTCCAACGGTTCAGGAAGAACATATTCTCTTGATTTATTATCCATCCAAGTCAAGGTATCGTAGTAACGTCTGATGTTTTCAACATAATTTACCGCTTCATCACCACGGGCATAACCGTATCGAGTTGGCTTGTAATATTTTTTTTGTTTAAGTAATGGTAAGCGATCTTTAACCTCTACCCAGCGGTCGGGATCACCACCTTGTTTTTCTGTTATTTTTCGTGCGTCATTTAAATGACCTAAACCAATATTATATGAGGCAAGTGCAAACCATAAACGGTCAGGGAAAGGTACTCTATCGGGCATTCTATCGATCATTTGTTTAAAGTATTTAGCGCCACCACGAATACTTTGTTCAGCATCTAAGCGACTTTTAATACCCATTTGCTTAGCCGTTGGTAAAGTTAACATCATCATACCACGCACACCTGTATACGAGCGGGCGTGAGGTTCCCAATGAGATTCTTGATAACTAATCGCGGCCAATAATCGCCAGTCAATCTCTTGGCTATACTTTTCAAAGAGCGGTTGGTATTGAGGCAGTTTACCTTCAACCGCTTTAATAAACATTCGGGTATCAACATAATTAAACTCTTCAACATGACCATAATATTTGTCATTAAGTGCTAATAATGTACCGTCGTGGTGTACTTTGCCAAAAAATTCAACAAGACTGGCATAGATTGATTGGTCATTATTTTTTCTAACTGCCCAAGCCAAAGGTTGTGGTTTTTTTATGGTAAAGCCAATGCTGATTTCAGGATAATAGCGGCGATTAACTGCTAGGGTATTGCTGTCGATAATGGTGTAGTCAATTTCTTCTGATAAAACTTTCAGTAATAATTCTTCGCTATCGAATTCATCACTGATTTGCCAAGTTAACTCACGATGGCTATTTTTTAATTGAATAAGATTTTCTTCATGGCTTGAATGCGCCATGATCAATAAATTCCCCGTTAAATCTTCTATGTCACGAGGTCGAATGCCGCCCTGTTTAAAAACAAGTTTTTGGCTGATATCATCATAACTAGGAGAGAAATTATATTTTTGACGTCTTTTATCGGTCACAGCTAAGCCTGCTGCTAATATATCGACTTGGCCGCTGTCTAATTTATCAAAAAGTTCTTCAAGGCTGTAGCTAGGCACTACTTTTAATTCAACACCTAATGAGTCTGCATAATTTTTTACCAGCTCATATTCAAAACCTGCAGCGTCTTCAGCTTCTAGATAATAACTGGTTAAGCCATAAATAGTACCGACCTTAATATAGCCACGCTCAATTATTCGCTGCAAACTGGCATTATCTTCTGTTGGCTGACAGCCGAATAGCAAAAAAGTACTCAAGAAGAATATGCTTACAAACTTGCTGATTTTTTTAACTATTTTAAAATTTATCTTAATCATATAAGGTCATTGTGGCGTGATTCCAGCTTTATTCAAAGCACTTTTTATCAATTATCAAGATTAACTGTTTAAGTTAATCTTTTAACGCTTATCAAAACCCTTTATATAAACTATAATATGCGCGATTTTTCTTCCATTATTTTAACTGCGAAAACGCAACTAAAATAAAACTAAACTGGTGATTACGTTTATGACGATGTTGATGAAAACCCTTCGCGGCGCTCCTGCTCTTTCAGACTTTCGAGTTAAAAAGTTATTGGCTCAATGCGCTGAATTAGAACTTCCTGTGACAGATATTTATGCTGAATTCACACACTTTGCACATATTTCAGCTGATCTTAGCGACGAAGAGTTTCAAGTTTTACAGCAACTTCTTAAGTATGGACCAAACATTAAAGAACATGAACCTGTTGGTCAATTTTTATTGGTTACTCCGCGTCCGGGTACTATTTCTCCTTGGTCTTCAAAATCAACAGATATTGCTCATAATTGTGGTCTAGCGAAAGTTAACCGTTTAGAACGAGGTATTGCTTATTATATTACCAGCAAACCTTTGGATGCAAAGCAGCAGGCTCAACTTAATCATTTAATTTCAGATCGAATGATGGAAACGGTCTTTACTGAGATGTCAGCAACTACTGCGCTTTTTGCGACGGCTGAACCCAGTGAATTAACCGTTATAGATATTGAAAATGGTGGTAAAAACGCATTAATGGCTGCTAACGTCGAATTAGGCTTAGCGCTAGCAGAAGATGAAGTAAATTATTTATTCGAAAACTTTACCAAATTAGGTAGAAACCCACACGACATCGAACTCTACATGTTTGCTCAAGCAAACTCTGAACATTGTCGTCATAAAATATTCAATGCTGACTGGACTATTGATGGTGTTAAACAGCCGAAATCGCTGTTTAAAATGATCCGTAATACCCATGAAATAAACCCTGACTTTGTCTTAAGTGCCTATAAAGATAACGCTGCCGTTATGGTCGGTAATAAGGGTGGTCGTTTCTTCCCTAATCCAGCAACCAACGTTTATAGTTATCATCACGAAGACATTCAAATTTTAATGAAAGTTGAAACGCATAATCACCCAACAGCTATTTCTCCTTACCCTGGAGCAGCGACAGGCTCAGGTGGTGAAATTCGTGATGAAGGCGCGACAGGTATTGGTTCCAAGCCCAAAGCAGGTTTAGTGGGCTTTTCAGTATCAAATTTACGCATTCCTAATTTTGTTCAACCCTGGGAAACTGATTTTGGTAAACCAGATCGTATCGTTTCAGCATTAGACATTATGTTGGAAGGTCCTTTAGGCGGAGCGGCATTTAATAATGAATTTGGCCGTCCAGCTATTTTAGGTTATTTCCGTACTTACGAAGAAGAAGTTAACTCGTTTAATGGCTCAGAGGTTCGTGGTTACCATAAACCCATCATGCTAGCCGGTGGTTTGGGTAATATTCGTGACGAACACGTACAAAAGCGTGAAATTATTGTTGGTGCTCACTTAATCGCACTTGGTGGTCCGGCAATGAATATCGGTTTAGGTGGCGGAGCAGCATCATCAATGGCTTCTGGCCAATCAGCCGAGAACCTCGACTTTGCTTCTGTGCAACGTGAAAATCCAGAAATGGAACGTCGTTGCCAAGAAGTTATCGATAAGTGTTGGCAGCTTGGCGAAGACAACCCTATCGCTTTTATTCATGATGTTGGCGCAGGTGGTTTATCTAATGCATTCCCTGAATTAGTGTCTGATGGCGGTCGTGGCGGTGTTTTTGAACTGCGTAATGTTCCTAATGATGAACGCAGCATGGCTCCTCATGAAATCTGGTGTAACGAATCTCAAGAACGTTATGTTATTGCGGTATCAGACAAGAATTTAGCAACTTTTGAACAAATATGTCTTCGTGAACGCGCACCATTCTCAGTGGTAGGGCGTGCAACCGAAGAGGAACACTTAACGGTTACTGATGCACATTTTTCTGGTAATGCTAAATGCGATACCCCGATTGATTTGCCGCTTGAAGTCTTATTAGGCAAAACGCCTAAAATATTTAAAGATGTCGCCACAGCTAAAGCAGCAGGTGATGTGTTCTCTTTAACGGACATTGCCTTAGCGGATGCCGCGGACCGCATATTGTCATTACCGACAGTTGCAGAAAAAACGTTCCTGATCACCATTGGCGATCGCTCGGTAACAGGTATGGTTAATCGTGATCAAATGGTTGGTCCTTGGCAAGTACCTGTCGCCGATTGTGGTGTTACCGCCTCTGCGCTTGACTCTTATCATGGCGAAGCGATGTCTTTGGGTGAACGTACACCGGTCGCATTATTAAACTTTGGCGCTTCTGCTCGTTTAGCGGTCGCTGAATCACTAACTAATATTGCCGGTACAGATATCGGTGATTTAAACCGTATAAAATTGTCTGCTAACTGGATGTCACCCGCAGGTCACCCAGGTGAAGATGCTGGTTTATACGAAGCGGTTAAAGCCATCGGCGAAGAACTTTGTCCTGCGCTTGGCTTAACTATTCCGGTTGGCAAAGACTCAATGTCAATGAAAACCAAATGGGAAGATAACGGCGAAGAAAAATCAGTCACTTCACCTATGTCATTAATCATTACTGCTTTTGGTGTTGTTGAAGATATTCGAAAAACAGTCACCCCTGAGTTAAGAATAGATCAAGGCGAGACTCGAATTCTAGCTATTGATTTATCAAAAGGTAAAAAGCGCTTAGGTGGCTCATGTTTAGCACAGGTTTATAAGCACTTGGGTAATGAAACCCCCGATGTAGATTGTCCTGAAACCTTAAAAGGCTTCTTTAATGCTATGCAAACCTTGGTTCGTGATGAAAAGCTTATTGCTTATCACGATATTTCTGATGGTGGTTTATTCACAACTGTCGTTGAAATGGCTTTTGCTGGTCACACCGGTGTTGATATTGATTTAACAAAATTAAGCTCAGTTTCAGGTAATGACATTGACGTATTGTTTAATGAAGAGCTCGGCGCTGTTATTCAAATTCGTGAAAGCGATGTTGCAGCGATTGATGCTATTTTAGCGGCTCATGGAATTTTAGATTGTTGTACTGATATCGGCCGCATTAATAACGAAGATACGCTTCGCTTTAGCCGTGATGGCAAGGTAGTACTTGAAAATTCTCGTACTTACTATCGTACCGTCTGGGCACAAACCACCTACAGAATGCAGTCACTGCGTGATAACCCTGAATGTGCTCAACAAGAACATGATGTTAAGTACGATACCGAAGACCCAGGTTTACATGCTGAGCTTACTTTTGATATTAATGAGGATATTGTTGCTAAGTTAATTGCACAAGATTCATTGCAGGGCACTAACCCTAAAATTGCGATATTGCGTGAGCAGGGCGTTAACTCTCATGTTGAAATGGCGGCCTCTTTTGACCGTGCTGGTTTTGTTGCCATTGACGTGCATATGTCTGATATTTTATCAGGGCGTGCCGATTTAGCTGACTTTAACGGTTTAGTCGCTTGTGGTGGTTTCTCTTACGGCGATGTATTAGGTGCTGGCGAAGGTTGGGCAAAATCTATCTTGTTTAACAAAGATGCTAAAGCCATGTTCAAAGCCTTTTTCGAACGCCAAGATACTTTTACTTTAGGTGTTTGTAATGGTTGTCAGATGTTATCTAACCTGAAAGAAATTATTCCAGGTTCAGCAGCGTGGCCACATTTTGTACAAAACAAATCTGAACGTTTTGAAGCACGTTTCTCATTAGTTGAAATTCAAGAAAGCCCCTCAGTATTATTTAAAGGCATGTCAGGTTCTCGTATGCCGATTGCTGTTTCTCATGGTGAAGGTCATGCAGAATTTAGTTCTGAAGAAGCCATTGGTGCAGCCAATGATTCTGGCACGGTTTCAATGCGTTATGTTGATAACTATGGTCAAGTTACTGAAACTTACCCAGCTAACCCGAACGGCTCGCCAGACGGTATTACCGCCCTAACCACAACAGACGGCCGTGTTACTATTATGATGCCACACCCTGAGCGTGTTTTTAGAACGGTTGCAAACTCATGGCACCCAGATGAATGGCAAGAAGACTCACCTTGGGTACGCATGTTCCGTAATGCGCGTGCTTTTATTGGTTAATTTTTTTGAGTGTGTCTAGTTAAAAATAATGCACTTAACCATTTAATGCCGTTCACTTAAGGTGAACGGTATTTTTTTGTCTAAAATTATTTTAATCAGAAAATTATTTATAGGGTTGTTTTAATAAGAAAATAATTTTTGCTCAGTGGTGTGGTTTATTTGCATGGTTATTAGATTGCTTTAATGCTAACAAGTCACAATGTAAGTTATTTAAAACATAATCAAGCGTGTGACCTTTAATTCTAGATAACCATCCTTGGTGTTCCCCATATCCCATAACCACAACATTCACATTATATTTATTTGCTAAAGATGGAATAATATCATCGGCTAATCCTTCCTCAACGTGTAAATTTTCACCTTTAAAATGATAGGGTTTAACGAATGATGTCAGATGATCTAAATGATTTTTAGATTGTTTCATTGACTTCATTGACTTCATTGGCTGAAAGGAAACACTGCAACTTTCTAAATAACAATTAAACAAATGAATATCACTCATTAATAGTTTTGCTAAATCAGATGATTTTTCAATAATTTCATTATTAAATGTTTTATGCGTTACGGTATTTTCCTCTGTTTCAATAGCCGCTAGTACATTGCCATTATTTAACCATTGATGGTCACCAACGAATAAAACTGATGTATCTGAAACACGTAATAAATGCGTATACTCTGCTTGTTCAAACGTCCAAAGGTGTGGTGCTTTTTTTAGGTTTTCTGCTACCACCAAGTCATACTGATTTTCCTTTAGTTGCTTTTTTAGCGTGATAAATTGATCGCGCTCCTCCCGTATTTTATAGTTAATAGAAATACCTTCTTGTTTGGCAAGATGAATTAAGCTATTAATTTTTTCTTCATTAACTAACTCAGTCGTTGTTTTATGATTAAGCCAGCGTTGATAGCGAGAAGGTTTTTCTTTTGTTGCTAAAACAGTGACGCGAGCGTGATTATTTTTAGCCAAAAGTATCGATTTTTTTAGTGAAATTAAATCGCTCGTTCTAGGTTTAACTAGCGTTAATATATTTGAGAAGCTATCCATGGAAGTGTCTCCAGTTACTTTAAAAGCAAATAATTAAATATAGTTTATTTATGAAAATAGGTTATGTAGCCACAAGACTTATTTAAACTTAAAAAGGAAGGATTTATAATAAAATAATCATAAAAAGTAGAACATATATACAGATTTTAATTGTTGATTTTAGTTTATTGAAAATATTAGCGTTAATTGTAAAATTAATTATAAAGCGTAATTTTACTTAACTGATTTGATTTCAATTTATTTAACTTATCGACAATAGTGTAAAAATATAGGTACGGAAAATAGCATGCTGACTATAACTATTGTTGCACTTGCAATATCTGTACAGTGTTATATCCTGCTAGCTATTGGTATTAAAAAAATGGATAAATCTCGATGCAAGATCATGACTCAAGCCCGCTCACCGATTACATTGAATACCCTGTTGAAGAAATGCGCTTGCGTTCTGAAAACTTCTACTTGGATATAAAGCGTCGCCATAGCATTCGCAATTTTAGCGATCGCCCTGTGCCTAAAGAGATTATAGAAAACTGTATAAAAGCTGCTGCAACGGCGCCAAGTGGTGCTAATCATCAACCTTGGCACTTTGTCGCTGTACATAGTAGCGATATAAAAAAGAAAATTAGAGAACAGGCTGAATTTCATGAACGAGGCTTTTATGAAGGCCGAGCAGGTGAAGAGTGGCTAGGTGCTTTAAAAGCGCTCGGCACAGATGCTAATAAACCTTACTTAGAAAATGCACCATGGCTTATCGCCATATTCAGCCAAAAGAAAGGTGGCATAAGTTCAACAGAGAAAAACACTAACTATTATGTTCATGAATCTGTTGGGATCGCGACGGGCTTTTTAATTAATGCCTTGCATACCTCTGGTTTAGTGACGCTAACCCATACACCAAAACCTATGTCTTTTTTAAGTAAAGTGTGTGGACGTCCAGAAAATGATCGCGCTTATATGTTACTTATTACCGGCTATCCAAGCGAAGATGCTACGGTGCCTCAGCATGCTTTAGTTAAAAAACCACTGAATGAAATTGCGACTTTTTTGTAGTCCTTATTTTAAAACCCCGAGGTACTCTCATTACTATATCTGCCAGAAATAAAGCGTTTAGACTAACGAAAGAAATAGCTGAACCCTTAGATTTAACCAAGCACTTACCGTTTAGAGTCGCGGTTGTTAGCAATTTACTCGCTTTAAATCGTGACTGGAAAATTCGTGAACTCTGTGATCTAGAACCCAGAGAAATGCGCGTTCTATTAAATATTGGCTCATACATGCCGATTAAATCAGCGGACATTGCTTATCAATCTCGTATTGATTCTTATAATGTTAGTCGTGCAGTAAAAGCATTAGATAAAAAAGGTTTAATCGACATTCGTCGAGATGAAAAAAGTAAAAACATTAAAATTTTAGCCCTAAATGACCAAGGTAAGGCATTATATCAACAGCTTACTACCGCGATGGAGTTGCGTTCAAAAGAGCTTGAAAGTGTTTTAACCGCTGATGAAACTAGTGCTTTTTATAATACGCTCAGTAAAATTGAAGATAAAGTCGAACAATTACTAGCGAAACAAGCGCTCACTAAAATAGCGCAAGGTGAAGATGCTCCTGGCGATCAAAAAGAATTAATTCGTTGGTACAAAAAAGGGCGAAGTGGTGATGTGGGTTAAATAGCGCTGATGTAAAATTTTTACCCGTTCAACATAAATTTCAGTTTCAGGGAAAGGGGGCACGCCGTTATACCTTTTAACAGCACCTTCGCCTGTATAGGCCGCTGAAACTAACGTAATATTACCACCGTACTTTCTTATCAAACGTGCTAAATGTTTACTGCCTGCGCTAATATTTTGTTTAGCATCGAATGAATTCCTAACGCCTAACGCTTTAGCTGTTGCCGGCATTAACTGCATGAGCCCTTGTGCGCCAGTTTTAGACAAAGCTTGTGGGTCAAAGTGTGATTCGGCATGAATGACCGCAAGAATAAGGGCAGGGTCAATTTTATAAAGCTTTGCCTGTTGATTAATGGTTGATCTGAAATGATCGATAAATAAACGCGTGTTATGCCAGTTAACCATAGCGTTAAGTTTACAGGCAAAGCAACCTATGCTGACCTGTTGATAACTTGAGGTACTAGGGGGAATATCAGAAAAAGAGCTGATGCCTTTTTCTGATTGATATTGGTAAACTCTCACACTATCTTCTGCAATGACATGATGAGTGAAGCACATAAATAGGAACAATAAGCCACAAGATAATTTCAATAAAACGCTCTAGATTGAAGTAACAATAATACTGAGTATAGCGCTTATTTTTGTACTAACTTCGCTTGCTGTTTTAGCGCTTTTTTCTCAGCTCTGCGGCGTTTAAAAAAAGCAGACAGTAATTGGCTACATTCTTCTGCCATTATGCCACAAGACAGCACAATTTGATGATTATGCTTTTCATCAGACAATAAATTAAAGGCACTACCTGCAGCGCCTGTTTTTAAGTCTGGCGTCGCGTACACCACGCGTTTAATTCGGCTATGTACCAATAAACCAGCACACATTGGGCAAGGCTCCAATGTTACATAGAGCGTACAGTCGAGCAGACGGTAGTTTTGTAAAGCTAAGCCAGCTCGGCGTATCGCAACCATTTCAGCGTGGGCTGATGGGTCGTTAAGTGTAATCGACTGATTGTAGCCTTCACTTATCACTTGATTATTAGCGACAACCACAGCACCAACGGGGATTTCGTTAATCGCTTCTGCTTGTTGGGCAAGCTCAAAAGCTCGTTGCATAAACACTTGGTCTAATGCTTGTTGTGCTTCACTATCCATCACTATAAAAACATCTCGAGTAAGTCATTTAAATAGCGATGACCTAATTTACTGACTTGCCAAGTGCCATCATTGTTTTCTTGCATCAATTGTTTTTGTTTAGCGACTTGCAATGTCGGTAAGACAGTTTCAATTGATAAGCCTGTTCTTTGTTGATATTCCGTTAAGCTAAAACGTTCATGTAAGCGCAGTCTGTTCATCATATATTCAAAAGGTAATTCTTGTGCACTGACTTCAACTAAATGATCTAAGTGTGGACGACTCTCGTCTAAGTAACCTTTAGGGTGTTTTACTTTGATGGTACGGAAAATTTTACCATTAAGTGGATCTGTTATTTTGCCATGTGAGCCACAGCCAATGCCCAGATAATCACCAAACTGCCAGTAATTGATATTATGCTGACATTCAAAGCCGGGTTTACTGTAAGCCGATATTTCGTATTGCTGATAACCCGCGGCAGCTAATAAGGCGATACCTTGATCTTGAATATCCCAAAGTACTTCGTCTTCAGGCAACTTAGGCGGGCGAGAATGAAAAGCGGTATTGGGTTCTATTGTTAACTGATACCAAGATAAATGGGTTGGATTCAGTGAAATAGCGGTGGTTAAATCATCAAGGGCGTTAGCAATGTTTTGCTGTGGTAAGCCATGCATCAAGTCAAGATTAAAGGTTTTTATACCACAAGAATAAGCCAACTCGGCTGCTTTTTTTGCTTGGTTACTGTCATGAATTCGACCTAATTTTATTAGTTTGTCAGATTCAAAACTTTGTACACCAATCGATAGTCTTGAAACACCACCATTAAAGAAGCCAATAAACTTTTCAGCTTCAACGGTGCCTGGGTTCGCTTCTAACGTTATTTCAATGTCATCTTTATGTGAGAAGCGCGCAAGGACTTGGGTTAATAAACTTTCAATCGCCTGTGCAGAAAATAAGCTCGGTGTACCACCACCAATAAAAATAGTGTGTAATGGGCGATCACTTAGAGAGAACTTGGCGATATCTGCATCTAAATCATCAATAAGATGTTTTACATACTCTTCTTCTGGAACCGCTGATTTCAAAGCATGTGAGTTAAAATCACAATATGGGCATTTTTCAACACACCAAGGGATATGGATATATAAAGAAAGCGGGGGCGCTTGTAGCATTATTATTTAACACCAAAATGTTGTACAAGCTTAGCAAGTGCTTGGCCGCGGTGACTTAAACTATTTTTTAAATCGCGAGGCAATTGTGCTGAAGTTTGTTGCTGCAGCTCTTGCCAAAAAATAGGATCATAACCAAAACCTTGCTCGCCCAATTTTTCATGGGTAATTGTGCCTTCCCAAACGCCATGACAAATTATCGGCGTTGGATCGTGCTCGTGTTTCATATAAACCAGCACACAATGAAAACGAGCGGTACGTAGTTCATTAGGTATATTCTCTAATGCTTTTAACAGTTTTTCAGTATTGTCACTATCACTAGCGTTTTCACCCGCGTAACGCGCCGAATAAACCCCCGGTGCGCCATTTAATGCATCAACCTCTAAACCTGAGTCGTCAGCGATTGCCGGTAAGCCCGTTATTTTAGCTGCATGACGCGCTTTAATGATGGCATTTTCAACAAAAGTAGTGCCTGTTTCTGCCACTTCACTGACATTAAATTCACTTTGGGGTTTTATTTCAATGTTATGTGCGGCTAATAAATGGCTAAGCTCTTTAACTTTACCTGGGTTGCCTGTGGCTAATACGATGGTTGACATTTTGTACCTTGAGCGTGTAGAAATGAAAAAGTAAAATCAGGTAAAACCTGATTTTATATATTAATTATTTGTATGCAATTAGTGATTAATCAACATAAAATTTCTGTTTGAATTTAAGCTGGTGGGTTTCTTTGCCGTCACTAATGGTGATATCAAAGTAAAAGGTTTCTTCGTTGGTGTAATTAACTTGTGCTAAATAATAAATAGCATCACCTTCTTTTACTTCGTCAAATTCAAGGGTTTTGATTTGACCAATATCATTTCGAGCTGTTCCTTGTATGGTTACTGCTTTAGCTGGCGTCGACGGTTTAGTATCGTTTAAAACCGAAATATTAATTAAACCGTTAAAACGACTACGTTCAATATCATAAGCTTTTGCTACTTTTGGAGTTAAAAATGTGGCATTTATTGCCATATAATGAACTTGCATCGAACCCAATTTTTTCATGTTTTCAGCAAAAACGTTACTGGCTAGGGTCAATGAAACTAAAATAATAAATAAACAGGTTTGAAAGATATTTTTCATAATGTGTTCCTTTTTGTTTTAATGATCCATACATTTAATAAGACAGGTTTTATAGCCAAATTATTACAAAACCTGTTTTATTGTTTCTACGTTATTATAGCATTGCCCAACCTGGAATGGCGCCAGATAGGAAAATATTAATTACGTTTAGTAATAAGAAAGCAATAAGTATAGATAAGTCTAAACCGCCAATGCTGGGTACAATACGTTTTATCGGTTTTAAAAACGGTTCAGTTAACTGCTGGAAAATAGCTTGCGTAGGATTATAACCCTGAACTACCCAACTCATTAATGCCATAACGAGCATTAACATAAATAGCAATACACCGGTTTGTTTAATTAAATAGATAAGACCTAAGTATAGCGCCGAAATAATATTGATATCTCCACCATTAAGTAATGGGATAAGAATAAACTTTAACGCTGCTACGGCAAAAGCTAACAACAATGTTGATACATCAATACCACCAAAACCAGGTATAACGCGGCGAAGCGGAATAACGGCTGGGTTGGTTACTTTTACAATAAACTGGCTTAACGGGTTATAAAAATCAGCACGGACCAATTGTAACCATACACGTAAAACTAACAACATTAATAATGCGTCAAAGGCAAAGCTCAGCAAATAATTAATGGCTTCCATCTACTTCTCCAAAACTTAATAATTAATAAAATTCAAACGGTATTAAACGTTATTTTGCGCCATTTCTTTAGCGCGATGCAATGCACTGTTCATTGCATTTGTTACTATTTTATCCAAACCATCATCTATAAAAGAATTAATAGCAGCATTGGTTGTACCACCTTTTGAGGTGACCTTAGCACGTAATTCGCTGATTGGAATATCGTTGTTGACCACCATTTGCGCAGCACCTAAAGCCGTTTGCTGTACTAATTCACGGCTTTCTTTTGCTGAAAAACCTAACGCTATCGCTTGTTTTTCCATTGCTTCCATAAACAAAAAGAAATAGGCAGGCGCTGAGCCAGAAACCGCGATAATATTGTCAATTTCATCTTCAGTGGCTAACCACTTGATAATACCTACCGAACTCATTAGTTCTTCGG
The DNA here is from genome assembly GCF_014077275.1 of Colwellia sp. BRX8-7. NCBI lineage: Bacteria > Pseudomonadati > Pseudomonadota > Gammaproteobacteria > Alteromonadales > Colwelliaceae > Colwellia > Colwellia sp. BRX8-7. The sequence goes on along the minus strand of NZ_JACGVP010000009.1, from coordinate 55,171 downwards.
CAACCTGTTTTTGTTGAGTATTAACATTTTCGTCGGCATATAAACCAGTAACACCTAAACCAATCTGTGAGGGGGTATTGGGCATAGTACGAATAATGCCACAAGGTTTGGCTAAGGCTTTTTGCATTTGTGCAACAGTGCAGCCAGCAGCAACGGAAATAAAGCACTTGTTGCTAATATCAATTTCTTGGCTGATTTTTTGGCAAACCTCAGCAATAAAGTGAGGTTTAACACCAAGTACAATAAAATCTGCAAAATTAGCCGCAACGATATTGTCTGCTGTTTCTTTAATACCAAGTTGCTCTTGTAAAGCCAGTCGCTTCTCAGGTGAAGGATTTGATACGATAATATCTTGAGCGGCAAAGCCTGTGTTTACTAAGCCAGAAATAATTGCGCCATTCATGTTACCAGCGCCAATAAAAGCAATTTTTGTCATGAAATACCTATGATAAATAAGAATGTGAATATTTTAACTATTGTAACGAATTATACTTAAAGAAAGTGAAATAGATTGTATCCGAATATAACTATTTATCTTCTCTAGCGCCAAAAATGGCTGAGCCAACTCTGACCATAGTAGAACCTTTGGCAATAGCGTCACTCAAGTCACCTGACATGCCCATCGATAAAGTATCCATACTAGGATGTTCTTTTTTTAATTGCGTATATAGTTGCTGCATTTTTTCAAAACTTTGTTCCGAGGCATTTTTCTCAGGGATAGCCATTAAGCCGCGCAGGGTTAAATGTGGGCAATGCTCAATACAATCAACTAACGCTTTAATATCTTTAACGGCTATGCCAGACTTGCTTTCTTCGCCACTAATATTGACTTGTAAACAAACGTTGAGGGGAGTATCTTGGCTAGACCTATGATCATTAAGGCGTTTTGCTACTTTAATGCGGTCAACACTATGTACCCAAGCAAAGTTATCGGCAATTAATCGTGTTTTGTTTGACTGTATAGGACCAATAAAATGCCAAGTAATGTCGGACAAACTTTGTAATTCTGCTATTTTTTCAACGGCTTCTTGAATATAGTTTTCACCAAATTCTCGTTGGCCCGCTAAATAAGCTTGTTCGATCATGGCACTGGTTTTGGTTTTACTTACCGCGAGTAAGGTCACCTGTGAAGATGGACGTTTTGCTAGCTCGCAAGCATTAAAAATTTGCAGATTTATCTTAGCAAGATTATCTTTAATGGGTGTCATATTGTTTTGTGTCAATTTAGTTTCAACTTACTTTATATTATAAAAAATAATTATTAAGAGGTCTTTTTATGGATATTACCGAATTACTTGCCTTTAGTGTGGAAAATAATGCATCTGATCTACATTTATCTGCAGGCACTCCGCCTTCAATTCGTGTTGACGGTGACGTACGTAAACTCAATATCCCAGCATTTGACGAGAAAGATGTTAATGCTCTGGTCTATGATATTATGAATGATCGTCAACGCAAAGAGTATGAAGAAAATTTAGAAGTCGATTTTTCTTTTGAAGTGCCAAATTTAGCACGTTTTCGTGTCAATGCTTTTAATCAAAATCGTGGCCCTGCAGCGGTATTTCGTACTATTCCAAGCAAAATATTATCCTTAGATGATTTAGGCTGTCCTGATATCTTTCGTGAAATTTCTGATATACCTCGCGGCTTAGTTTTAGTCACGGGCCCAACAGGCTCAGGTAAATCAACCACTTTAGCGGCTATGGTCGATTATATTAATAACAACAAACACGATCATATTCTTACCATTGAAGATCCTATTGAGTTTGTTCACGAAAACAAAAAATGTTTAATAAACCAACGTGAGGTTCATCGCGATACACTAAGTTTTGAAGCTGCTCTGCGCAGTGCTTTACGTGAAGACCCTGATGTTATTCTTGTTGGTGAAATGCGCGACTTAGAAACCATTCGTTTAGCGATGACAGCGGCGGAAACCGGCCACTTAGTTTTTGGTACTTTACATACAACCTCTGCACCAAAAACCATCGACCGTATCATTGATGTTTTCCCCGGTGAAGAGAAATCTATGGTGCGTTCAATGTTGTCAGAATCACTTCGTGCGGTTATTTCACAAACCTTGATTAAAAAAGTGGGTGGGGGTCGTGTTGCCGCTCATGAGATAATGTTAGGTGTTCCTGCAATAAGAAATTTAATTCGTGAAGACAAAATAGCGCAGATGTACAGTGCCATTCAAACCGGTATGTCTCATGGTATGCAAACCATGGATCAGTGCTTGCAAGGTCTAGTGAATAGAGGCCTGATAACTAAACAAGATGCGATGGAAAAAGCAGTTGATAAAAATCAGTTTAGAGGTTTCTAATTTAGAGGTTTCTAAAGCCAGCTCAAACCATGGGTATCTATTGCTTGCAAGGTCTAGTGAATAGAGGCCTGATAACTAAACAAGATGTGATGGAAAAAGCAGTTGATAAAAATCAGTTTAGAGGTTTCTAATTTAGAGGTTTCTAAAGCCAGCTCAAACCATGGGTATCTATTGTCTAAAAGGTCTAGTGAATAGAGGCTTAATAACTAAGTAAGATGCGATGGAAAAAGCAGTGGATAAAAATCAATTTAGAGACTTTTTAAAGCACGCTAAAATCACTTTAGAGGTTTTTAAAACTAGCTCAAACCCTAGGTGTCTATTACTTCACATTACGGTTTAAAAGATAAGAGAAAGATCAATGAATTTTCATGACTTATTACAAAAGATGGTAAAAGAAGGTGCCTCTGATATGTTTGTTACCGCTAAGCTTGCGGTAAGCGCGAAAGTAAATGGCGAGTTACAAGCAATCGATGATCACCTTTTAACAAGCGATGAATCGTTAGCGCTTGTTCATAACGCAATGAACGATAAACAGAAAAAGCAATTTACTGAAGAGAAAGAATGTAACTTTGCCATTTCAATTGACGACATTGGCCGCTTCCGTATTTCAGCCTTTTGGCAACGCGATATGGCAGGTATGGTTGTCCGACGTATCGTCACAGAAATTCCTGATGCTGACGAACTCGGTTTACCGCCAATCTTAAAAGATGTAGTCATGTCAAAGCGCGGTTTAGTACTTTTTGTTGGTGGCACGGGTACGGGTAAATCAACATCAATGGCTTCATTGATTGGTTATCGTAATAAAAATTCGCGTGGCCATATTCTTACCATTGAAGACCCTGTTGAATTTGTTCATGAACATGCGCGTTGTATGGTAACGCAACGAGAGGTTGGCTTAGACACTGAAAGTTTCGATGCGGCCTTAAAAAGCTCATTACGCCAAGCACCCGATGTTATCTTAATTGGTGAGATCCGTAACCAAGAAACCATGGAACATGCGTTAAGCTTTGCTGAAACCGGGCACTTATGTATCGCAACCTTGCATGCAAATAATGCTAACCAAGCGATTGACCGTATTATGCATTTAGTGCCTGCGGATCAACATGGCAAGTTATTGTTTGATTTAGCGTTAAATTTACGCGGTATTATCGCTCAGCAACTGATCCCTACCTGCGACGGTAACGGGCGTGTTGCGGCGATTGAGATCTTACTTAACTCGCCTTATATCGCTGAACTTATTAAAAAAGGTGATATTGGTAGTATTAAAGAAGTGATGGAAAAGTCTAAAGAACTTGGCATGCAGACCTTTGATGGTGCTTTGTTTGAGTTGTATCAAAAAGGCTCAATAAACTATGCTGATGCATTGCATCATGCTGATTCACCTAATGATTTACGCTTGATGATTAAGTTGCGCAGTAATGAGCAAGGAGGCACCGGTGCATTAAGTGGCGTGACCATTGACGGTTTTGGCCCTAAAGATATTTAGTTAACAGATACTTATGAAACATTGCTAGGTGTTAAGCTAAGTTTCTTGAACAGTGTAACAATAGATAGTCAAACTACTTGACGCATGAGCTTTATGTGGTTTGACTATATTGCTATTTTCTAGTCGTAAAGCGTTTCAAAATAGCTTTCAATAATTAATCTTGCTGACTCAGCATCAATATTATCCTTTTTTAAATTACGATAGCCTCCTGCGGCAAATAAACGTTCTTTGGCATCTGCTGTGGTTAAACGTTCATCTTGAAATTCTACCTTCAGGGCGAATTTATTCGATAAGCGGTTACCAAATTTTTTGGCATCAAGGGTTAATTGTTGCTCACTACCATCCATATTTAAGGGTAATCCCACTACTAAATAGTCAGGTTGCCATTCTTTAATAAATTTTGTTAATTCCATCTCATTAGGAATACCTTCTTTAGCTCTAATCGAGCCTAAAGGAGAGGCACTTCCGGTCATTTCTTGGCCAACAGCAACGCCAATATATTTTTTACCAAAATCAAAACCTAAAACGGTGCGTTGGCCGACATCTTTTGACACTTATTATTCCTCAATGTTGTTAAGCATGGCCAATATCCGTAGATAAATGAGCCATATCAATACCTAGTTTTTCTGTGGCTTTTTTCCAGCGCTGCTCAATCGGTGTATTAAAAACAATATCACCATCGGCAGGGGTTAAAAGCCAGGCGTTAGTTTTTATTTCTTCTTCTAATTGACCAGGCCCCCAACCAGCATAACCTAAGGTAACCATATATTTTTCAGGCGCACCTTCTGTTCCTAACGCCATTAAAATATCTTTAGAGGTGGTGATCATGACCTCTTTACTTAGCGATAACGATTGTTTCCAGCAATCTTGTGGGCTATGTAGAACAAAACCTCGGTCTTGAGAAACAGGACCTCCGGTTAGCACTTGTTGACCTAACTCAGGTGCTTGTTCTTTTTTAGCATCTATCTGGATGAGCAATTCGTTTAAAGTGACGTTAACGGGTAAGTTAATAATAAGACCCATAGCGCCTTCTTCATTGTGCTCACAAATATAAGTTACGGTTTTATTAAAATAGGCATCGTCTAATGCAGGCATTGCAATTAATAGTTGATTTTCTAAGCTTTCCATACCATCACCTTTTACACTTTAAGTTTTAAACAAACTCTATGTATCATTGTTTTTATAGAGGTATGGTGATCGTTTATTTCAAAGGATCACCGCTAGTAGAGACTCATAACTTTAAATGGTAAAAAATATAACTAAAATATTTATACTCTAGGACGAATATTTTCTTCTATTGCATCCATTAATTTTCCACTGATATTAATAGGATATGCAGCTTCAATTTCTCGGATACAGGTGGGACTGGTAACGTTAATTTCGGTAACTTTGTCACCAATAACATCTAACCCAACAAAGTATAGACCACGTTTCTTCAATTCTGGTGCAATAGTTTCAGCAATTAACCTATCGGTAGCACTAAGGGGTCTTGCTTCACCACGGCCACCGGCAGCTAGATTACCACGCGTTTCACCTTGTGCAGGGATACGTGCAAGGCAATAAGGCATAGGTTCACCGTTAACAATAAGAATACGTTTATCACCATCTTTAATTTCAGGCATGAATTCTTGCACCATGGCGTATTGATTACCGTGGTTGGTGAGTGTTTCTAATATAACACCGACATTAGCATCATTTTCTTTTATACGAAAAATTGACGCACCGCCCATGCCATCAAGTGGCTTAATAATAATGTCTTTTTCTTTTTGATGAAATTCACGAATTTTATCATTGTTACGTGTCACTAAGGTACGTGGTGTCAACTCTGCAAACCAAGCGGTGAAAAGTTTTTCGTTACAGTCACGCAAGCTTTGTGGTTTGTTTACAATTAATGTGCCTTCAACTTCTGCACGCTCAAGCATGTAGGTCGCGTAGATAAATTCGGTATCAAAAGGAGGATCTTTACGCATTAAAACCGCGTCAAGTTCTGAAACAGCTATGTCGTTTACTTCGTCTAGTTCATACCAATGTTGAGGATCGTCAAAAACCTTTAATTTTTGTGCTGTGGCACGGCATTGTCCTTGATCAAGGTATAAATCTTTCATTTCCATGTAATAAATTTCGTAACCGCGCTTTTGAGCTTCGAACATCATCGCCATAGATGAATCTTTCTTTACATTGACCTGTGAAATAGGGTCCATTACTACGCCAAGTTTAATTGTCATCTTTATTTCCTAATGTGTTCGTTACTAATTAATATCGCCAAAGCGGCATTGCAATGCGGTAATTGCCGTTAATGCTGCCGTTTCTGTTCTTAATATTCTTGGTCCTAATAAAACATCAACAAAAGAGGCTTGATTGGCTCGTTTAATTTCATCATCACTTAAACCGCCTTCTGGACCAATAAGTAAACGCACTCGCTGATTTGAATCATTGATGTTTTTTTCAGGCAAATTCATTATTGAGTATTGCGCTTTTGGGTGTAAATTTAGTTTTAATGAAGCAGTTTGTTGAGTTAGCCATTCATCTAAATAAACAGCAGGCATAACAATAGGGACCGAACAACGGCCACTTTGTTCACAAGCACTGACCACTATTTTTTGCCATTGGTCTATTTTTTTCTGTAAGCGATCGCCGTTTAGCTTTACTCCGCAACGTTCGGTAAATAGCGGGGTAATGGTGTTAACACCCAGCTCAACCGATTTTTGTAAGGTAAAGTCCATTCGGTCGCCACGTGAAATACCTTGCCCTAAATGAATATTTAATGGTGATTCAACATTTTTTTCGCTGAACGATTTTATAATGACTTGGGCATTTTTTTTACTAACGTCAGTTATTTCAGCTTGATAATCGCCAAGTACACCTTGGTTTAATTCGCCATTAAAAAGGGTTAAATCATCACCACTTTTTAAACGCAGAACTCTTATGGTATGGCCAAAGGCATCTTCACTTAAAGTAATAGTGTCGCCAACAGAAAATGATTGTTGCTGAAAAATTCTAGGATTGCTCATTTTTATTAATATTTTTTATTATCTTATCAAGAAATATAAGGGCGACTTGCTCATATTTCAATTATGATTTTATAAAATAGCGTAAAAACGGCTATTTAAAAAAAGCATAAGGTGTTTTCAATGTTTAAATACATTTTCAGACTGAATTAACTATCATCACATGTAATAATATATTCTTTAGCAATTTATTCTTAATAGTGGTTTTGTCACGTGCTGTTAGCACTAAACGGAGAACATAGATGTTCACAAAATATCAGCAAGCTTTTCAACCTATTTTATTTCGCGTTAGTCTTTTATCAGTGATAACTTTTACAGTGATAAGTTGTGGACAAGTAGAACAAGTTAAAATAGCAGCTCCTGCTCCCGCTGTTTCTGTTTATCAAATAAAGGTCAATGAAATTGGTAGTTACCGTGAATTTGTTGCTCGTTCAGTTGCGTCAAAAGAAGTTGACTTACGCGCTAGGGTTGAAGGTGAGTTAATCGATCGTAACTTTAGTGAAGGCTCTATTGTTGAAAAATCTCAAGTGTTACTTAATATTGATCCCGCGGCTTACCAAGTTTCTTTAGAGTCAGCAAAAGCCGATTTAGCCAGTAAAGTCGCTGGTGCTAATGGTGCTGCAAGAGACTTAAAACGTGGGCGTGAAGTCGCAGGGCAAGGTTATATTTCTCAATCTGATCTCGATAAATTAATAACTAATGATTCACAAGCAAGGGCATCAGTGCAGGTCGCCCAATCAACATTAGAAAACGCTGAGTTGAATTTAAGTTACACCGTTATTAAAGCGCCATTTTCAGGACGTATTGGCAAAGTAAATTATAGTATTGGCACGATTATCAGCCCAAGTAGTAACACACTGGCGACATTAACAGCAACAGATCCTATGTATGTCAGTTTTCAAGTAGAAGAAAGCGAATATGTTTCTTATTTACAAAAACATAAAAACACTCAAAAGCCTGAAGATTTATCGATTGATATTTCCTTACTTTTACCTAATAACACTCAATATAGTGAAAAGGGCCTGTTAACGTTTGCCGGAACAAAAATAGATCAAGGCATGGGAACGGTTGAATTACGCGCAATATTTAATAACCCTGATGGTATTATTGTGCCCGGTTTATTTCTTACTTTAATTATAGAAGGTAAGAAAAAAGAACAAATGGCCTTAGTGCCTCAGGTCGCTGTACAGGAAAGCCAACAAGGAAAATTTGTCCTTGTTGTTGGCGAAGATAATAAAGTTTCACAGCGTCTGGTTACTTTAGGGCGAAGAATTAATGCAATGTGGGTGGTTGAATCAGGTATTAACGCCAACGAGTGGGTTATTGTCGAAGGTTTACAAAAAGTCAGAAATGGTGTTGAAGTTAAACCCGTAGCTAAAAGTATTGATCCATTTACCGGTATTATTTCTGACTTTTTAGCCCAATAAGGGGACTGCTATGATCAGTAAAACGTTTATTCATCGCCCCAAGTTTGCCTTTGTTATTTCAATTGTTATCACCTTAGCAGGCCTCATTGCTATGGGCTTATTACCCGTTAATATGTACCCACAAATAACACCACCACAAGTGCAAATTACTGCGGTGTATCCAGGTGCGAGTGCTCAAGTTGTCGAAGAGTCAGTTATTCGTCCCATTGAAGAAAAAATCAATGGTGTCGAAGATATGATGTACATCGAATCAACCGCTTCAAATAATGGCTCAGCAACCATTACCGTGTTTTTTAAAGTCGGTATCGATGACAATATGGCACAGGTCAATGTGCAAAATCGTGTCGCATTGGCTCAAAGTGCATTGCCTTCAGAAGTAACACGCTTGGGGGTTACGGTTAAGAAAAAGTCTAGCTCGATGTTAATGGCGATCAATTTATTTTCAAAACAAGCTGAAATCGACCAATTGTTTTTAAGTAACTATGCGACTAATTCACTAACTGAACCGTTAGGACGTATCCCTGGCGTTGCTGAAGCCAGTGTGATGGGTGAAATGACTTACAGCATGCGTGCATGGTTAAGACCCGACCGTATGGCATCATTAGGGGTTACCGTTACCGAGGTAAAACAAGCCCTTCAAGAACAAAATTTAATTGTTGCTGCTGGCAAGTTAGGTGCAAGCCCGGCATTGCCTAACCAACAATTTGAGTACTCCATTCAAGCAAGAGGGCGCTTAAAAACGGTTGAAGAGTTCGGGCAAACCATTGTTCGTGCTCGCACAAACGGTAATTTTGTCCGTTTGTCCGATATTGCACGCTTAGAACTAGGATCGCAAAACTATGGTGTTCAAGCACGCTTAAATGGCAACGAAACTGCATTCTTAGTTATTTATCAATTACCTGGTGCAAATGCAACAGAAGTTGCTCGTTTGGTTAAACTGGAAATGGAAAAACTATCAACACGTTTTCCTGCAGGACTTGAATACGCTATCCCTTACGATACCACTGAGTTTATCTTACGCTCTATTGACGAAGTGAAAGTGACTTTATTTCAGGCGATAGTCTTAGTAGTTTTAGTAGTGTTCTTATTTTTACAAAATTGGCGAGCAACACTTATTCCGACCATCGCGATACCTGTGTCATTAATAGGTACTTTTGCCTTTATGTTGGCCATGGACTATTCGATTAACACTATCACTCTTTTTGGCTTAGTGCTGGCGATAGGTATAGTCGTTGACGATGCGATTATCGTTATTGAAAACGTAGAACGAATCCTTAAAGAAGAGCAACTTGAAATAAAAGCCGCTGTCACTAAGGCAATGGAACAAGTCTCAGGTCCTATTATAGCGACTACTTTGGTGTTACTAGCAGTATTTATTCCTGTGGCCTTTATGCCAGGTATTACCGGAGAACTGTACAAACAATTCTCGGTTACTATTTCATTTGCCGTTATCATTTCTTCTGTTAATGCCTTAACACTAAGCCCTGCGCTTTGTACGGTGTTATTAAGTAAAGATAATATGAAGCCAATAAAATGGTTAATCCCCTTTGAACGGGGTATTAAGAAGATGACTGGAGGCTATACCACAGCGGTAAATTTTTTATTAAAACGCGCAGCTCGTGTTGGTTTTATTGTTGGTATTTTATTTATGGCAACTGGTTGGTTAACAACGTCGGTACCTTCGGGGTTTGTGCCAAGTGAAGACCAAGGTTATGTTTTTCTTAATATTCAATTACCAGATGCTGCATCGAGTAATAGAACACAAGCACTTATTGATAAAATAACGCCGATAATAAAAGCTGATCCTGCGGTGACTGATGTGATTACTGTTGCTGGTTTTTCATTATTAGGAGGAGCGGGTTCTAATAATGGTTTAGGCATTATTATGCTAAAAGATTGGGAGGACAGAACTGAACCAGAATTAGCGTTACGTGCTGTTATTCAACGTTTAATGGGGCAACTTTGGACCATACCAGACGCGCAAATCATGATATTTAATCCGCCGCCTATTCCTGGGCTAGGGTCAAGTTCGGGGTTTGAATTTAAATTACAAGATAGTGAAGGCAGAAGCCCAAGTGATTTGGCGCAAGTGATGAATGGTCTTATTTATGAAGCTAATCAGCGTCCTGAATTAAATCAAGTTTTTAGTACTTACCGCGCTAATGTTCCGCAATATTTTTTAGAGGTCGATCGAAATAAAGCCAAAGCCCAAGGTGTCGCTTTGTCTGATATTTTTATTACTTTACAAGCCCAACTTGGCTCAATGTATATTAACGATTTTAGCCAGTTTGGCCGTACTTATAGAGTAACTGTTCAAGCAGAAAAAGAGTTCCGCAAAGACCCGTCTGACTTACGTCACTATTTTGTCCGTAATCAAGAGGGTGAAATGGTGCCATTAACGACACTGGCTAAGTTAGAACCTATTTTAGGACCAACAAGTATCGGACACTTTAATTTATATCGTAGTGCTAACATTACTGGGCAAGCAGCGAGTGGTCATTCATCAGGTGAGGCAATAGCTATTATGGAAGAATTAGCTGGAAACTTACCTCAGGGCTATATTTTCGAATGGGCCGGGCAGTCTAAACAAGAAATTGAGGCAGGTAATTTAGCACCTGTTCTATTTGGCTTAGCATTGTTGTTTGTTTACTTATTTTTAGTGGCGCAATATGAAAGCTGGACCATACCATTCTCGGTTATCGCAGCGGTTCCCTTGGCATTGTTTGGTTCAATGTTAACGCTGTATATCTTGGGCATGGAGAATAACATTTATGCTCAGGTGGGGTTAGTGCTACTCATCGGCTTATCGACTAAAACCGCGATTCTTATTGTTGAATTTGCCATGGAACTTAGAGCCGCAGGTAAAAGTATTATGGAAGCCGCGCTTGATGCCGCAAAATTAAGATTTAGAGCCGTATTAATGACTGCACTCTCTTTTGTGTTAGGTGTAATTCCTTTGGTTATGTCTTCGGGGGCAGGCGCTAGTAGCCGGATATTCTTGGGCGTTACCGTACTATCAGGTATGTTAGCTGCTACTATATTGGGTACTTTACTTGTGCCATATTTCTATATGATTATTCAAAGGTTGCGCGAAAAACTTAAAGGCTCACCGAGTTAACGAGTTTTTATTGAAATACTTTGCCTTTTAAAAGACTTTTCACTGTGGTGTTAAGTCTTTTTTTAGCTCTAAATAATACGATAGACAACAACTTTATAATTAAGGCGAGCGACGAGGTACTTTATCTAAATAAGCGCTTTTGATAGAATGCGCATCTTTCGACTAACATCGCTAGTAGCAGGTGTTGGTTTTATATTAATCTACAGCTCCGGATTTACGTTCTGGCTGGCTCAATGGGTATTATTACTATGCAAAATATTACTGTCTGTGCACTTTATAAATTTGTGCGCTTAGAAAACTTCGAACAACTTAAATCACCTTTATTAAGCGTTATGTTAGAAAACGAGATCAAAGGTACGTTATTACTCGCTAACGAAGGTATTAACGGTACGGTTGCAGGTACAAAAGCCAGTATCGATCTGCTTTTAGCTCATTTAGAGACGGATGAACGTTTAATTAATGTTTCTCATAAATATTCATATGCTGATGAAAACCCTTTTCAACGTAGCAAAGTAAAATTAAAAAAAGAAATTGTTACTATGGGTGTTGAAGGCATTGACCCATTATTAACCGTTGGTACTTATGTGAAACCAAAAGACTGGAATGCGCTTATTTCAGATCCAGAAGTTTTATTGATTGATACGCGTAACGATTATGAAATTGAAATTGGTACCTTTAAAAACGCCGTTAACCCTAAGACTGAAACGTTCCGTGAATTTCCAGAATATGTTGCCCAACATTTAGATAAAAATAAGCACAAAAAAGTGGCTATGTATTGTACTGGTGGTATTCGTTGCGAAAAATCAACAGCTTACTTGAAAGAGCAAGGCTTTGAAGATGTTTACCACCTTGAGGGAGGTGTGCTTAAATATTTAGAAGAAGTTGAACAAGAGAATTCAATGTGGGAAGGCGAATGTTTTGTTTTTGATGGCCGTGTTGCCGTTGGACATGGTTTAGAGCAAGGCCAGTACGACCAATGTTTTGCTTGTCGTTACCCGATAACAAGCGAAGAAATGCAAAGCGAACACTATGTTAAAGGTGTGAGTTGTCATCGTTGTTATGACAAGTATACCGACGAGCAGCGCAGTGGTTTCGCTGAGCGTGAGCGTCAAATAAATTTAGCGAACCAACGAGGCGAAAAGCATATTGGTGGCAATGTTCAAGATGTTATCGAACAACGACGAAAAGATAAAGTTGCCAGCAAAAAAGCACAGTCGACTAAGTCGTGATGAGCTAGGTTGCTATTTACCCTTTGAACAAAAAAAGCGACTTATTCAGTCGCTTTTTTATTAGGAGCCTTGATGTTTAGTCGTTAAACTAAAAACCAGCAGCTTTTCTAAGTGCGTCAGCTTTATCAGTTCTTTCCCACGTAAATGCAGTAAAAGTATCATCACCAACAGTGACTTCAACAGGTTCACGACCAAAATGTCCGTAAGCTGCTGTCATCTGATACATAGGGTGTAACAAATCAAGCATCTTAGTAATGCCGTATGGTCGTAAATCAAAATGTGCTCTTACCAATTCAATTAATTTTGCTTCAGAGACTTTACCGGTACCAAAAGTTTCAATTGAAATTGACGTTGGCTCAGCAATACCAATGGCATAAGAAATTTGAATTTCACAACGGTCAGCTAAACCAGCCGCAACGATGTTTTTTGCTACATAACGACCAGCATAAGCAGCACTGCGATCAACTTTTGATGGATCTTTTCCTGAGAAAGCCCCGCCACCATGACGAGCCATGCCGCCATAGGTATCAACAATAATTTTACGACCCGTTAAACCACAATCACCTACCGGACCACCAATAACAAAACGGCCAGTAGGATTAATAAAGTATTTAGTATCTTTAGTTAATAACTCGGCAGGTAACACAGCTTTGATAATATTTTCCATCACCGCTTCGTGCAAATCTTCTTGAGAAATCTCTGGATTATGTTGAGTTGATAAAACAACCGCGTCAATCGCTACTGGCTTATTATCTTCATAAATAAAAGTGACTTGAGATTTAGCATCAGGACGCAACCAAGGTAAGACCCCTGATTTACGGACTTCAGCTTGACGCTCTACTAAACGATGAGAATAAAATATTGGCGCAGGCATTAACGTTTCAGTTTCATTGGTCGCATAACCAAACATTAATCCCTGGTCACCAGCACCTTGATCTTCAGGGTTTGCTCGGTCAACACCTTGGGCAATCTCAGGTGATTGCTGACCAATTAAATTCATAATGCCACAAGTTTCACCATCAAAACCAACGTCAGACGAAGTATAGCCAATATTACTGATAACATTACGGGTAATCGCTTCTAGATCAACCCATGCCGTGGTAGAAACTTCACCTGAAATAATAGCTACACCAGTTTTCACCATAGTTTCACAAGCGACACGAGCATTCTTATCTTTAGCGATAATAGCATCAAGTACCGCATCAGAAATTTGATCGGCGATTTTATCCGGATGACCTTCAGAAACTGATTCAGAAGTGAAAAATTGAGTAGACATATAACCTCAGAAAAATGTAATAGTTTAAAATATTTTCGAATTGGAGTTATTCTAACTGCAAGATTAACTATTTTCTAGTTTTTTTACGCCTAGATGGCTAAACGGCTAAAAATAATTATTAATTGTTCATTTATAGAGCAGGAAATTGCTGAAGGGTAACATTCTGACCAAAAAGTACTGACATCAATTTGGCTTGTTGCTGAGATACCTTAGAGCTAAAAAAGTGTTGTTTCGAACTAGATAGAGTACTTGCCAATAATCCTTGGTTTGCCAGTTGCCGAGTAAGTTGATCCGTTACGGGCTGAGCGGTTTCCATGATGGTAATTTTATCACCAACAATTCTTTGTATAAGCGAACGAACAAAGGGGTAATGTGTACAACCTAAGACTAAGGTATCTATATTACTTTGCACAAGAGGTTGCAAAAAAGTATGCAGTATTTCAAGGCACTGTTCACTTTCATGAAGGCCTTGCTCGATAAGTTCTACTAAGCCAGGGCATGGCTGAATATAAATTTCAGCGCCATTTTTATGCTTATTCACTAAAGACAGAAACCGAGTATTTATTGCGGTTGCCCCTGTTACTAACAAGGCTACCTTCTTTGTTTTACTGTGCAACGCAGCGGGTTTTATCGCTGGTTCAACACCAATAATTGGAATTGAAACCCTCAAACGCAGTTGATCGATAGCGCTAACTGTTGCGGTATTACAGGCAACAACAATGGCTTTTACCTGTTGGCTAATCAACCAGTCAGCAATTTTATTTACCCGTTCAATAATTTCTGCTGACGACTTATCGCCATAAGGTGCAAATTGACTATCAGCCACATAAATAAGATTTTCATTGGGTAAATGCTGATGGATACACTTAGCAATCGACAAACCACCAATGCCAGAGTCAAAAATACCGATCGCTGGTGTGTCAGCATAAACTTGCCCTTGTGGTTTTTTTGATTTGTTGGCTAGATGATTTTGGGTCATGTTGTCTATTGTTATTAACTAACTGATAAAATTCGTCTTTGTTATATTGATTTTTTAGATAAAAGTAAAGCGCACTAGCCATTATTTACTAAGTATGTAGCGTTTACTGCACTTGCCACTTATTTCTCAGTTTGTCTAAAGTGCCATTTTTCTCTATTATTTTATAAGCGTTGGTATATTTAGTGACAATCTTTTTATCGCTATTTAGACTAAAAGCAAAATATAAGTCATGATTAACGACTGAGAGAGGTATAATTTTTTTTAGTCTACTTACCTCTAAATTTAATTTACTCGCTCGCGCCACTAAGGTGCTCTTTGTTCCCGTTATAAAATCAACTCTATTGAGGTAGAGCATCTGTAAGCTTTGCTCTGGTGAAACGACAGTATAAATAAAGGGGTAGTCTTCTTGCTGAAAATATTGAGCGGTACTTGACGAATTAGTGACCGCCAATTTATATTTTTTAAGTTGCTCTATGTCAGTGACGGGTGTTTTAAATTTTTCTTGCAAACACCAAGCATAAATATCTTCTCTCATTAATTTACCGCCCCAAATAAATAGATTTTCTCGAACTTTGGTGCGAGATAGTGAAAAGATAATAGTATTGGGTTGGTTAAGTGCGGTTTTATAAGCTCTAGCCCAAGGGAATACTTGTAAATCAATTTCATCACCGGTAATTTTGAATATTTCCTGCATGACTTCTACGGAGAATCCACTTAGAGCAGTATTCTCTTGATAGAATTGGTAGGGCGGTAATATCTCAGTAACAACAAGTTGCTTAGCGATACTTGATGAAGTATTCAGCATTAGCAACAGCATTACACAGAGGTATTTTATAGGCATATAAACAAGTAAGCTAATTAATAACAATAAGTCTATTAAGTATATAGTAAGTTAGCCTTTTATTCTTTATTTCAGCTATAACATTATAAATAATATTTGATAAATCGGGTGTTATTAGATGCTGCGCGGAGGTATCAGGTCTAAGCCTAATATGTTTAAACCTAATAAGTCTAATATGAACATAAAAAGGATGCTTCCAAGGTGCCGCAGTCGACTTTAGTCCTGAACACTGGGTGTTGTTAGGTGCTGCGCGGAGGTATCAGGTTTAAGCCTAATATGTTTAAACCTAGTATGTTTAAGGCTAGTATGATTATAAAAAGGATGCTTCCAAGGTGCCGCAGTCGACTTTAGTCCTGAATACTGGGTGTTGTTAGGTGCTGCGCGGAGGTATCAGGTCTAAGCCTAATATGTTTAAACCTGCTATGGTTTTAAAAAGGATGCTTCCAAGGTGCCGCAGTCGACTTTAGTCCTGAACACTGGGTGTTGTTAGGTGCTGCGCGGAGGTATCAGGTTTAAGCCTAATATGTCTAAGCCTAATATGTTTAAACCTAATATGTCTAATATGATTATAAAAAGGATGCTTCCAAGGTGCCGCAGTCGACTTTAGTCCTGAACACCGGGTGTTCAGGGCGGAGGTATCATTTCAACCGTAGGCTTCCCGATACGAGCCGGGCTTGCACAATAGTTAATAATCAACTTCCTTAGTTAAAACTTATCGGCTCAGGGACATAGTTAACATACAAACACCCCAGAAGACGAAATTAGTATAGCTAATTTTTCAAAGCGATTTAAGTGTTTTTTTGTAACTTAAGTTTGTTTGTTTTTTTAGTGAACAGAGGTTGCTGAAAAATCAGGCTTTCTTGAGGTATTCGGAAATTACAGCTTGTTTGATAGTCGCTTGTAGTAAATCAATTTTACTTTGCATCGCAGCACGTTCATCGATAATTTCTTTACGAGCAGCTAATAAATCATTAGATAAGTTAAGTGCAGTCATTACTAGTGATTGTTCAGGTGTCTTTATAGAACAAGTTTTACTGTCTATTAGCAAACGTTGGTTTAACTCTTCAGCGGCTAATAGTAAAGACGACTCTTGCCCGCTAGGACATGAAATCTTCAGTCTTCTATTAGCAACTTCAATGGTAACCGAGTGTTGACTCATAACAGGCTTATTCTCACAAAAACATCTTAATTAATAGTAATATATACATATCTGAGCACTATAGCGATGAGCAGTACACTATGCAAGCGTTCTCTAGGGTTTTCTCCTTTTAATCTCTAGCATCATAAAAGCGTGAATGTTACGATACCTTGCATTAACTCACGCATTTTATTGATGATTAAAACATGTCCAACGAAACCTCTTTAGACTTTGCCTCAGTGCAAGCAATTCTTACAACAGAAAGTATTACCGTCCATGGCGCTGAATTACATGGGGTATTAACTGGCTTAGTTTGTGCCGGTTTTACCTTTGAAAGTGAGGACTATATCGTGATGATTAATGACTTATTTAACAACGGCGAAGGTTTACCTCGTGCCGTTAAGTCGTTGGTCAAATCAATGTTTGCAAAAGTTTGGCATGACATTATTGATGACTCTTATGGTTTTCAATTAACGTTACCAGATGATGACGATAGTATAGTTGAACGTGGCCATGCCTTAAGTGTTTGGGTACAAGGCTTCAATTTAGGATTCGGCCTACAACAAAAAAACAAAGCGGTATTATCAGAAGACGTTAAAGAAGTCCTTATTGATTTTGCTGAAATCTCTAATTTGTCTGACGAAATGGAAGAAGACGAAGATACCGAGCAAGCCTATTTTGAAATAGCTGAATATGTCAGAATTTCTGCTTTATTGTGTTTTACCGAGCTCGGCTCACCGCCAGAAAGTAAAAGCGCAGAAGATACTGTCCACTAAAAAAAGATTAAGTCATGAATACATCAACTTTAGTTAAAAATACTTTATTACCTTTGGCAGAATTCATCCAACGTCGTGCTCAATTTTTTGCTTCGATGCCAGAAAATTCTATTGCGATATTTTCCGCTGCACAAGAAGTCACGCGTAGCAACGATACCGAATATGCTTTTTGCCAAGATAAAAGTTTTTATTATCTAACGGGATATAACGAACCTGATGCTGTTTTAGTGCTGACTAAATCTGCTGATAAGGGAGAAGAAAATCAACAAAGTATTTTATTTAACCTTGAGAAAGATGCCCTTCAAGAAGTCTGGCACGGTAGGCGTGTAGGACAAACGTTAGCGGTAGAGCATTATGGTGTAGATGAATGTTTTCCACTAACCGAAATAGATCAATACCTCCCTGATTATATTGCGGATAAAAGTCACTTGTTGTTTTGCCAAGGAAAAAGTACCCGCTTAGATAGCCAAATATATGCATGGTTGTCAGCGGTTAAAGCGCAAAGCCGCCTTGGCGTAAAAGCACCGACACTATTGGTTGATTGTCGAAATATTATTGAAGAAATGCGTTTAATCAAAAGTGCCGGCGAACTCGATATTATGCGTCAAGTAAATATTATTAGCGGTGCGGCTCATGCCAGAGCGATGAAGCAGTCAGCGATTGGTAAATTTGAATACCAATTAGAAGCGGAAATATTGCATGAATTTGCCAGTAATGGTGCAAGGCACCCAGCTTATGGCAGTATCGTTGCCTGTGGTGATAATGGCAATATTTTACATTACACTAACAATGATGACGTACTGAAAAATAATGAATTGGTGTTGATTGACGCCGGTGGTGAACTTAGCGGCTATGCGGCTGACATTACTCGCACCTTTCCTGCAAATGGCAAGTTCACATTAGCACAACGAGAAGTCTATCAACTCGTGCTAGATGCACAGAACTTAGCGATTGATGCAATAAAGCCACACGCAACCTTTGCCGAGCTTAATGTTTTAGTGAATAACTTCCTAACTTCAGGTTTACATCGTTTAGGTATATTGTCTGGGAATTTAGCTCTGTTACTCGAGGACAAAGCCTGTAAAAAGTATTTTATTCATGGTTTAGGGCACTGGTTGGGTTTAGATGTTCATGACGTTGGTGATTATCAGTCAAATGATAAACGCGAGCAATGTCGAGCGTTTGAACAAGGTATGGTGATGACCATAGAGCCGGGCATTTATATTCCACTTGATGATTATAGTGTTGATAAAAAATGGCGCGGTATAGCAATAAGAATTGAAGATAATATAGCAGTAACTGATCAAGGTCATGAAAACTTAACGGTAAATGCGCCAAAATCAATTGCTGAAATTGAACAACTAATGACTGCGAATAATTAACTGACTTTTTATCGTCAATTCTCATTGCCATATGAACTTGTCATCATAGATTTACGTATTTACATTCAGGCAGCAATCATTAATCAATGTTTTATTTCACAGTTCAATGATGAATTGGCAATGAACTTAGCATTTCACTTTAACGCTTTATCTTAAGCGACTGTATTAAATAGCTAAAAAAAGTAACTATGAAAAAAGAATTCGATATCGTAATTTCTGGTGGTGGTTTATCTGGTGCATTAATGGCACTGAGTTTGATCGACTGCAAAAAACAACAGGGTCAGCCACTGTCTATTGCCATTGTTGAAGCTAATCCGGTATTAGAAGATACAAGATTAACTTTTGACGATCGTGTGTTAGCGCTTTCACATGGCACAGCAACCTATTTAGAACGTTTAGGCGTTTGGCAACAATTAAAGCACCTAGCCGAGCCCATTAAAAATATTCATATCTCTGATCGAGGCTTCTACGGTAAAGCTCGACTTTATGCTGAGCATCATCAAGTTAATGCACTCGGCTTTGTTGTTGAAATGTCATTGCTTGGGCAAGCATTATTAAGCAGTTTAAAAGAGAAAAACAAAATAACAGGTAATATCACTTGGTTCACTCCCGATAAAATAACCGATATTACTTGGCAAAAAGAGCAGGTTGAACTGACGCTTAATTCAACAGCAAAGCTTAGCGCGAAATTACTATTAGCCTGTGATGGTGTTCATTCAGCCTGTCGAAAATTTGCTAACATTGCTGTGCAAGAGTCTCACTACGATCAATCGGCACTTATTACCAATGTAAGTACGGCGATTCCCCACAACAATTTGGCTTTTGAACGCTTTACTGATACTGGTCCTATTGCGATGTTACCGCTGTCAAAACAGGGGAGCGCAACAAGTGATAGTCGTTGTTCTTTGGTATGGACATTACCGCCTGAACAAGCAGATAAAATGCTAGCAGTTAGCGATAAAAAATTCCAAGATGAACTTGAAAATGCTTTTGGTAGTTGGCTTGGCGCAATAACCCAAGTGGGTAAGCGCGATGTTTATTCGCTTAAATTATTAATGGCAGATGAACAGGTTTTTCATCGGATGGCACTTATTGGTAATGCTTCTCACACTATTCATCCTATTGCCGGACAAGGTTTTAATTTGGGTGTAAGAGATGTTAAGCAAATGGTGGAGCTGATCAAAGTCGCCTTAAATAACAATCAAGACATTGGACAATTTTCTCTGTTAAGTCATTATGCCTCGCAACGAAAGTTAGATCATCAGCAAGTCATTGGTTTAACCGATTCGTTAGTGACACTTTTTTCAAATAAATTGCCCCCTTTAGTTATAGGTCGTAATGTTGGTTTGAAAGTCATGAATTATTTATCACCATTAAAAAGTCGCCTCGTTAGAAAAACGATGGGTTATTAAGGGTGAAACCAAGGTAACTAAAAATACCCAGTTAACCTAACGTAAAGCCATTTTAAAATTAAGAAGAATAACATGCAAAAATTTGATGTATTAATTGTTGGCGGCGGCATGGTGGGCTTAACCTTAGCTTTAGCGCTACGTCAGCAAACACAGTTAACCGTTGCTATTGTTGACACTTCACCGCCGGATGAATTATCAGAACAGCCTGATGTTCGAGTTAGTGCGCTTAATGTCGCCAGTAAACAAATTTTTGATAATCTTGATGTTTGGCCATTGATTCAACAAAAACGTATTCAAGCTTATACTGATATGCATGTTTGGGATAAAGCTGGCTTTGGCAAGTTACTTTTTTCTTGTGACGATTTAGCCGATACCTCAGCCAATGAACAGCTAGGTTGGATCGTTGAAAATAGCGTTATACGTCAGAGCCTTTGGCAAAAAGCACAAGCAGATCAAGGTATAATTTTTTATACTGAAAATACCTTAAGTAATATAAGTATTGGTGAGAGTGAAGCTTTTGTTAGTTTTACATCAACTAACGGTAATCCTATGCCAATAACCGCTAAATTAGTGGTTGGTGCCGATGGCGCAAATTCTTGGGTTAGACGTCAAATGGCGTTCCCTTTAACTTTTCGTGATTATGATCATCACGCTATTGTTGCGACGGTAAAATGTTCACAAGGACACCAAAATACCGCATGGCAAGTTTTTCTAGAAACTGGCCCTCTAGCGCTATTACCACTTAACGACGCTCTTGGAACGCAAGACTTATGCTCGATTGTTTGGTCTACATCCCCCGAAGATGCAATTCGTTTAAATGGCTTAACTCCAACAGAGTTTTCAAAAGCGTTAACGGCAGCAAGTGATGGAAAATTAGGGAATGTTGAACTGCAGAGTAAACGTTTTACTCATCCGCTAACTATGCGTATCGCCCAAAGCTTTGTTCAAGAGCGTATTGCTTTAGTTGGTGACGCTGCTCATACCATTCATCCATTAGCAGGCCAGGGCGTTAATTTAGGTTTACTTGACGCGGTATCATTGGCGCAAATTATTAATGACAAAATAACCCAACAAAAATCCCCTAATGATGCTTGGTTAACCACTCGTTTATTAAATGAATATTCGCGTTGGCGTAAAGCCGAAGCAACCGAAATGGTTGCAGCAATGGAGTCAATTAAACAAGTGTTTACGCCTCAACAAGGCGCTATAAAATTGTTGAGAGGTCTGGGTTTGTCTTTAATTAATAACTTAAAGCCCGTTAAGCAAGTCTTAATTAAACAAGCATTGGGTTTGAAAAGTGATTTACCTAAACTTGCAAAACTCAAAGACAAGTTATTTTAAAATTAACGTTGCTTTGAGCATTTAAGCAAACGCTTTTGACATGACCGTAAGAGCTTGTAATAACGTTTGCTCTGTTTTATAAAACTTATCTAATGATTGTCTTTTAAGTGTATGGTTAATCGATGAAAAATAATTTTATAAACGTCCTAATATTCCTCCTTCCTTTTGATATTATTAGCTTTTAAATTAATAAGTTTTCCTGAAAAAAAATGTCAGTAAAAAACACAAAATAAAAACCCAAGATTCTATTTTTTAACGAAGTAAAACTGATTATAATTTTCAAAAAACGAGGTTTTAAAAATTAAATTTGGATTAAAATATTTATCTGGTTTAAAATTTGTATTATTGACTGTTTTCTTTGTTTTTAGTTGAATAGGTTGCTTTGCGCGGCTATAATCTGGCCAATTATTTTGTAAATATACTACCTTTAAGCTTGGCTTAATGGTGAATTCAACAATTAAAGTGGAATACATACGATGACTAATAAAACCGTATTACATGCTAAGCATATTGAAGCTGGCGCAAAACTAGTTGATTTTCACGGCTGGGAAATGCCAATTAACTACGGCTCGCAAATAGAAGAGCATAATGCTGTTCGAACTGATGCCGGCATGTTTGATGTTTCACACATGACCATTGTTGATATTAAAGGTGTTGATGCCAAAGCATATTTACGCCGTTTAGTGATCAACGATGTTGCAAAATTAACCGTTGAAGGTAAAGCCCTTTATACCGGTATGCTCAATCACGAAGGTGGTGTTATTGATGATTTGATCATTTATTTCTTCACTGAAACTTATTATCGTTTGGTTGTTAATTCAGCAACGCGCGTAAAAGATTTAGCGTGGATGAATGAACAATCGGCTGGTTTCGACATTACAATTACCGAACGTCCTGAATTTGGCATGATTGCCGTGCAAGGTCCTCAAGCTAAAGCTAAAGTAGCTTCACTATTAACACCAGAGCAAACTCAAGCTGTTGAAGGTATGAAGCCATTCTTTGGTGTTCAAGCCGGCGATTTATTCATTGCCACCACGGGTTATACCGGTGAAGATGGTTATGAAATAGTGGTTCCAGAAGGCCAAGCAGCAGATTTATGGCAAAAACTACTCGACGCAGGTGTTGCACCTTGTGGTTTAGGCGCTCGTGATACCTTGCGCTTAGAAGCAGGCATGAATCTTTATGGTTTAGATATGGACGAAACTGTTTCGCCATTAGCGGCTAACATGGCATGGACCATTAGCTGGGAACCAACAGATCGTAACTTTATTGGCCGTGAAGTATTAACTGCCCAAAAAGCTGCTGGCGACCAACCTAAACTTGTTGGTTTAGTCTTTGAAGAAAAAGGCGTATTACGCACTGGCTTAAAAGTGATTACGCCATTTGGTGAAGGTATTATTACCTCAGGTACATTCTCGCCAACATTAGGTCATAGTATTGCTATGGCTCGTGTTCCTCGCAGCGTAAGCTTAGGCGACACTGTTGAAGTAGAAATGCGTAAAAAATTAGTTAACGTTAAAGTGATCAAAGCTGGCTTTGTTCGCAATGGCAAAAAAGTTTTTTAATTAATTTTTAATCATAAAAATTTGTTTTAAAAGCAAGTAGAATGACAATGTTGGTCGAGGGTAAATCTATTTACGCTTGTCCAATATAGAAGAATAATTAAGCTATAGTATTTAATTGTTAGCCAATAGCGACAATTGAAATTGAGTTTACGATAAACAATAATTAACCTCAGGAAAACAAAAAATGAGCAACATTCCTTCAGAACTAAAATATGCAACATCACACGAATGGGTACGTCAAGAAGGTAACGGCGTAGTTACAGTTGGTATCACTGAACATGCACAAGACTTATTAGGTGACATGGTATTTGTTGAATTACCTGATGTTGATGACGAAATCAGTACTGGTGACGACGTTGCAGTAGCAGAATCTGTAAAAGCAGCTTCAGACATCTACGCACCCGTTTCAGGTAAAGTTATTGAAGTAAATGAAGACTTAGAAGATTCTCCTGAATTAGTTAACTCAGACGCTTTTGGCGCTGGTTGGTTATTCAAGGTTCAGTTAGCTGATGAAGCAGAGTTAGATGCTTTATTAGATGCTGAAGGTTACGCGAATTCTATTGACGAAGACTAATTTCGGGCACATTTAGCTTTTATGCTGCGTTGCTTTTGATACTCGTCTAATCTCACTTGCTTAATAGCCTTTAGCTAAAGGCTATTAAGCTTATAAGACTGATAACTTTAGCGCCTTACCAAAAGCTAGCTGTTTACGAAATCTGTTATTAAGCCTCCAACTGCTTGTTTGGGGCTTTATTTTAGTTACGCCGTAACTAAAGACCCAGTAAATTAATTACCCACTTAAGAGAAGCTGTTTTATGACTACTCAATCAAAATCACTTGCTTATTTAGAGCAAACTCAAGACTTTATTCGTCGTCACATTGGCCCTAATGCCGAACAAACTCAAGCGATGTTAAAAGACATTGGCGCAGAGTCGGTTGACGCACTTATCAATGAAATCGTACCAAGTGATATTCGTTTATCAGCATTGCCTGCGATTGAAGAAAGTAAAACAGAAGCGCAAGCCTTAAGTGATTTAAAAGCGGTTGCAAGCTTGAACAAAGTAAACGACACCTACATTGGTTTAGGTTACTACGGCACATTAACACCGAACGTAATTTTGCGTAACGTGTTAGAAAATCCAGGCTGGTACACGGCTTACACGCCTTACCAACCAGAAATTGCTCAAGGTCGTTTAGAATCATTATTAAACTACCAGCAAATGTGTATCGACCTTACTGGTCTTGAACTAGCTTCTGCTTCATTATTAGATGAAGGAACTGCGGCTGCTGAAGCCATGGCATTAGCAAAACGTGTTTCTAAAAACAAAAAATCAAACTTGTTCTTTATCTCAAGTGATGTTTATCCACAAACTATCGACGTTGTTAAACAACGTGCAGAAATGTTTGATTTTGACGTTATCGTTGCTCCTGCTCATGAAGCCGCTGACCATGATGTTTTTGGTGCTTTGCTACAATACCCAAGTGCATCGGGTGAAATTACAGACATTAGTGAGTTAATTGAAAAAATTCACGCAAACAAAGGTATTGTTGCGGTTGCCGCAGATATCATGAGTTTAGTGATGTTAAAAGCACCGGGTGAATTAGGTGCCGATGCCGTTATTGGTTCAAGCCAACGTTTTGGTGTTCCAATGGGCTACGGCGGACCACACGCTGCATTTTTTACTACCTCTGAGAAATACAAACGTTCATTGCCTGGTCGTATTATTGGTGTTTCTAAAGATACCCGTGGTAACGCTGCATTGCGTATGGCAATGCAAACTCGCGAACAACATATTCGTCGAGAAAAAGCTAACTCAAACATTTGTACTGCCCAAGTACTCTTAGCTAACATGGCGGCGTTTTACGCGGTCTATCATGGTCCAAAGGGCTTGAAAATCATTGCTAATCGTATTCATCGTTTCGCAGATATTTTATGCTTAGGTACAGCCACAAAAAGCTTAACAGCTATTCATGCTAACTACTTTGACACCTTAACGTTCAATTTAGATAATAAAGAAGAAATCGTTGCACGCGCATTAGCCGCAGGTGTTAACTTCCGCACTGATGTTGTGGGTCAAATTAGTATTTCTCTAGATGAAACAACGACTCGTACTGATATTGCTGGTTTATTCGATATATTATTAGGCGCAGGCCATGGTTTAGACGTTAGCGACCTTGACGACAAAATAGTCAGTAGCGGTCATTCTTCAATTCCTGCAGCATTAGTACGTGAATCTGAAATATTGACTCACCCGGTATTCAATTCATACCACAGCGAAACAGAAATGCTTCGTTATATCAAAAGATTAGAAAACAAAGATTTAGCATTGAACCATTCAATGATTTCTTTGGGTTCTTGTACGATGAAGTTAAATGCAACAGCACAAATGATCCCAGTATCATGGCCTGAATTCGCTAACATGCACCCATTTGCACCCATTGACCAAGCTCAAGGTTATAAGCAAATGATTGACGAGTTAGGCGATTGGTTAGTTGAACTAACGGGTTACGACAACATTTCAATGCAACCTAACTCTGGTGCTCAAGGCGAGTATGCGGGTTTAATCGCGATTGTTAAATATCATGAAAGTCGTGGTGATGCACATCGTAATATTTGTTTAATTCCATCTTCTGCCCACGGTACAAACCCTGCGTCTGCGCAAATGGTTGGTATGAAAGTTGTTGTTGTTGCTTGTGATAAAGAAGGTAACGTTGACATGAACGACCTGCGTACTAAAGCAAGCGAAATGGCCGACAATCTTGCCTGTATTATGATCACATACCCGTCAACGCACGGTGTATATGAAACAACAGTAGCAGAAATTTGTAACATCGTTCACGAACATGGCGGTCAAGTTTATCTTGACGGTGCAAACATGAACGCACAAGTAGGCGTAACGTCGCCAGGCTATATTGGTGCTGACGTTTCTCACCTAAACTTGCATAAAACGTTTGCTATTCCACACGGTGGCGGTGGCCCAGGTATGGGACCTATCGGCGTTAAAGCACACCTTGCACCATTTTTGCCTGATCATGCATTAATTAACGTTAATGAAAGTACTAAAGGTAATGGAGCCGTTGCAGCAGCACCATTTGGTAGTGCGGGTATTTTATGTATCTCTTACCTTTACTGTGCAATGCTAGGTAAGCAGGGCGTAACAGATGCGACTAAATATGCTATTACTAATGCTAATTATTTAGCTAAAAAGTTAAGCCAACATTACCCACTTTTATACGCAGGAAAAAATGGTCGTGTTGCTCATGAATGTATTATCGATTTACGTCCACTTAAAGCCACATCAGGTATTAGTGAAGTTGATATAGCAAAACGCTTAATTGATTATGGTTTTCATGCACCTACGATGTCGTTCCCAGTAGCGGGTACTTTCATGATTGAACCTACAGAATCTGAGTCAAAAGTTGAACTTGACCGTTTTGTTGAAGCCATGGTTTCTATTCGCGACGAAGTACGTAAAGTTGAATCGGGTGAATGGTCAAGTGACGACAATCCATTACATAATGCTCCTCATACGTTAGCGGATATTACTGATACTTGGGAACGTGGTTATTCTATTAAAGAAGCGGTATTTCCCGTTCCTGCTGCAGCCAAAAATAAATTTTGGCCAACAGTTAATCGCATCGATGATGTCTACGGAGATCGTAACTTAATTTGTTCATGTCCTCCAATTGAAAGTTATCAAGACTAGTTTTTTGATGTCATCTGTTAATTAAGTTTGTGAAACTTAAAAAGGCGAATCAGCAATGATTCGCCTTTTTATTTATTACGGTTAGAAAAGTGAGCCGATATCGGCTTTCTTGTAATTCAGCACTAGTCAACTGCAATCAACAGGTTCTATTGAAGATAAAATTTAATGTTGAATTGAACTAATTTCCCAGTTTTACGTATTTAGTCTTAATAAAAAATGAAAACAGTGATATACACTGTTTTATAAGACCTCAAGGAAACTCTATGAAATTACTTTTCGCACTTCTTGTTCCACTGATTTTGGCCGGTTGCTCCGTGTTTGGAGAAAGTGGAGTTGAAAACGCGCCTTATACACTATTGAAATCTGATCAGGTACAGAAAATTGAAGTGCGTAACTATGAATCGTTAGTGCTAGTGTCCTCCGACATGTCAGCCGACGGAATGAACGGTGCTTTCAGGAATCTGTTCAGATATATTACTGGTGAGAATGAAGGCTCCACAGAAATAGCCATGACAGCACCTGTACTGATGGATGAATCAGAGGCAGTATCTAAGGGGACCAAAATCACTATGACCGCTCCGGTGTTTATGAAAGAGCGATCAGAACAACAAGTAATGTCATTTGTAATGCCTGCCGACTTTACAATACAAAGTACCCCTAAGCCAACCAATCCAGACGTATGGATAACAGAAGTAAAGGATTACAAAGTCGTGGTGATAAAGTTCAGCGGGCTGCTCAGTGATAGTAATGTTGAAACACAAACCCAAATCCTTAATAACTGGATTGCGAAAAACGGCTATACCGCAGTTAGCGAGCCTATTAACGCAGCCTACAATGGTCCTTTCACTATCCCATGGCTTCGCCACAACGAAGTGTTAATTGAAGTAAAATAGCCCAAAATGCATTACTATTGGTTGCTTTAAATGCCAGTTAGGGTATCTATTTTTCCTCTGACTGGCTTGCTGTTGTGCAAGACGAAACATTTAAATGTTTGCTTTTTCGAATAGCGTTCACTGACAAAATAGTCACAAAATCTCTTAATAGACCCCCATAATAACTTATGCAGTTTTTGTTCGAGACGCTTATTCCTTCCTAATAGGCCACCCATAATAACTTATGCAGGTTTCGTTCAATAAACTAGACTTAAGTTATCTTTATTCAGTCGGGTGATTGTTATGCCTAAGCCTCGTTCACAACAAATTAGTTTATTGGATACACCTTATTATCACATTTGCAGTCGAACGGTACGCAAGGCTTTTTTGTGTGGCGTAGATAAGCAGACGGGTATTAGTTTTGAGCATCGACGCAGATGGATTGAAAAGCGATTATTTACATTATCTCAGGTATTTTCGATAGATATCTGTGCTTATGCTGTCATGCATAATCATTTACATATTGTCTTGCATGTCGATAGTGAGCCAATAGAGCGCTGGTCAACCGATGAGGTATTGCAACGTTGGCATCAATTATTCAAAGGGACCTTATTAACTCAAAAATATTTGAACAAACAACCGCTTGATAAGTTTCAATTAGCGACGGTTGAAAGTACGGCTGAGATATATAAGCAGCGTTTAATTGATATCAGTTGGTTTATGCGCTCATTGAACGAGCCGATAGCCCGACAAGCTAACCGAGAAGACCAATGTACCGGACACTTTTGGGAAGGGCGCTTTAAATCACAAGCACTGCTTGATGAAGGGGCGTTACTGTCGTGTATGGCATATGTTGATTTAAACCCTATACGAGCAGGTATTGCGGTTACCCCAGAACAGTCTGACTTCACCAGTATTCAACGACGCATTAAAGCGGCTATAACCGGTGAGCAACCGACCTGTTTATTACCTTTTATGGGTAATGAACCCCATCAAGAATCAACTGGCGCGGGTATTTATTTTAGCTTACATGATTACTTAACTCTGGTTGATGAAACAGGACGCCTCCTGCGTGATGATAAACGAGGCGCCATCGACACTACTAGCGCAACTATCCTCGCGAGGTTACACATCAATGATGAAAGTTGGCTAAAGCTTACGACGGATTTTGAAACTATCTTCACAGGTGCTGTTGGTTCTGCTGAGCATTTATGTGAATTTAGTGAGCATGTTGGTTTGCAGCGAACACATGGTATAGCCAATGCTCAGGCCTGCTTGAATAGCGCATAACGCTTTTATGAATAAGACGTAACCTTACTACTATTTTAGAGTGGTGGGTTTAACTCGGCTATCATTTGATGTTTTAAGAAAGTAGTTGCGATAAAGGACTATAGAAACTCGCTTTACCTTATCAATAGTTATTGTTATAAGCTAAAAAGACAAGAAATGGCTTATCATCATTATTTATTGTTATTATGGGTGGCATAGTAATTTACCTACTTAAGTGTGCAAAGAACTTAGTCATTATCATGGGTGGCATAGTTAATATTACCTTATCAATGGGTAACATCATAAGCTAAAAAGATAAGCAATGGCTTATCATTATTCTTTGTGGTTATTATGGGTAGCATAGTTATTTGGCATAGTTATTTGATATTTATTAATACTAATTAATTAGCTAAAATTAAGTGATTTTGAATTCTGATACCAACACTTGTAAATTTATTGATAGTTCAGACAATTCATTCCCTGCTTTTGATGTTTGAACAATTGCTTCAACATTTTCATGTGTTTTATCGTTAATACTCACAATACTGATATTAATTTCTTCAGTGACCACTTCTTGCTGCTCAGACGCTGAAGCAATATGACTACTCATTTCATTTATATTCGCAATGGAGTCAGAAATTGTAATGAGTACATTGCCAGCATTTTCTGCTTTAACGACAACCTCTTTTACTTGTTGTTGACTATGTTCCATGGACACAACAGCTTCTTTAGACTTAGTTTGTAGTTTAGTAATAATAGTACTTATTTCACCGGTAGATTGTTGCGTTCTAGCTGCCAAAGCTCTTACTTCATCAGCCACCACAGCAAAACCACGTCCTTGTTCACCTGCTCGAGCTGCCTCTATCGCGGCATTTAATGCGAGGAGATTCGTTTGGTCTGCAATTGAGTTAATTACCTCTAGAACACTCGCAATTTCGTTACTGCTTTGCTCTAATTCAAAAATAGTACTACTAGTGCCATCAATTTTATCAGTTAGCTTATTAATGGTTAAAATCGTTTGCTGCATTATTTCAGAACCATCTACAACAGAAATTTTTGCTTCACTTGAAGCATCAGACGTCGTTAACGTGCTTTGAGCTACATCTTTTACAGTAGCTGCCATTTCTGTAATTGCTGTCGCTATTAATTCTGTTTGCCCTGCTTGGTCTTGAATGGATTTTTCAATTTGTGTTGATATGACAGACGTTTCTTCAGCGCATGTCGCTATTTGATTGCTCGCATCAGTGACTTTTTCCAATGAATTTCTAAATGCTGCTAGCATTTTATTAACGATGACTATTGCATTCGAAATTTCATCGTTTCCATTATTGGGAATTTGAATCGTTAAATCACTATTTTTATCAACAAGTGCTAATGAGTGAGATAGCAATTTAATGGGGGTACGAATACTACGAACGATTAACGTAGATAATGTAAAAGAAATAGCGATACCTATCAATAATAAAATTAAAGCACCTACTTTTGCACTTTCACTGGTATCTAATAGCTCTACACTGTCATTACTGAGTAATTCTTTTTGGTTTTGCGCCATTTTTTCTAAAATAATTTTAATTTCAAAACCAAGTGGTGCGGCTTTTTTAGCTAACCAATAGTTAGCTAAATTCCAATCTTCTAAAGAACGAGAAGTTAACATTTTTTGCGGCAATGAATCAAAAACCCTTTTCGCCATAGTGAAATTTGAAAAAGCATCTTTTTGTTTAGCATTCAATAAGTTTTGGTTGTTTTCTAAGTCTGAAAATCTTAGTTGGTTTTTACGCCACAATTTTTCAAAGTCATTACGATATTTTTCTTCACCTGATAACAAATAACCGCGAATATTAGCAATCCCCAGACCAAGTGTGCCACGAACATCGGCCATCATGCCCAGTAATGATTTTCTTTGTTCTGTTGCTTTTAAGGTGAGCTCTATATCAATCATTTTTGTTATTTCATATGACATTATTGACGCTTGCGGAACAGCTTGCTTGTAGAGCATAGTAATTGAAGGGATATTTTGTGGTGATTGAGCGATATTTTCTATCTTTAATTGTTCTTTTTTAAATGATTTTAATAAAGATTTCATTTCACTTAAGCGTTTTTTGTTTTCAGGGTTAGTCCAGTTGGCTGACATTTTGTCTAATGTAGCTATTGCTGGATTTATTTCTGTTTCCCACGCAAACTGCCTTTCCATTTTAAATTTATCTTTTCCGAGTAATATCCATCCTCTTAAAGCAGCAAGCGCATGATTAACACCATTTAATACACTTGCACTGGCCTGAGCTGTTGGTATACGTAATTCAATAACTGTACTTGCCTTCTTTGACAAAACATTAATTTGATAGATAGAATAAAAAGACGTTATCGCTAAAATCAGGGTGAGTAAACTAAATGCCACAATTAACCTTGAACCAATTGAAAACTTTCTTAACATTGTACATCTCTCTTATATATAACAATCTATTACTTTAGGTTCTGTAAAAATAATAAAATAATACTTGATTTGCGACACTCCTTTGTACAAAAATTAGTTATCGAATTATTTGTAAATTCCATTTGATATCTGTAGTGTACGTCTCACTTTATAAGCTAAAAAACGTAATATTATTATAAATATAGACTAATAAGTGATAAAAACAATTAGGACGCGTTGAGTTGACCTTAATTACCTGTTCAAGTGGTTTTTTATTAAATACTTTTTTGGCTGGTGAATAATTTATCAATTTGAGCTGAAACTAAACGAATGGCCTTTGTCAATTATTTAGATTTCATAATGCTTATTAGGCCACCCATAATCACTTATGCAGTTTTCGTTCAATAAACTAGACTTAAATTACTTTTATTTAGTCGGGTGATTGTTATGCCTAAGCCTCGTTTACAACAAATTAGTTTATTTGATACACCTTATTATCACATTTGCAGTCGAACGGTACGCAGCGCTTTTTGTGTGGCGTAGATAAGCAGACGGGGGTCAGTTTCGAGCATCGACGCAGATGGATTGAAAAACGATTATTTACATTATCTCAGGTATTTTCGATAGATATCTGTGCCTATGCTGTCATGCATAATCATTTACATATTGTCTTGCATGTTGATAGTGAGTCAATAGAAAACTGGTCAACCGATGAGGTATTGCAACGTTGGCATCAATTATTCAAAGGGACATTATTAACTCAAAAATATACGAACAAACAACCGCTTGATAAGTTTCAATTAGCGACGGTTGAAAGTACAGCTGAGATATATAAGCAGCGTTTAATTGATATCAGTTGGTTTATGCGCTCATTGAACGAGCCGATAGCCCGGCAAGCTAACCGAGAAGACCAATGTACGGGACATTTTTGGGAAGGACGCTTTAAATCACAAGCACTGCTCGATGAAGGCGCGTTACTGTCTTGTATGGCATATGTTGATTTAAACCCTATACGAGCAGGTATTGCGGTTACCCCAGAGCAGTCTGACTTCACCAGTATTCAACGACGCATTAAAGCGGCTATAACCAGTGAGCAACCGAGCTGCTTATTACCCTTTACGGGCAATGAACCCCATCAAAAATCAACTGGCGTGGATATTTATTTTAGCTTAGCAGATTATTTAACATTGTTTGATGAACCCCGACGCTTTCTGCGTGATGATAAATGTTGCGCCATCGACACGACCACGGTAAATATTCTCGCGAGGTTACACATCAATGATGAAAGTTGGCTAAAGCTTAATACGGATTTTGAAACTATCTTCACAGGTGCTGTCGGTACTGCTGATCATTTATGTGAATTTAGTGAACATGTTGGTTTACAGCGAACACATGGTCTAACAAATGCTCAGGCCTGCTTGAATAGTACACAACGCTTTTTATGAATAAGACGTAACCTTACTACTATTTTAGAATGGTGGGTTCAACTTAGTTATCATTTGATGCTTTAAGAAAGTAGTTGCGATAAAGGACTATATAAACTCACTTTACCTTATCAATAGGTATTGTCATAAGCTAAAAAGACAAGCAATGGCTTATCATTATTATTTGTGGTTATTATGGGTGTGATTATTTAGCATAGTTATTTATAATAATTATGCGCTACAAAAATAAGATTGGCATTTTTTTGTTAGTACTATCTTTACAGTAACAATACGCAAAAAAACGCCAATTAAACATAAACAGCGCAAACATAAAATAATTGCCTTCCCATTTTATTTCTTTATTTATGACCCGTACTTATTTTGTTACATGATGTCGTGGCTTATCCTCAAAAATTTAATGAAAAAATTCTCAGAGTTACATAAAATACAGCAATAAAAATAAAGGGAACTATGATGAAAAAGAAATATTTAGCGGCTGTCATAGCTGCAAGTTTAACGTTATCCGCCTGTATGGCAACCAGCAACGACTCTGGCAATAGTATGTCACAGCAATCAAGCCAAGAGAGTGCAAATAAAGTCTTTAGCCAAAAATACTTGTTCAAAGAGTTGGCTAATGGTTTACGTGTCTTAGTGGTAAAAACAGACTATCCAGATCTTGTTTCAGTACAGATCCCCGTTTCTGTAGGTTCTCGTGATGAAAATGAAGTAGGTAAAACAGGTTTTGCCCACTTCTTTGAACATATGATGTTTAAAGGTTCAGAAAAATTTCCACAAGCTGTTTATGCCGATTTATTTAAAAATGCCGGTGTTGATAACGGTGCTTACACCACCAACGATTATACTAACTATCATTTAGATTTTTCTAAAGATCATTTAGATAAAGTATTAGAGATTCAAGCGGATCACTTTAAAAACCTAAAGTACACCGAAGCACAATTTAAAACAGAAGCCTTAACGGTAAAAGGTGAGTATTTAAAAAATAATGCTAGTCCAACTCGAAAGTTGTTAGCGGCGGTGCGAAAAGAAGCATTCGATACTCATACTTATAAGCATACCACTATGGGCTTCTTTGAAGATGTAGAAGCAATGCCTGATCAAGTTGCATATGGTGAACAGTTCTTTAAACAATTCTATAAGCCAGAATATGTTTCTTTAGTAATTGTCGGTGATGTTGAACCAGAAGCAACAATGGCCATGGTCGAGAAGCACTGGGGAAATTGGCAAAAAGGTGATTTTGTTAGCACTATAGCACCTGAGCCAAAACAGGAAGCTGCGAAATATGTTCATGAAAAATTCGATGGCTTACCGGGTCACTGGTTACTCGTTTCTTATAAAGGTGCTGATTGGCAACCCAAGAAAAAAGATCGCGCGGCTTTAGATTTAATTTCTGAATTATATTTTTCCAATAACTCAGCATTGTATCAAGAACTCGTTGTTGATAAGCAGTTGGCTAGCCAAATGTTTAACTACAACCCTGAAACAAAAGATGCTGGCTTACGTCACGTATTTATCAAAGTGAATGATGAAAAAGACCTAGCAACGGTTCGTGATGCAGTAAACCGTACTTACGCACAAGTAAGAACTGAGCTCGTTTCTTCAGAAAAACTTGATAACTTAAAGTCTAACTTAAAATATAGTTTTGTTAATAGTTTAGATTCATCAGAGTCTATCGCTTCAACATTGGCGAGTTATATGCATTTTGACCGCGATCCCGAAACGATTAATCACCTCTATAATAGCTTTGACAATATTACAGCTGAAGATATTCAACGTATTGCTAATGAATACTTTATTGATGAAAATCGCACAACAGTGACTTTATCAGCATTAGATGAGATTGCCGACTTCGAACAAGAAGTTGACTTAAATGGCGCCGTTGCAAAAATAGTCATGAAAAATTCGCAGCCGAGTACTCCACAGTTTGCGGTATTAGATAAGACCAATGACTCACCGTTGATTGATGTTAACTTTCTATTTTATACAGGTGCTGCAGCAGATCCCGTTGGTAAAAAAGGGGTAGCGGCTTTAACCGCTCGTATGTTAACTCAAGGCGGTTCGGCAACAAAAAGCTATCAAGATATTAAGAAAGGTTTATACCCTCTAGCTGGACGATTTTCGTCGCAGCTTGATAAAGAAATGATGTCATTTACTGGCCGGGTGCATAAAGATAATGCTACTCAGTGGTACGAACTTATTAGCGATCAATTGTTGAATCCAGGATGGCGTGAAGACGATTTTAAGCGTCTGAAAAAAGAGCTTGTTGATGGTATTAAATCAGGTCTTAAATCTTCTAATGATGAAGAATTAGGTAAAGAGGTGCTTTATAGCGAACTTTATCAAGGGCATGTTTACGAAAACTACAATAGTGGTGATTTGTCTGACTTAGCCGCTATTACTCTTGAAGATGTTAAAGCGTTCTACAGCACTCAACTTACCCAAGCAAAATTAAACTTAGGTATAACTGGCGCTATGCCTAGTGCTTTAAAAGCACAATTAATGACAGATTTAGAGACTTTACCCGTCGGTGATGAAAAGCGCTTAACAATTGCTAAAGCACCGGTTTTAAAAGGTCATCATGCGACAATTATAGAAAAAAGTGCGCAATCTACAGCGGTCTCTTTTGGTTTTCCCATTGATACTATCCGCAGTGATAAAGACTGGGCGGCACTTTGGTTAGTGCGTTCATACTTTGGTGAACATCGTAGTTCTAACAGCTACTTGTATCAACAAATTCGTCAAGCGCGTGGTATGAACTATGGAGATTATTCTTATATTGAATATTTTCCACGAGGGATGTACCAAACTAAACCTGATGCAAATTTAGGTCGCTCTAGTCAAATTTTTCAAGTGTGGTTACGTCCTTTACGTTCAAATAATGATGCTCATTTCGCAACGCGTGCCGCTTTGTATGAATTGGACAACTTGATTGAAAAGGGCATGAGCGAAAAAGACTTTCAAGCAACACGTAATTACTTAACGAACTATGCACCGCAATTAGTGGCCAGCCAAGATCAACAGTTAGGTTATGCACTTGATAGTGAGTTTTATCAAACAGAAGAGTTTGTTAAATACGTTCGTGATCAATTTGCAAAACTATCCTTAGATGATGTTAATCGTGTTATCAAAGAAAACTTACAAACAGATGATATTTATTATGTTTTCATTTCAGGCGATGGTAAAGACATGAAGCAACGTTTGTTGTCTGAACAAGTATCACCGTTAACATATAACAGTGATAAGCCAGCAGAGCTTTTAGCGACCGATAAAATTATCGAAAGTTACAAGCTAACACTGCCGTCGCAAAATGTTGAAGTGATTGCAATAGATGAGGTTTTTCAATAAATTGCGTTTAAGCTCACTTTAATAGATATTCGTTATTATCTTATTGAACATTACAAATAACTTAATGAGAATAACGCATGTAGTTAAAAATAAAAAACCGGCATCTGCCGGTTTTTTTATTTATTAATAACGATTAATTGTGCTTTATGCACCGAGTTTAGATATATCTGTTATTGGGCTAATAAACGGTGATTGTAATTTTCCAACTAAGTTACCAAAGATATTGCAGCGTTAGTTGCAAATGCCAATAGCTAGATAGAAATGATTAAAACTTCATAACCACTCGACCGGTAATTTCGCCGTTGATCATATCTTCAAAGATATCATTAATATCTTCTAGTGACTTTTCAATGGTTATCGCTTTAACTTTTCCTCTAGCGGCAAAATCTAAACATTCAACTAAATCTTTACGCGTCCCCACAATAGAGCCTACAACGCTAACACCATTTAAAACAGTATCAAATATAGGTAACGGCATATCTTCGGCGGGTAAGCCAACTAGTACACATTTACCCCCACGACGAATAACTTGGTAACTTTGTTCAAAGCCACTTTTACTAACAGCGGTACAAATACTGGCATGAACGCCGCCTGTTTCAGCTAAAACTCTTGCTACAACATCATCACACTTAAAATCTAAACAAAAAGAGGCACCCAAATCTTTAGCCAATTTCAATTTTTCAGTGCCAGTATCAATAGCAATGACATTTAAGCCCATTGCTACAGCATATTGCACAGCTAAATGTCCTAAGCCTCCAATACCAAAAATAGCTACCCATTCACCTGGTTTAGCCGTAGATACTTTTAATGCTTTATAAGTTGTAACACCTGCGCAAAACAAGGGGGCAGCATCTACATAGCTAATCCCGTCTGGTATTTTTACAACATAGTTGCCATCTGCTTTACAGTATTCAGCATAACTCCCATCAACAGAGTACCCTGCATTTTGCTGTAACAAACAGAGGTTTTCATTACCAGATAAGCAGTAATCACAATATCCACAAGCACTATATAACCATGGAATACCTACACGGTCACCAAGATTAAGGTGCTTAACTTGCTCGCCTACTTCAACGATTTCTCCAACACCTTCATGGCCTGGAACAAGTGGCATCTTAGGTTTTACTGGCCAGTCACCATGACACGCATGTAAGTCGGTATGACATACACCACAAGCATGAACCTTTACTAAAACTTCATGACTCGAAATTGTAGGCTTATCAAGCTCTTTAATCTCGAGCTTGTCTTTGAATTGATGAATAACAGCTGCTTTCATTAGTGACCTTTCTTTAAGTTAATACATTGTAAAAAATATTATAATACTCAACTTTAATAAAAATATGATGTAGAACAATAAATGGTCAGAAAGAGACGTTAATGGCTATCTTAATTTGTTAATAAATAATAGCCATTTAGCAAAGGTGAGTTATTTTTCTTGAGACATAATAATTTTTACTTATATCAAGGTGAATACTGTTTTATTCATGGCCTTTAAGCGTGAATGCATATCTTGAACATTAATTTTTTGATCTGCCGATAACACCAATAAGCGACTATTACTCACCGGTCAATCTGATGTGATCAGCAAGAATTAATATTAAGTTATTCTTTGTCGGCGATACGGATTGACGCTTTAATGATGTTGACCGCTTCTCTAGTTTTACCTCTTCGACTACCTAAGGCTTCAATTTTAGTTAAGCTATCTTCTAAATCAGTCACAACTTTACCAAAAACAGTATGATTACCGTCTAAATGAGGTGTCGCGTTAAAAGTAATGAAAAATTGACTGCCATCAGTGCTTGGACCTGAATTTGCCATACTTAACATACCCGGTTCACTGTGGCCTATGTCACTATTAAATTCGCCATCGTATTTATAACCTGGGTTGCCCGTGCCATTACCCAATGGATCGCCACCTTGTGCCATAAAGCCAGGAATAACACGATGAAAATTTAGCTCATCATAGAAACCCAATTTAGTTAAATAAATAGTACTAGAAGCATGCATAGGCGCAGAGTCAGTGAATAGCTTGATGGTCAGATTACCTTGGTTTGTTTGCAGCTCCCAAAAGTAATCTTTCCCTTGGGTGAAGGTCAGTAATGGCGGTTTACTTAACGTCGTTTTCCAAGCAGGGTTTGTTTTATCAACCGCTTGTTTAGTAATAAATCTATCAATAGTGTTTAATGCGGGATCTATTCCGCAACATGCGGCCAGTATCATGATTAACAAAAGACTGGTGATGATGTTTTTCATATTATTCATAAAAGACTTCTTATTTTATTTTAATTTTTTGAAAATAGACTAAGTTATCAAATATTATCAGGTATTAACGACTAAGAAATAATAATTTTTATTAACTGATCAATCATTAAGTCAGCAGCTTAAGATGACTAAGCTTTGATGCCAACAATGCTGTTTCATATGTAAGGCGTATTATAATATTTTTAGCACTTCACTAGAGAGGAAAAGTGTTAAATAACGGCTAATAAAAAACCGACAGAGGCCGGTTTTACATTACTATGTTATTAGCAGAATATTACCTTTATATTTTTTGTTAAAACTTAAACGTTTTACTGTGCTTGCCGCCTTTTTCTGAGTCTACTGTCACTTTATAAGTCCCTTTGCCATCGACAATCCATTTCACTATGGTTGTTGAGTGACCCGCAAGCGTGGCGACCTTAATTGTTGCTGGGTTTAAGTCGTGGTCAGTATGTGTGTTGGCACCTTCACTAATAACGGTTAACCCACTTAATATTGAAAAGTCATCAGAGATAATCGATATGCGGTCTTCAAACGACAAATTATTATTAATGTCTTGTGATAATCTTGTCGGAATTGCTCGCTCATTAGCAATATTAACCGTTATTTCATACAAACCATTACTGAGCTTACGCGTTGATGAACGAGTTACTTCTAACTGTGGCATATGATAGGCGTGAAATAAGGTAAAGGCCATATTTCGGTGTGCTTCTTCTTCTAATAGGAAAGAAGGGGGCGTTCTACCAAAATTCTTCTTAAAACCGCCGACTTCTATATCGCCATAAATTGGATGCTTTACTTTAGTCCAAGGAACAAAAGCATCACCAAATAAAATATGCTTATTGAAGTTGTGATTTTGATTGCCTAACTTATCGCTTGTTTTATCGTTTGGACGAAACATATTAGCTGATGTCCAAAGTTCATTCGTAAATGCCATAATGCCGTTGTTGCCATAAAACCAATCAAATTCACCACCGTAGACTTGATAAAGATCTTTCCAAGCGACGAGGTAGCGGTAATTGGGTAGTATTTGCTCACCTTGGTTGGCGATAAAGTCATAGACGCTAATATCAGAACGGGTATATTTGTTATTGGCTTTACCCGGGCCACGTAAAATCATACCACCGGTATTATGGTAACTTTGCGCGGCAGCAATGTTACGATGAGCTTTAACAAATTTTGCCACCGCACTGGTTTCTTTTAATGAAAAAGGGTAACGGCGTGCACCTCTTTGAATATAAGCTGGCTCCCATTCATGGGCCCAGTCACGATTAGGATCATATTCGTAAACCCCTTTACCATCTTCGTTGACAAGACCGTCACCATCGTTGTCGTATCCTTCAGCTCCTAACATGCGGTAATCGCCAGTTTGACCTTCTTCAACAGGTACCATTAAACCTGGGTATTTCTCGTCTTCTTTATGAGTACCACGTACCTTATCTTTAATACGCATACGAGTAATGTGACCATCATTATTGAGATCTTCTGGACCATCTTCATCGATTTCACCGTCAAGATCGTTGTCAGTAGGTACCATGCCCGAACGAGGAGAGTGCGCAGTATTAGCCTGCTTCATAAACCAGTCACGCCCGTCAGGATTAATTGTAGGGACAATATAGAAAGCTTTATCGTTAAGTAGCTCGGTGATCCACTTCACTTTTCCGTAGCTTTCAGTTAAATACCAAGCGGTATAAAGAGAAACCTCTGTACCTTGAATCTCATTAGAATGAATATTGCCATCAATATACATCGCCGGTTTTGTCGTATCATCACCGTTGTTATAATTGGTAATTTTAATAACAAAAATATCGCGACCTTCGTAAGACTGACCAATAGATTCTAGTTGAGTAAGTTTAGGGTAAGCTTTATTTATTTTTTTGAGTATCGTTATAGTACTTTCTGAGTCATAAAAACGATTCCAGCGAATATCTACTTTTGGGTCTAAAGGCGCACCTAATGCCTGTAATCCAGTGAGTTTGTCTGCGGCTTGTGCCGTTATAGTTAACAAAGCTGTGGCCGTTAAAATACAGATGAGCAATATTTTTTTCATGATTAAGCTCCAAAATTAACGGTTTGTGTCACCGCATCGATGACAGGTGAGGATACTTCAAATGAGGCATCATTGAAGCCTTTGGTATTGATCAGCCACTTGATTTCTTGTTGGCCGCCATGAGCGGCAATAGGGGCTAATAATGTCCGCTTGCTACCGCCAATAAATTGCTCTTTGGGTAAATTCCACTGAACTCTTACGGGAAGCATCCAACGGGTGAGTTTACCCATGGCACTTTGTGTTGGAAGTTTACCGATGTTTTTTATTTTTAAGGTCACTCGATAAAGATCTTTACCTATTTTTTTTACGCTCTGGCTCACGTTAATCTCAGGAAAAAGTGTGGTTAAGGAAGTAATATATTCCGAACTTTTAGTTTCAGTAAATACGCTAATATCAGGATTATTTAAATAGGCAAGTCGAAAACCACCCACTTCCACCTTTTCATTTACAAAGTCTGGGTGTGAAATATTTGTCCACGGTATAATCGCCCCTTGTAGATTTTTTTCCTTGGCGTTAGTAACCAAACGAGCTTCTTTGGTATCTTCGCTTGCTGATGCGTTTTTGTTTTTTTCAACATCAGCGTCTTTGTTTTTTTCTTCGTCAGCTGATTGGGCAATAGTTATTTGCTTAAAATTCCAGCCATTGGTGGCTATTGACCAACGACCACCGTGAAAATAGGCCCAGTCGTGAAAAGTACCTTGACCACGGTTTTCTGCTTTTACCTGCCAGTCTTTATGGGCTTGCTGCCATAGGTGAGTAAATAATTTATAACCGTCAACATCTTCTTTAGGCATTTTATCAAAGGCTTCCAGTGGACGTTTATATTCACTTACCAGTACTTTATTAGCCGACCAGTTTTCATGGAGGTTGTCGTATTTAGAAAAATTAACGGTCATTAAAATATTTTGATGATCGATAACAAAATCTATTAAGGCACGCGTTTCAGGTTCAGATGCTTGATTAACACCAGAGCCAATACCAAAATAGTCATAGTTATAGGTAAAGTTTTTATTTATTGCTGTTCCGCCATAGCCATCTTCATCTAATTTACCATCACCATCGTCATCTTTTCCTTCATTGAGTAAACGGTATTGACCTGCTTCGTTTTTGAGGCGATCAACTTTTACTAATAAACTAGGATCTTGTTCACTAGCTTTGTATGGGCCAGAACTGTCTGAGATCCTTAACTGAGAAATAAAACCATCGTTGTTGAGATCATTAGGACCGTCTTCATTTATTTTTAGGTCGTTATCGTCATCTAT
This sequence comes from Colwellia sp. BRX8-7, assembly GCF_014077275.1. Taxonomy (NCBI): domain Bacteria; kingdom Pseudomonadati; phylum Pseudomonadota; class Gammaproteobacteria; order Alteromonadales; family Colwelliaceae; genus Colwellia; species Colwellia sp. BRX8-7. The sequence continues at coordinate 13,257 of NZ_JACGVP010000009.1, read as the reverse complement.
TTTTAAGTGATTAAAGGTCGTTGAATAACCATTTTTACCCAGTATAAAACTTGTTGCATCAGGGTTTGGCATAGGTACGATAAATATGCTTTTACCATTTCGGGTGACTTTACCTGACTTTAGATCCTCTATTAGGCGCATCGCAAGTTCAGTACCGACTAAATAATCGCCATCAACGTTGCCTGTAACCAAAATTGCTGGTGAGCTTTTATCACCAAATTGAGCCACGATTATTGACTTTCCTGATCGTGAAGTACCAATTTGCTGAGTTTGAACACCCAGTTGTTTTAATTGTTTTAACATTTCTGCATGGCTGGTGTATTGGTTAATATAGTCTTGACCAAGACAACTGCCAGAGATGAGGAATAACGCGAGTAGTCGCTTCATTTACTTATATGCTCCAGTTATAAAAACGCTTAATTATTATAATTTGTTTTATAGGTGAACTTTAATTAGCCATAAAGAGTATGTATTTTCTTCAATCAATTCAAAGGAAAGTGAATTAAATGAGCTGGTTTGCTAGTAATTCAGGTTAGATGATCAAAATGTATAAAAACCTAAAATAACTTAACCACTTATAATGTTGTTTTAGGTTTGTCTTGTTTATAACAATAAACGGCTTTGGGTTACGAGAATAAATCGACTGGTTTTTAATACAACTCAAATTTATCTGCATCTAAAAAGGCGGGGAATTGATTTTTAAATTTATCAAGCTTGCTGAAGTCGAGTTGGGTTGTGATGATTTGTTGTTGGTGATCAGTGGCAGAAAGTATGTTTTCACCATCAAAATTAATGAAAGTTGTGCCACCAGAGTGAGGCATATCGTTACCATCTGGTCCGATACGATTAACTCCGACCACAAAACTTTGATTTTCCATTGCCCTGGCTTTTAATAAGGTATCCCATATATGACGACGTGGAGCAGGCCAATTAGCAACATTGACCATAAGATCATAATCTTGGCGGTTTCTCGACCAAACAGGAAAGCGCAAATCATAACAAACCAAAGGCAGTATTTTTATACCCCTAATGTTGATTGTTTTTCTATGCTGGCCTTGCTCAACAAAGTCTTGCTCTTTACCTAAACGAAACAAATGGCGCTTGTCATAATGTTCAACCTGACCATCAGCAAAGACCCAATAAAAACGATTCACTTTTTTATCATTTTGGCTCACTAAAACCGTGCCAGCCACTACACAGTTATATTGCTTTGCTATTTTTTTTAACCAATGTAGAGCAGAGCCACCATCTTCTGGCTCTTGCACATCTTTTCTATTAATACAAAAACCGGTTGAAAATGTTTCTGGTAGCAATAATAAATCGGCAGCCGCATGGTCAGTAAAGTGATCTTTGAAAAGTTGCTCTAAACGATCAAAATTGCTTTGTTTGTCTAACCAACTAATATCGAACTGCACTGCGGCTATGGTTAAAGTTGACATAATATTCCTGCGGCCTTAAGTAGGGTATCGTCGTTTTTTGCGAAACAAAGTCTGATTACTTTATTGTTTTGATGATAAGACTCCCTTTTGTCAGCGGGATACAGGGGGCTCAACGGAATGGCGGCAACACCGACTTCTTGGGTTAACCAATGACAAAATTCACGATCATTAAGTGCTGAGATTGCAGAGTAATCAAGCAATAAAAAATAAGTACCTTTTGACGGTAGCATTTTAAAGCGAGAGTCTTTTAGTGCATTGATCAGCAAGTCTCTTTTTTGCTGATAGAAATTTGATAACTCGGTGATATGCTCGGGGTGCTGTTTTAGCATTTGAGCTATAGCTATTTGTGCCGGGGTAAATGAACAAAAGGTAACGTACTGATGAATTTTTCTAAACTCAACTGTAAGCGCATCAGGTGCGGCGCAATAACCCATTTTCCAGCCGGTGCAATGAAAGGTTTTACCAAAACTAGAGACGACAAAGGCGCGTTTAAACAAATCAGGGTAACGTAAAATACTTTCATGACGTAAGCCGTCAAACGTCATGTGTTCGTATACTTCATCGCTTATTACATATAAATCATATTTCTCAAGCAAAGCTTGTAAGCTAGTAAGATCTGCAGCACTCAGTATTGAACCCGTTGGGTTGTGTGGGCTGTTGATAATAATGGCACGTGTATTTTCATTAATTGTTTGCTCAACTAAGGACCAATTTATTGCATAGTTAGGCGCATCTAGTGCGACATGGCGACAAACTCCACCAGCAAGTTCAATGGCTGTCTCATAAGAATCATAAGCGGGATCAAAAATAATAACTTCATCATTTGGGCGAACCAGCGTTTGTATTGCAACCCATAGTGCTTCGGTAGCCCCGGAGGTTATTGTAACGTTTTTTAAGCCATTAAGTTTTTGTGCAGTGGTTAAATCTGTTTGATACTGTCGATGCACCATAGCGGCAACTTGCGTTAATAACTCAGGTAAACCGTTTGAGGGTGAGTATTGATTTTTACCTTCACTAATGGCTAAGTTTATTTTATCTTTTAAAAATTCTGGAGTATCAAATTCAGGAAAACCTTGCGACAAATTAATTGCCTGATATTGATTTGCCATCATCGACATTTCTGTGAAAATACTGGTATCTAGATTGGGCAGTTTACTGGTAAAAGAAGATGGCACAAAAGGCTCCCTGGATTATTAAGTCGATATTTTTGAGGAAAATTAGCTTAAATAAGCATGGTTCAATCGGTCTTTATTTAAATAGACCGTGAAGCAATAATCGAATGTTAAGGCTAACGGCTGATGAGTTCAATCGTTATCCTTTTTAAATCGATATCTTAGTGTAAACAACCGTTAATAAATTAACGGCTACTTTTAGCGCGTACTGTTAACAACATTAAGCCAATTGCGAGAGCAGCATAATAATAAGGCATGCCTGCTTGCCAACTTATGGTGCTATTAACGCCAAAAAAGTCTAGATATAGTGCTGTTTGAATCGGTCCCATATACCAAATTGCCGGGTATAGCACTTCAAACATTCGCTTTGTGCCGGTCAATACCCCACAAAAATAAGCGAGGGATACGGTAAATGAAATGGCTATAATTAATTGTATGATTAACAGCCATTCGGCTATCGCCGCAAATCTAAGCACACTACCCAAACTTCCCAATGCTAATAATATCCATGCAGCAGAGTAGCTCGCTAAACTTTGCAATAGCGCTGACTTTTTACTGTAGGTGACTAACTCAACCGTATTTGCTTGTTTTTCTACTTGGCCGAGCTGTGAAAGCACTAAAACACACCATAACCATGACAGCGGTAAAAATATGCTAACCAGTAATTGCTGACTGATAAACAGTTGAATAATATTTAACGTTAAAAGACCTAACAGCCAGTAAATCGAATGGCTTTTTAATAATAATTTTAGTTCTAAACGTAATAAGCGAGTAAAAGCAAAGTGCTTGGTTAGCATGGTAAATAGCACATCGAGTCGATTGAACACTTGACGGGTTAAGGTGTTTATTAGCCATGAGGTTTGTTTGGTTTCAGGTACGGGGTTTCGACTAAAGCGATCAAAAAAGATTACTGCAATAATAAAACAGCTTAAGCAAATGATCAGTAACGGCAGAATACTCGATAAATACTGTGCTGTTGGCTCTATTCCTTGCCAAAGAAAAGTGTTTACTGCATTTTCTTCATCAACAACCGTTACGCCAATATGTGTTGAGCCTGCTTGTGACGGAAAACGTTCTGCAACCTCGGTTTCTATAGCAGAAAGTATTGCGCCAACCCCTGAAGCGCTTTCAATGGTTTGAACAATAGAGCCGGTCCACAAGAAAAAATAAACAACATTGCCAAAGCCCCCCTTAAGCCACTTTATTGATTCAAACATTATCGCCAGTGAAGCAACAACTAATAACACAGGTAGAACAAAGACTAATTGGGGCCAAGCTAACGCCCAAAGGTCTATCTGATAATTTTCCCCATAATAAAGTTGCAGTAAAATACAACTGATCAGCATAACCAATACGATAGTAAACAAAATTAAAACATTGGTGCACCATTTGGCGAATATAAAAGTTAACTTACTCATAGGAGTGGCGGCAATAAGTTCACAGGTCATCGATTTTCGATCTGATTCAAGACCATTCTTAATGAGATAAAAACAAATAATAGGTAAAAATAAAACATTTAACATCGCTAAACAAACACCTAACCAGGCACTGTTATAAAGACCTCTATAACCATTGATAATAAGTGTTTGATATTGAGCATCGAGTGAAGGGAAAAAAAGTAAGGTTAATAACGACATCGCCAGTAAAGTAACCACAAAGCTTTGCTGGCGTGTTCGTTGTTTAAAATCAGCGACCGTACATTGCCATAATTGATTCATTAACATGCCCTCGCAAGAACAGTTCGAGCACGCTTATTACTGGTAAAGTAGAGATAAGCATCTTCTAATGTTGGCGCTCTTGGTATTGCTCGTACATCAGGGCAGTGTTCAGCGACAATATTTAACTCGACCTTGTTGTCTTTTCGCACACTGTGGCTGACAATAAAGTCGTGCTGAATTTGTTTTAATTCATTCAAGTTAGTGGTGAGTTGCCAGCATTTATCGGCAACTTTTTCTTGTAGTGCCTTTGGAGTTGCTGATTGAATTAATTGCCCAGTTTGCATAATCGCAATTTGGTCAGCAATAGATTCAACATCTGCGACTATGTGAGTTGATAAAATAATGCAACGATCATCGGCTAATTCAGTTAATAACTGGCGAAAATTGGCACGTTCTTGTGGATCTAGACCCACAGTTGGTTCATCAATAATCAATAATTTCGGGTTATTAAGTAAAGCCTGTGCAATGCCAATGCGCTGTTTCATCCCCCCCGAATAACCTTTCAATGGCATATGAGCAGCATGGGTAAGGTTGAGCTTAGCGAGTAAATCCTCGATTCTTTGAGTCGCTAAAGATTGATTTAACCCTTTTAAGCCAGCCATGTATTGCAAAAATTCAATAGCCGACAATTGGTCATAGACGCCAAAATATTGAGGCAGGTAACCGAGTTCGTTACGCAATAATTGTGGTGATTTAACAATGTTTTGTCCTTGCCATAAAATTTTTCCTTGGCTAGGTTTTGTTATCGTAGCAAGAATACGCATTAAGCTAGATTTTCCTGCGCCATTAGCGCCTAGTAAGCCTAAAATCCCTGGTCTAACTTGTAGTGATAATGATTTGATTGCTAGTTGTGTGTGCTTGCCACTTTGGTATTGATGGCTAAGTGATTGAATATCCAATAACATTGTATTTCCCTTCGACATTAAGATGTTATCTATTTAGCAAAGTTTACGCCAAAAATAAGTTGTTTTAATTCAATGGCTTATTGTTTTTGGTTTTTATTTTTTTGAAAAGAAATGTTCAATTAAACCAACTATTAGTGAAATTATTAACGATTAATAAATTTCACTAAGGTACAACGGTGACATTGTGTTTTATAATACTTGCGTGAAATAATAGCGTGGCCTTTTCAGGTGAATCAGCATGTTAATTTTAATAACTTTTAGGCATATTTGATGAAATTTATAGCTGTCTTTATTGTTGTACTCTTGTTGTTTAGTGCAACAGATGTCTACGCTTTCGAAGCGAAAAAAGTTGATATCGGTGATATTATTTCAAAAGAACAATTCTCACGATACAAAGACGTTGGCGAATTCATCGAACATTCTCCTAAAGTCACCATTGAAGTTAAACCTGAGCCAGAAGATATCGCCGAATATGGCACTGATGTTGTTAAATCTTTGACGGGTTCCGATTGTGATAGAGACGGCATTATGGATGATAATGCTAAGTGTAATGCGGTTTATTACAAACTGTGGATGAGATATGAGCGTTAATCAATCGTCAAAATATAATCCTAAACAGTCAAGCCAAGGTAAAAGCCGTTAATGTTAGAAAATCAAAGTCAGTTGCAGGGGCATTATGATGCCCAAGGTTACTTTGTTATTAGAAATTATTTTAATGACACTGAAATTTCAGCCCTAAGACAAGTGGTATTGAAATTTCACGATCTTTGGAAAAAAGATCACGCAAAATTTTATCAAGAAGAAGCGTTCAACTCTTCTTTGATCACCGGCAGTCAGTACTTAGCATTTGACGATCGCGTTAAGCTTTTCAATTTTATTAGTTCAAAAAAAATAATGGCTGTTGTCGAGTCTGTTATAGCGGCAAAACCAGCCTTTATGAATACTCAATTGTTTTTTAACCCGGTTAATCCAGCACAAAAAGATTTTTGGCATCGAGATTGTCAATATGATCACGAGGTTGAAGAACAGAAAAAAGCCATTCAAGAGACACAAGTTGTTCACTTACGTTTGCCATTATTTGATGAGCGCGGTATGGAATTAGTGCCAGGAACACATAAACGCTGGGACAACGAAGAAGAATTTAATGTTCGACAAGAAGAAAAGGGCAGAGTGAGCAGCGAAAACCTTTCTACCGGTAAAGAAATAAAGTTAGCGGCCGGTGATTTATTAGTTTTTTCGGCTGATATGATCCACCGTGGTTTGTATGGACTTGATCGATTAGCATTAGATATTTTAGTTTTTGATCCCGCTGGCGATTTTGCTGACTACGTTGATGACGATTGTTTACCCGAATTTTCGATGCTAGATAAGATTGAAAACCCAAGGTTATTTACCAATACCCTCGACTTAAAGGCAATAAAGCTAAAATAGTAAAGTAACACTTATTATTGGTATTAATTTTTAAATTGAGCTATTTGAAGAGACTAAATCTTTTATAAAAAAAACAGCTGATGATTTCAATGGGGTAATAACAGCTAATCAATATTTTATTACATTAACTTTATTACATTAATTTTATAGATTATGCTTAATCATAAATGATTATAAAACCCAGCTTCTCGATTAATTATCATTAGATAAAATAGGTAGATTTCATTGATTCAAAAATTTGCTTCGCACGGCCAATGCCAATTCACACTCGATAATAATATTATTATTATCGATGCAGAGGGTCCATGGAATGTCGAGTTTTTCAAACAAATGCACGCTAATCTACAACAAGTCGTCCTAGAAAACTTTATCAATATAAATTACGGGATCATCGTGATACTTAAAGGAGAAACATTAGCAACACAGGAAGGTTTAGATTATCACTTGTATAAAGTGAAGCACGGAACCGCTAAGGCAATTGCCATTAATATGATACATAGTTCATTTGCATTAACCACTCAACTTGAATTTGAGGCTGTGTATAAGAAGGCTGGCATTAAAAATAAATTTTTTAGTGACACACCAACGGCTAAACAATGGTTAGAGAATGAATTAGTTTCCTTATAATCGTTTTTAAAAATAGTGTGCTATTAAAGCGTTTTTTGCACATTTTGAAAGCCAAAATATTAGTTATTTTAGTATTCTCCTGAATATATACTTTTCTGGATATTTATTTGAGCTGAACTGAACTACTCTTAAACTTATTAGTTTACGGCTAGGTTAAAATGAGCACTTGTTGTGTTTCTGCGTTTATCGACCAATGTTTAGCGACCAATTATTTTTTATGAGTGACTTAAGCTGGCAGAAATAGTTTACTGTTGTCTATCGTCTATTTTTTAAATATCTATTTTGACGCAAGTAAGGCGTTAGGTGATTTTATGTTTACAGAGAATCCAGAAGACTTTATCTATAATTCATCGATTGGTATTCATGCTGTATCGCCAGAAGGTATTATTGTTTATGCCAATGAGTGTGAACTTGAAGTGTTAGGTTATACAAAAAGTGAATATATAGGGCATCACATCTCAGAGTTTCAGATAGATGAAAGCTGTTTAACTGACATGATGACACGTTTGAGCCATTTTGATATATTGAAAAATTATCCAGCGAGAGTCCAAGGTAAATATAAAATTAAATATATTATCTACAACTCTAGTGTTTACGAAGAAGATGGCGAATTTAAGCATACGCGTTGTTATGGAACTGAAGTAGAAAAGGTCATTTATGATGTTTTCTTTAAACATTTTGATTTCTAACGTTAGTATTGAGAGGCAATAGCGTCTCCAAGTTGTACAAAATATTGTGGCTGTTTTGCAGTGCAGTGCTTTAATCAGTTCTTTTTATGTCTGCTATTTGCCCCATCAGCTTCTATTTGCTCGAGAAGCTGAGCGGTTTAGCGTATCCTACTCACCATTAAGTTTATTGTTATTTATTATTTATTATGAACATTGAAGTAAAAAACATTCCCGTTCCCGAAGTCACCTGTGCAAATTGCCAGGCATGTTGCTGTAGCTTAGAAGTTAGAATTATTTCAGATACCGGTGTGCCTCATCGGCATATCTATATTGATGACCATGGACACGAATCAATGTTACGACTTGATGATGGTCTGTGCTCAGCGTTAAACAGAGATACATTATTGTGTTCTATTTACGAAAATAGACCTTGGGTTTGTCGAGAATTTGAGATGGGTTCATACGAATGTATCGACGAAAGAACAGAAAAGCTCTATACCTCTTAAAATAGTTAACTGTTTATTTTATCATAATAAAAAACCCCTAATAATTAATATTAGGGGTTTTGTTTTTATACAGTATTATGATAAATAAGCGGTTAACTTACCTTATCAGCCACCACTCATTGATTAACCATTACTCACTTCTTCAAAGTCTGCGTCAATAACATCTTCGTTTTTAGCACTATCATTAGCCGCATCACCTTGAGGCTGCTCTGCTTGTGATTGTGAAGCTTGCATTATTTTACTGTGCGCTTCTTGTAATGCTTTTTGTCGCATTTCTATCGCCGCTTTATCATTGCCATTAACGGCCATTTTTAATTGCTCAATTAATGTTTTAAGCTCGGCTTGTTGATCTTCACTCAAGCTAGTCATTGACGTTTGTACCGTATGAATCAATTGATCGGCTTGGTTGCGTTGTTCAACTAACTCACGTTTTTGCTTATCTTCAGTTGCGTGCTTCTGGGCATCGTCGACCATGCGATTAACTTCATCTTCAGTTAAACCACTTGATGCCGTAATTTTAATACTTTGCTCTTTACCGGTTGCTTTATCTTTTGCTGAGACATTTAAAATACCATCTGCATCAATATCAAAAGTGACTTCAACTTGCACCGAGCCACGAGGACCGGGGTTAATATCTGTTAAGTTAAATTGACCTAACGATTTATTATCTGTTGCCATTTCACGCTGACCTTGCAATACATGCACAGTTACCGCGGCTTGATTATCTTCGGCCGTAGAGAATGTTTCAGAAGCACGTGTTGGTATCGTAGTGTTTTTATCAATAAGCTTAGTCATTACGCCGCCTAAAGTTTCAATACCTAGTGATAATGGCGTTACATCAAGTAATAACACATCACCGACCGTTCCTGATAACACACCTGCTTGAATCGCTGCACCAATAGCCACTGCTTCATCTGGGTTAACATCTTTACGCGGCTCTTTACCAAAGAAGGTTTTAACTGCTTCTTGTACTTTTGGCATACGTGACTGACCACCTACCAAAATAATTTCATCAATATCACCTTTACTTAAGCCAGCATCTTTAAGTGCTTGGTCACATGGAGCGATAGTCTTTTTCACCAAGTCATCAACCAAAGACTCTAATTTTGCTCGGGTAATTTGTACGTTTAAATGTTTAGGACCACTAGCATCAGCAGTAACATACGGTAAGTTTACGTCAGTTTGTAATGCTGATGACAACTCTATTTTTGCTTTTTCAGCCGCTTCTTTAATACGCTGTAACGCTAATGGGTCTTGGTGAATATCAATACCACTTTCTTTTTTAAATTCATCAGCAAGGTAGTTAATCAGGCGTAAATCAAAGTCTTCGCCACCTAAAAAGGTATCACCATTGGTTGCTAATACTTCGAATTGTTTTTCGCCGTCTACATTAGAAATTTCAATAATTGAAATATCGAAGGTACCGCCACCTAAATCATAAACCACCACTTTTTGGTCAGCTTTGTTATTTTTATCAACGCCGTAGGCTAATGCCGCAGCTGTTGGTTCATTAATAATACGCTTGACATTAAGTCCAGCAATTTTACCGGCATCTTTGGTTGCTTGGCGTTGTGAATCATTAAAATAAGCGGGGACAGTAATAACCGCTTCGGTAACCGTTTCACCTAAATAGGCTTCAGCATCTTTTTTCAATTTACGTAAAATTTGCGCTGATACTTCTTGTGGTGATAATTTTTTACCATTAACTTCAACCCAAGCATCACCATTGTCTGCTTTGACAATTTTATAAGGGGCTAACTTAATATCTTTTTGTACTTCTTTATCATCAAATTTACGACCGATTAAACGTTTAATCGCAAATAATGTATTTTTAGAGTTGGTAACGGCTTGTCTTTTTGCCGGTTGGCCCGCTAATGTTTCCTCGTTTGCATAAGCAACAATTGATGGAGTGGTGCGGCTACCCTCAGCATTTTCAATAATTTTAGCAACGCCACCTTCCATAACTGCTACACATGAATTTGTTGTACCTAAATCTATACCAATAATCTTAGACATAATAATTACCTATTATTTATTAAAAAAGGTCTAATGCTTTATGGTCATTATCCAGCAAGCAGTTTGACCGTATAAACAAACTAACGTGATGTTTTAACGTTAGGCGTTTGGTTAGTGGCGCTATAATACCTAAGGTCATAAAATGCTTCTGTCACAAATATGACAGTATCGATCATTTTATAATTTTTATATTATCTCGGCTTTATAAGTTAAAAGTCAGCAGATTAACGTGAGAAATAGTCTGTAAATTTAAAAAGCAACATTGTCTTTTGCTCTATAGATACAAAGAGTAGAATAAAACTATTCGTGCCCGCTATGGCTTAAATACTACTCTTATGAATAAAGACGCTACTCATCTACCTCAAAAAGCCAGCCCAGTTTTAGTAAAGCAAGCTAATATTTTTGCAGATTTACCGGCGAAGTTAATTGAAGATTTTCAACAAGAGTTTCAGCTTGATGAATGGTACAAAGGCGACTACTTTAATCCGGCCTTACTTACTCAGCGATTTTTTGTGGTGATTAGCGGTAGTTTAGAAATTAAACAAAGTAATCCAGAAACGGGCAGAGAAGCCACTTTAGATATGCTTTATGCGGGCGACTGTTTTGACTTAATGGTGCTGTTAGACGATCAACCACATGAGGTTATTGTTTCACCTTTAACAACGGTAAAGTTATTGTCAGTGAAACTTTCCACCATGCGGCATTGGTTGTGGACGTATCCAGAGTTTAACCAGCAATTTATGCCTTACTTAGCGAAAAAAATGCGTGAAAAAGAACAACAAGCCAGTAGCCTAGTTTTACACGATGTTACCACGCGTTTAAGCCGTATTATTTTAGAACATATTAATAAAATTAAGTTTTATAACGGCACGATAGAAGCAGAGCATCAACATCATTTGGTTAACGGTTTAAACGATGAAACCTTAGCGCGGATGACTGGCTCAGTTAGGCAAGTGATTAATAAGCAGTTACAACACTGGAAAAAAGAAGGTACGCTTGACAAAAAACGTAATCAATTGATTATTAAAGATTTAGAGGCTTTAGTGAAAGAAGCTAAATATACAGAAACTTTACCTAACGCCCCTTTTTTTAAACCCTAAAGACAAAAGTCTCGATAATTAATAGGGTAGCTGGTATGTCTAAATTGGTTGTTCTTACCTGATTTTTCAATTTCGTATTGGACTATCAAATCAGTTTCAACGATTGCATCGACACGTTTTTTTAAGAGGCAGTGATAGACGAGCAATAGATTGCTATTACTACTTGATACCACACTATTTGCAGAAGCCTATTTTATATAGCTGCTGATAATCCACCATAGTCATAGCTTTTATAGCGCCGATATTTAAATATTGACTTTTTATCGTATTGAAAATGTTCTTCACAATAACACTATTACTTGTCGATTTTTAGCATCACTAGTTAGCTATTTTTATTTATCTATCTATTCAATATTCTATTGAATTAAAGTTATTATTTCCTCATTTATTTGCTTATCGTCATGGGTGTTAGTTTACGCATTCGTAAGTGTCTTTATGATACTGATATACCTCTGCCACAGACCTTGAGTCGGCTGTGCACTAAAGTGCTATTGCTTGTTTAAGGTACTTTCATTCATTATCTAACCCACTATTTATTTTGGTTAATATTATGTCTACTCTCAAATTTTTAACTTCATTATCGATATCACTGACGCTAGTATTTAGCTTGTTTAGTCAAAATTCTTATGCTCAATTAACTGAGTTAAAAGATTTCAGTGATAATCCAGGCAACCTAACGGCAAGTTATTTTTCACCGGTAATCGCTAAACCTAATATCGTTGTATTACTTCATGGCTGCGCGCAAGAGGGCAAAGAATTAGCGAGACAAAGTGGTTTGCTTGGTTTAGCACAACAGCATAATTTTGCCTTGTTAATCCCTCAGCAAAGCCTAGAAAATAATATTAAGGGTTGTTTTAATTGGTATTCTGCTAGTGATTACGCTAAAGAAACCGGTGAAAATTTATCAATAAAAAATATGATATTGGCCTTAAAAAAACAGCTGGTTGGGAAAAATATCTATATTTTAGGCTTATCTGCTGGTGGCGCTATGGCAAGCAGTTTGTTAGTTAATTATCCTGAACTGTTTACTGCAGGGGCAATCGTTGCAGGCATTCCATTTCCTTGTGCCGATGGTTTAATTACCGCTATTTCTTGTATGAAAAACGGCCCATCACAAACGGCAGATGAACTTACATTATTAGTTAAAAAATTAAATCCAAATCAAAAAGTATGGCCAAAATTATCTATATGGACAGGAGATAATGATGCGATTGTTAATCCGTTAAATGCGATTACCTTAGCTGATCATTGGGCTATGTTATCAGGAATAACGTTAATGCCCCAAGTAAAAACTAAAGCAGGTTACACCCGTAAATCCTGGGGAGATAAGCAAGAAAAAGTTCAGGTAGAGTTAATGACTATCGCTAATGTAGGTCATGGCATTATGGTTAATCCGAAAGAAGTTAATGGTGGAGAAACAGCCAACTACTTACTTGAATCTCCTATTAGTACCGCTAAACACATTGTTGACTTTTGGCACTTGGCTTCAACAAAAAACAACGCACCTTGAATATAACCCTTAATAAACAACAGCTTGGTTGTGGTACTATAGTGCTAATTATTTTTGTTAAATTATCAAGTAGAGTGTAAATAGTTGTAATAACAACGTGACTAAAATTGGGGTTCAAAAGAACAAGTAAGACAACAAAATACAAAATATAAAACATAAAATATA
>NZ_JACGVP010000066.1:0-1265 GCF_014077275.1 Colwellia sp. BRX8-7 | reverse complement strand
AAGTCTGTTAATATTAGGGCAATATCAGGATTGTCACGCACTATTTTTACTGCATCCGATACATTGCTTGCAGTTAGAGGATCGTAGCCTTCAAATTCCAATGCTTCTGAGGCCTCTTCAAGTATGAAGGGTTCATCATCCACAATTAACATTTTTATTCTTTTCATTTAAATCCCCATCAGATCTATTTGTTGAATGATGTTATTTGTTGTCGGAAGTGTGATAGAAAATTTTGCGCCATCAGTAATATTTTCCGCAATGATAGCGCCGCCCATTTCCAATATAATTCCGTAGCTCACAGATAAGCCTAAGCCGGTTCCTTTGCCCATTTCCTTTGTTGTAAAAAAAGGTTCAAAAATTCGAGAAAGTATATGTTCAGGAATTCCGCCACCAGTATCTTGAGAAGAAATGGTAATTATCTCATCCTTTTCAGTAATACTAAGTGTGATCCTTGAACCCGATATATTGTCTTTCATCGCATCTCTTGCATTGGCCAAAAGATTCAGAATAACTTGCTCCATCTGTATAGTATGTCCCATCACTTTGCTGCATTTTTCAGGGAAATTAGTGACTACTTGAATACCCGCTAGTTTGAGTTGTGCTCCCAGTAAACCAAGGGCATTAGAAACAACCTCGCGAGGATCCACCATCTCTGATTTTTCCTCGGCCTTACGACCGAACATTCTCATATGATCAATAATTGCAGCTGCGCGAGAAGTTTGCCCTTCAATACGCACTAATTTTTCAAGTATATACTCAGTGTCTTTGTTACTTTTCTGGCTTTTAATTCTTCGACGACTATTACCTGCAGCCATTCGTATCACATTAAGAGGTTGATTTAACTCATGAGCAACAGAGGTTGCCATTTCACCAAGCGTGGCCAGTTTTGAAGCCTGAACTACCTGAGCCTGAGATTTCTTAGCTTCTGTAATATCTTGTCCTACGCCCACGACCCCAATAATTTGGCCATAGGCATCCCGTCGAGAAGTGGAGTTCAACAGCACATCGACCCGATCGCCCGTTTTGGTATACAGCGGAAATTCATAGTTAGCCGACTCTTCACCTTGCAGGGCTTTATCCAATATCCCTTTAACCGAGGCCTTGTAATCATCGGTGATAAACCCGGCCACCAGATCTTTCCCCATGACATCAATCTTAGCAAAGCCGGTGAGTTGCTCGGCGCGCTGGTTCCATTCGTTCACCAGACCCGCGGCATCAATCCCAAAAATAGGGGCATTGGCCGTATCGATTAACTGGGTTAAATC
>NZ_JACGVP010000090.1:0-536 GCF_014077275.1 Colwellia sp. BRX8-7 | reverse complement strand
ACCGTCAATAATGCTCGATTACTTAGCATTAAAGAAGCCGTTCCGTTAACCGAAGATGAAGGCGTAATAGCCCCTAATCAACTGTTAGTGGAAGTGCTTATCGCACAATTCAAGGTGTTACTTATGGGTATTGAACAGTTGGATAAAGCAATAAAACAGCTGTACAAAAAACAACAAGACAAGGCTATTTTTGATAGTTTACCTGGCGCAGGCCCACAACTAGCACCGCGCTTATTAGTCGCTTTTGGTCACAATAGAGAACGTTATACGGATGCTTCACAGATGCAGAAGTATGCGGGTATTGCACCCGTCATTGAAAGCAGCGGTAAAAAGACATGGACACATTGGCGGTACAGTTGTCCTACTTTTTTAAGGCAAACGTTTGTTGAATGGGCTGGTTTTTCGATACGCTATTCATTCTGGGCAAAAGCTTATTATGAGCAACAAAAAAGTAAAGGTAAACCACATAACAGCATAATAAGATCGCTTGCTTTCAAGTGGATAAGAATAATATTTAGGTGCTGGAAAACGAAGAC
>NZ_JACGVP010000097.1:0-432 GCF_014077275.1 Colwellia sp. BRX8-7 | reverse complement strand
CACAATTCAAGGTGTTACTTATCGGTATTGAACAGTTGGATAAAGCAATAAAACAGCTGTACAAAAAACAACAAGACAAGGCTATTTTTGATAGTTTACCTGGCGCAGGCCCACAACTAGCACCGCGCTTATTAGTCGCTTTTGGGCACAATAGAGAACGTTATACGGATGCTTCACAGATGCAGAAGTATGCGGGTATTGCACCCGTTATTGAAAGCAGCGGTAAAAAGACATGGACACATTGGCGGTACAGTTGTCCTACTTTTTTAAGGCAAACGTTTGTTGAATGGGCTGGTTTTTCGATACGATATTCATTCTGGGCAAAAGCTTATTATGAGCAACAAAAAAGTAAAGGTAAACCACATAACAGCATAATAAGATCGCTTGCTTTCAAGTGGATAAGAATAATATTTAGGTGCTGGAAAACGAAGA
>NZ_JACGVP010000071.1:0-919 GCF_014077275.1 Colwellia sp. BRX8-7 | reverse complement strand
ATCGCTATTAAATAACGGTGTATAAATTGAAATAAAATACGCGCATGAAAAAACAAAAACATAATCAATGAGTGTTGCAAAGTACCTTTGATATAAAGCGGGAAGCTTTTTAGGAATAATGCTTTGTTTTGTTTCTTTAGTAAATTCACCATCAAACGCTGGTTCTATTATAGTCATTTGTCATCCTTAATATTGAGACACATAACGCCTTACTAAGCGGCGCAAAATTGTTGGCTAAAATGTACGAGGAACGAGTGCTAGCCAACTGTTTAGCGTCCGTTTGAGTAACTTGTTAGGTGCACTTTATTACCTGTACGGGTGAATTACAATACTCTAAGTTCCCTATTAATTCGTTATTATCTAGATAGTTAGGACAATTACCAATATTAACAGCATAAACGCTACCATTTGGTTTTACCTCTACATCTACAAAAGATGCAACAAGCTTATCTCCTAATTGACGACTCCAAGTAAAGTGATAATTGGTATTATGGGATTTTAGGAATGATCTGTCTGGTACGTTAAACTTACTAGTAAAAGAAATTAAAGCCATATCTTGGCTTTCTACACTTATACTCGCAGAACGTGCTGTCCAAGATAACGGCCAAGATCTGGTGATATCGACAGATATTTTGCATTCGCCAAGCTCCGAGGTACGCGATAGTTCAGAAACTATCTCTGCATATTCAATGTTCTTTAAACTACTTGAGCCTGCTTGACTGAGCCAAACAAAAAGAATAACTATTGGAATCCATTTACGATTCATGATGAATACGCCTCACGTCCTGTGCACCTAACGCCTTACTAAGCGGCGCGAAATTGTTGGCTAAAATGTACGAGGAACGAGTGCTAGCCAACTGTTTAGCGTCCGTTTGAGTAACTTGTTATATGGCTACTTGCCTAACCAACTTATTGGTAA
>NZ_JACGVP010000068.1:0-1201 GCF_014077275.1 Colwellia sp. BRX8-7 | reverse complement strand
GTTCGAACGTCTTGTTAGAAACATTGGATGTTTGCCGTTCAATATTCGTAACCAACAGAGGCATATTCCACTTATCAAATATAGTAAACTAATCGATTGATAAATGGATTGGTCCAACTATAAGCTGTTCAAGCGGGACAAATTACAGTTGGCTGGTTCCGCTTCGCTTCACATTTTAGCCAACTACAATTTGCCCCTTAACAGAGCGTTAGGCTTACCAAAATCTTGGAGATAAATTTAACGTGAGGAGATTAGTTTTAGCTGTTTGTTCAATATTCCTATTTCCAGTTATTGTCCGAGGAGCTATTAGTTTTTTCCACCCTAAAGGTGGCGAGTTAATGATTGTCGCTGAGAAAGTATTTGGTTCAAATACAATAAATTGGTTAGCCGAATTTGTTACTTTTCCAGTCTACGATTTTCTAGTACATTCGTTTTGGTTTAATAGTGTAATATTTTGGCTAGTATGGCTCTTGTGTATTTTTGTTGCTATTAGGTTTACTGTCCCAAATAGTGGTGCTCAAGGTAAAGCCTAACAAGGCGTTCAAACGGACAAAAAACAGTTGGCTGTTTCACTCCGTTCACAATTTTAGCCAACAATTTTTTGCCGCTTAACGTGGCGTTATATACCTAAGGTAGCTATGGTCTCTCATTCTAAATTTATTCAAATATTAGCTTACGTTTGTGCTGTGATTCTAATACCAGTATATGTTTTTGGCTCTATCGCTTTGTTTTATGCAACTTATAAATCTACTTTAAATCCTGATATTCTGATTACTTTGTTTATCGCTGTTCTTGCAATTGTGGTTTCATTTTTCGGTTACAAAAGTATGTATTTATTGATTCGATTTATCAAAACAATCAAGGGTAGTTTTGAATTTGACGAAAATGGTATATGTTTAAATTTTCAAAGTAATTCCCAAAAATATACTTGGGATGAACTTGAAAATTCAAAAGACTATCCAAGTTGCCAAATTTTTTGTTTAATCGATGATAGTGGTAATCATCTTTATTCTATTTGGGAGTATGCTTCTAATTACTCACAATTTAGAAAGTTAGCTTTAGAGAAAATCGGTATATAACAACACGCCCTGAGGTGGACAACTAGTAAAATTTAGCTATTTATTGCAAATTTTAACAGTGGCGATCCTCTTCGGTTTAATGCTTCTAAATATTTTGATTCGTTGTAGGGCATCTTCGTTTT
>NZ_JACGVP010000056.1:0-2180 GCF_014077275.1 Colwellia sp. BRX8-7 | reverse complement strand
CACTGAAATAGATTTGGTGTAAAGCACGGCTAACAAGCCACTCAAGCAGGACTTTTAACAGTTGGTTAGGTTCCGCTTCGCTTCACATTTTAACCAACAATTAAAAGCCTCTTAGTGGGGCGTTATAAGGTTTTGATATGGAAGTCACATTAGAGTTGATTATTGGCATCGCATTTTTCTTAGTCGGTGCTAGATTTGTTTATATTGGTAAAATGGATGTCGAGTTTGGTATCACTAATGGTCAATCAGGCTCTCGTACAAAATTCACTTCTTCTCAAACTAAATCTTTAGAGGGAACAAGTGCTAGACTCGCAGGTGCATTAATATCTATCTTTGGTATTTTACTGTATGTGTTTATGGAAAAAGGTGACGTCTTGTTTGTGTTGTAAACAACCTTATAACAAGGCGTTCAAACGGACAAAAAACAGTTGGCTGTTTCACTTCGTTCACAATTTTAGCCAACCATTACTTAGCCTGTTATTTGGGCGTTATAAGTATTTAAATTTATGAGTATGATTTGAATAAAGTTAGCTACATTACAGTTTCTTATTTAATATGTTGGCTTATTTCATATGTAATAATTAACGGTACTGAAAATTATGAAAGTATCGTTAGCTATTTCATTCAAGGATGGACTTTCAGTGGTTTTGTTAAACCAACTTATACATGGGTTTTAAGTTTAGCTATTTTCCTTGTATATATAATTGTATTGTTTGTTCTTAAGAAAGTCAGAGATAAGCAAGGCGCATAATACTTATAACAAGCTGTTCAAGCGGGACAAATTACAGTTGGCTGGTTCCGCTCCGCTTCACATTTTAGCCAACTACAATTTGCCCCTTAACAGGGCGTTATACCTCAAGGTGATCAAATGGAATTTATTGCACTCTTTCTCATTGTTATCGTTTTATTATTCATATTCCTATCTAAGAACAAGAGTTCTAAACAGACAGTAGCACCATATGAATTATGTGGACCACTATTTACACCAGCCGAACGATCTTTTTATGGGGTATTAAAACTTGCTTGTGAAGATAAAGCAGTTGTATTTGGTAAAGTAAGAATCGCTGATATCCTTAAACCAAGAAAAGGACTTAACCGAAGCCAATGGCAAATTGCATTTAATAAAATATCAGCCAAACATTTTGATTTTGTCCTATGCAACCCTAAAGATCTTTCCGTTATCGCAGTCATTGAGCTTGATGATAAAAGTCACTCTCAGCAAAAACAAATTAAACGTGACCAATTCGTTGAATCGGCATGTGAAACTGCACGTTTAAAACTACATCGATTCAAAGCTTCAGCTAGTTATGCAGTGGACGAAATTAAAAATGAATTGTTTTCTGTTCCCGAAGTTTTAGTGGAGGTAACTGCCTCTGCAAAAGATAATAGTAAAACGTGCCCTAAATGTTCGTCTGAATTGACTGTTAAAACCGCGCAAAAAGGCAAGAATAAGGGAAACAATTTTTTAGCGTGTAGTAGCTTCCCTAAGTGTAGATATACCCAAGAAGTTGAGGTATAACAAGTCGTTAAAGCAGGACAAATAACAGTTGGCTTTTGCTCCTGCGTCGCTTATTTTAGCCAACATATTATTTGCCTCTTAACGAGGCGTTAGGTAAACAAGGAGAGATTTGTGCTCGGTGTCATTTTAGTTTCAATAGTATTATTTTTTGTAATAAACAGATTTATTGCAAATAAAGCTACATTCAAAGATGTTTTGTTCTTCTTAGCTATTCCTTTTATAGTTCTATTTGCTACACGTTTATTACTTTGGATTACAGAACTAAATGCAACAATCAATTTAATTATATTATTGTCCATTATTCTGGTAACTATATTTTATGTCTTTGTCCGTTCTAAATCTAAATTTGAGCTCTCAAATAAACATGCAGTAATTGTATCATTTGTTTATTTTTTCAGCTTATGGGCTTCAGAAGTTATAACCGGTTTAACTACGTCATTAATGTTTACCTAACAAGGCATTCAAACGGACAAAAAACAGTTGGCTGTTTTCACTTCGTTCAACATTGTAGCCAACAATTTTTTGCCGCTTAATGTGGCGTTATATGGCATGTCACGTTCAGTGTATATTTTGGAAGTTAGTGTTCATGGTAGATATTGATAAAGAAACAAATATGGTGAAGGCTATTGTTAGATCCATCTTAGGGATATTTATTGTCATA
>NZ_JACGVP010000023.1:0-43715 GCF_014077275.1 Colwellia sp. BRX8-7 | reverse complement strand
AAAATAAAAGTAAGGGTCGTTAGTGATATCTATTAATAAAAAGTTGTGGTCGTTTAACTTCGGCTGCCTAATTGCAGGCACGTTTTTTTGGTTAGTCAGTTTTGGAGTCTCTGCTCCTATCTCTGAAGTATTTCATTCTTATCCCCATTTTATACTTAATTATCATGCCGGAGTTGTAACCGCTTTCACCGCATTCTTGTTAACGGGCGCTATTATTTTTATTATGCGCAGCTTGTTCAATGTCTGTGCAAGTGAACATACATTTTGGCTAATGTTACCAAGTTTAGGTTTTATTATTTTAGCGATACTCTTTAGTCAGTCAATATTAATCACCATGCTCTACGCTGCATTCCCAGCATTAATTGTTATCTTAACCAGTGCAATAAAGAGACGGATACCTAAATATAAAACGTTAGCGTAAAGTCCTCAGTTAAGTCTTAGTAGCTGATGTTTATTAATGACTGCTCATGTGATGATTTATTTTATTGGTTAACTAATCCTTTAAAAATTATCGAGTTTGCTCTGCAGAGCCAGTAAACTAGGCTTTACTGTCTCTATTGTTAATGCGCTTACAAAGCGCATTGACCAAAATATTACTGCGCCGCTGCGTTGACATCTTGATATTAAAAAATACGGGCAAGTCGACAAACAAAACTATTAATGATGCCAGCAGTAAATTCATTACACTAATCTCTGATAATTACTTGCATGAACTGTCAGCTATTCAAAATTTGTATTTGTTATTCGTATTAAAATAATTAACGTTAAATCAGTATTTATGCGTTATCACCGACTGCATAAAGAGCCGCTGCTACTTCTGGTGTATCTTTTTATATTCATTGTGAAGCTATTGAAAATTTAAAAAACTATATCAATAAGGCGGATATTATTTCTTGTGCTACGCTAAATACACAAGCATTATCTTTTGGTTAATGATTACAAAAAGATCAACATTTAGATATGGTTGGAGCCTATAGACCCAAGATGAGAGAAATGGATAATCTGTGCTTAGTGTGCGCATATTTTTTGTCGACAACATGGAAAGTGCCTTACATTAAACTGGCTATTTAGCTATGCTGTTAAAAGCGAAGGCTATACTTGCTGACCGTATTAATACTGATTTATTTTCGATGTCTGATAAACCTTATTTTGTAGAACATAAGGCAGTAGATATTATTATTTAAAAGCTGCTAGTACAGGCACTAGAAGATATAACCGCAGCAAAATTTGTCGCTAGATATGTTAATACATCTAAGTCAAACCTTGCTCGTTAGAGGCGTTTTTTTTATGCTGATTGATAGCTTTATGTCGTTATTTTTATTGACATTAAACAAGATCAATATTTAAATGATGTTATAAAAACTTTTTTAAGTAATACAGATAGTCGTATCTATTTTACTGCTTTTATTGATGGTGTGATAAATGGAAAAATCTGGATCCTTTAATAGTAAGTTAAGCCGTAGAGTACTTATTTACATATTGCTATGTAGTTCGGTATTGTCTATCAGCTCAACTTTTCTGCAATTGTATGTTAACTACAATGAAAGTCTAACGACGTTAGATCAAAGATTTAGCAATGTTGAAACAAGTTATCTTCAATCTATATCCACTAGCTTGTGGGATTTTAACGAGCCGTTAGTACAACAGCAAATTCAAGGTATTGTAAAATTACCTGATATTAGTCATGTGAAAATTGTCACAGGTTTTGGCAAAACTTATCAGTTTGGTGACGAAAATATCTCAGCCGATAAAGTCGTTGAGTACCCAATATTTTATAGCGAAAATGATATTGGTGTGCTTATTGTTACCGCGAGCTATAAAGATATTTATCAACGATTGTGGCAGCAAGCAGGATTTATTTTAACTGCCGAAGTGATCAAGATTTTTATTGTGGCGTTTTTTATTATATTCATCGTTCATTGGCTTATTACTCGTCATATATATCATATTACTTATTACTCGCAACAAGTTGCGGCTGATAAAATAGATACGCCCTTGGTATTAAGCTCTCGTCCAAAAGCCAAAGACGAACTTGATGAGCTTGCCGAAACGATTAATAACATGCGTACCACTTTAAAAAACGATATCTTAAAGTTAGAAGATGCAGAAAATGCGTTAATTAACCTTAACGGTGAACTTGAAGTAAAAGTGTATGACCGAACGGCTAAATTGGCCTCGAGCAACAACCAATTACAACAATCTTTAGATGACTTAACGTTAGCAAAAGATCAACTAGTACAATCAGAGAAAATGGCCTCTTTAGGGCAATTGGTTGCAGGGGTTGCACACGAAGTTAATACGCCATTGGGTATCTGTGTTACATCAATAACGGCATTAAAAGAGAAAGTCTTGGAGTTAAGCCATTCGGTAGAGACTGAAAATCTGACCAAATCACATTTAACTAAAACCTTGAGTCTGTTGATTGAATATCAGAATATTATTGAAAGGAGTTTAAACAAAGCGGTTGAATTAATCAGAGGTTTTAAATCAGTTGCTGTTGAGCAACATACCGACCCAGAGTTGAAAATTAATTTATCCAGACACGTTAATGATGTTGTTAACACGGTAAAAACTCTCTTTAAACGTAAAAAATATGTCATTAATATCGAAGTTGATGAAAAACTTAATTTGCTCACTTATCCAAGTGCATGGAATCAAATTCTGACAAATTTTTTAACCAATTCGCACATTCATGGTTTTGACGAAAGAGAAAGTGGTGAAATCTCAATAAAGTTTGTTGAGGATAATGGCTTTTTAACGCTGACCTATAGTGATAATGGCAAAGGATTAGATAGCAGCGTTGTTAATCGTATCTTCGACCCTTTTGTTACAACCAAACGTGGTCAAGGTGGTTCAGGTCTAGGAATGAATATTGTTTATAATTTAGTGGACGCAAAATTAAAAGGCACTATAAAATGCCTAGATACAAAAGTAGGATGTAGTTTTGAGGTCAGGGTACCGATAAAGGATAAACAAGGTGAACTTGAAGCATAAACCTTATTTTTCTGTTAAAAAAAAAGCCCTTGAGGCTTTTTTTTATTAATAGCCTGAAATTATTTTTAGGCTATTATGATTAAAGTCGTTGTTTGAGTTTAGTCTATTTTAGATAACTGCTTTAAGGGGATGTCACGAGCGTTACCCATATCATCAACAAATAAAGCGGAAATTAACTGCTGTAATTTATCATTAAAAATAATGGCCAATTCAAAATATCCATTTTTAGTGGTTGTTGTACCCGCGTTAAGTTCTTTTAAGTTATTGTCTGGCTTTAACAAGGGTTTTTCTTTAGCGCCACCTTCATCTACCACTTTAGGAAAAGCAAACATATAAGTAATAGTCTTTAGCTCTTTGTTCATTTGTGCGTTACTTGATTCTGCTGAAGCAGTCGAAAGGGTACAGCACAATCCAATGATGCTGAATATGGCACTTAACGCTACCGTTCTAATTTGTGATTTCATGTTGCGATCCTCGTCTTATAAATTCACATAGCATTGACTACAAAATTTCTGTATTGAAAACAATGTTACTTGTACTATTCTATCTAATTGAAATTGTAACTATATTGTTTACACCCTAACTATAAATTGTTAAGAAATATATAGCCAACGATATAAGTTCAATGGTTAAAAATTTGAGTTTAATGGCTTTTTAGTCTTACTTAACCAAGGTAAATCATCATTAAAAGTGTATTAGTTAGTTAGTTAGATAGACAGGCAATTGTGGAGGAAAGTTTCATTGAGCTTAAATAAAAAAAGAAATATTAAGATTAATATTTCTTTTTTAGAGGGCGTATTAGACGAGACTAACTGAGTTGCTTCACTTTTAGTCGGTAACTATGTAATAAAGGTTCGGTATAACCATTAACTTGTGTTGTGCCTAAAAATACTAAATCACAAGCCGCTTTAAAAGCGATACTCTTTTCAAAGTTACTTGCCATTGGTTGATAGTTAACATCATTTTTATTTTGGCTATCAACAGTTTTAGCCATCTTTTTCAAACTGGCTAACACTTGTTGTTCACTACAAACATCATGCTTCATCCAATTGGCCATATGTTGACTGGAGATACGTAAAGTTGCTCTGTCTTCCATTAAACCGACATTATTAATATCAGGCACTTTTGAACAACCGACACCTTGATCAATCCATCGTACAACGTAGCCTAAAATACCCTGAGCGTTATTATCGAGTTCATCAGAGATCTCCTGCTCACTCCAGTTGGTGTCTTTTGCGAGTGGTATCGTTAAGATATCATCTAAGTTAGCCGGAGTACGTAGCATTAACTTTTTCTGAAGCGCGAAAACATTCTCTCTATGATAATGCAAGGCGTGCAGGGTTGCTGCTGTAGGAGAAGGTACCCAAGCTGTATTTGCCCCTGCTTGTACGTGATTAATTTTAGTAGCTAACATATTCAACATTTGATCAGGAATGGGCCACATGCCCTTACCAATTTGTGCTCTGCCACTAAAGCCACAGGCTAAGCCTACATCAACGTTATTATCTTCATAAGCGCTTATCCAAGGTGTTAACTTGATATCTGCTTTTTTAGCCATAATACCTGCCGCCATTGATGTATGAATTTCATCACCGGTACGGTCTAAAAATCCAGTGTTAATAAAGACCACACGAGACTTAGCTTGAGCGATACAAGCCTTTAAATTAACACTTGTACGACGCTCTTCATCCATTATACCCATTTTTATGGTGTTTCTTGTTAACGCTAATGCATCTTCGACTTGTTCAAATAATGTATTAGCAAAAGCGACCTCTTCTGGACCATGCATTTTTGGCTTAACAATATAAATTGATTTTTCTGCACTATTACAAAATGACTTGGCATCGGCAGTTTGTTGTAAATTAAGGCTAGCGATTAGTGAGGTTACCATGGCATCAATAATACCTTCTGGCACTTCAGAGCCATCAGCTAATAAGATGGCATTGTTCGTCATTAAATGCCCAACATTACGGACAAACATTAAACTACGGCCTTTTAGCGTTAAGTTCGCGCCATCAGTTTGATGATACTGTCTGTCAACCGCCATAGTGCGCTGAATAGTTTTACCATTTTTGACTAAGTCAGTGGTTAAGTTACCTTGCATTAATCCCAACCAGTTTTTATAAGCGACCACTTTATCATCAGCATCAACGGCTGCGACAGAGTCTTCACAATCCATAATGGTGGTTAAAGCCGACTCAAGGGTAATGTCAGAAATACCTGCTTTATCGCTTTTTGCGATAACACTACTTTTATCAAAGTTAATTTCAAAGTGTAAACCATTATGTTCAAACAATAGCGCGGTTGGTGCATCTACTGTGCCTTGATAACCTTTAAAAGCATCGCCATTTGCAAGTTTAACGGTTTCGCCACTTTCAAGTGTAACCGTTAAAAGAGCATCAGATACGTTGTAGTGTTTCGCTTGGACGTGACTACCAGCAGTTAATGGAATACTTTGATCTAAAAATTGTCGGGCAAATTCAATAACCTTTTGACCACGAATGGCATTATAGCCACCAGCGTTTTCAGCCCCATTTTCTGAAGAAATAACGTCGCTACCATAAAGGGCATCATACAAGCTTCCCCAACGAGCATTAACGGCGTTAATGGCAAACCTAGCGTTCATTATTGGTACCACGAGTTGCGGGCCCGCCATTGTTGCTAATTCAGCATCTACATTTTTGGTTGTTATGGCAAAGTCATCAACCTCAGGTACCAGGTAATTAATGTCTTTTAGAAATTTTTTGTATGATGAAAAATCAAAGTTATCGGCAAAGTTATTCTGATGCCAGCCATCTATTTTTGTTTGTAAATCATCACGTGTTGCTAACAAGGCTTTATTGATAGGTGTTAATTTTTCAATGATTGTTGAGAAGTTTTGCCAAAAATCTGTTGGTGAAATTAGGCTATGAGGAAGTACATCCTGTTCAATAAATTGATGTAAACATTGCGCTACTTGGATATTTTGGATCTTTATGTACGGGGTCATCATGTTTCCTCTTGTGCAATCATTTACGCAACTTCTATTTGAATATTTAACTATGGCGTAAATATTTTTATCATAAATGTATTTAACCCTCTTTCTAAAAGAGCATTAAACATAATTAATAACAGTATCTAAGTGCAATGTAGGAGGTATTATTTTTTCATGCAAGAGCTGAAAAAAGTTTCCTAAAGAAATTAGTTGTTATTTTTGTATTTTGATAAGTGATTTTTATTATATCTAAATGATAATTATAGACTATTTGGTTTTTGATTTTATTAAAATCGGTCCAATAACTAATTATTGTTATTAATAATAGCTACCATAAATATTGTGAATGTAAGTTGTTTGATTTGTTTTTTTTGTGAATGTAACTTTTGATAAAGCGCGTTAATCATTTTTCATCAAAAATATTATGGTGAAGCTGTTGCCGAGTATTCATAGTGAGCACTCTATATAGTAAAATCGTTGTGGGCCGTTAGCGTAAAAAAAGTACCAAAGTATTAATAATCATTGGACTAAAGATGGCAGTGATAACCGCTGAAATAATCAAAGCCAAAGAACTGTAGGCGGCATGCTCATAACTCACTTTGCTAATTGTTGCGGTTCCTAATGCATGGCTCGCCGCGCCAATAGCTAAGCCTTGTGCTTTAGGTGAGGTGACCTTAATTAAAGATAGCCAAGGAGGACCTAATAAAGCGCCAAACAATCCGGCTAAAATTATCGCAAACGCAGTGATGGAATTACTGCCATTGAGTTGTTCCGTTAATGCTATGCCAATCGGTGTTGTTACTGATTTCAAAGAAAGCGAAACGGCAATATCGTATTGATTAATGGTCAATAAAGTGATGATAAAACTTATCGATATGGCGATAAATACCCCAACCAATAGCAGTGCCATTATATGTCGCCATTGTTTTTTAATCGTTTGAAGATGCTGGTATAACGGGAAACCCAAAGCCACAACAGCAGGCTCTAAGAGTTTATTTAATGAGGCGGTGGCTTGGTAATATTGTTCAAAAGGAATGTTAAATATTAGCAAAAATGGGATCAGCGTTAGGATCGACAACAGCATTGGATTTAACCAGGCTTTTTTTAATTTTTGTTGTAACTTGGCATAAGCATGATAAACCGCAAGTGTAAGCAGTATAAAAAATAAGGCAGCGCTTATCATTGATAAAAGGGGGTGGCTTATCACTTGTTTTGCTCGCTAGTTGCGGTTAATTGCTGTCGATTAAGTTGTCGCTGATAAACAAGTCCAACAAAGGTGAGTAATAAAAAGGTCGTAAAAAAGATGATGGCAATTAAGGTTAAGCCATGCGCTTTAATTAATTCGAAGTGATTAATGATGCCAACACCCGCAGGGACAAAACAAACCGCCATATTAGCCAACGCCCACTCAATACAAGGTTGAATACGCTTGGCATTAAGTATCTTAAAATGCAGTAGCATGGTGAACATCATCATGCCATATAAACTCGCAGGTAAGATCGGCAGGAAAGTCTCAATCACTTTTCCTGCTAACAAACAAATGCCTACCGAGAATATACTGTAGATTATATGACTAAACATGGCGTAATATTACCCTTGTGCTGCCGCTTCAATAACCAGTTGTCTAAACCAAATATGGCTAGCATCATGATGTAATAACGGGCTCCAAATCATTTTTAATTCTATATCAGGAATGTCAAAAGGGGGATCAACAATGGTATATTTGTTATCATCTTTGTGTAATAAAGCCGCTTTTGTCGGTAAAGTGGCGATTAAGCCATCTTCATGAGCGAGTTGCATGGCAACATGATAATTACGGGTAAATACCTTTATATCTCTTTGCTTGCCTAAACGTGCTAACGCTTCATCTACCCAACCCAATTTTTGTACGTCTTTGGGATCCATACCCACCCCAACCCCAAAGCCAGTTTTTGACACCCAAACATGCTTTGATGACAGATAAGTATCTAAATTGAATTCAGCTACATAAGGGCTATTAGCACTTAACAAACATGAGAATGAATCACGCCAGATGGTTTTCTGATGAAATGACTGTGGTAATTCATCAAAGCGGTTAATCGCCATATCAATTTTGCCAGCTTCAACATCGTGAAAAGTTACGTCACTTGGCGTCATAATATCAATGGTCACATTCGGCGCAATTTCATTTATTTTTCTTAATAAACTTGGCAGTAACGTTGAAGCCGCGTAATCACTTGCCATAATGCGGAAAACACGTTGGCTGTGCTTTTCATTAAACTCTTCTTCACCCTGCAACGCTTCTTCAAGTTCTAATAAGATTTTTCTGATCACCGGTGCTAAAGCGCGCGAGCGTTCGGTTGGTACCATGCCATCAGATGTTCTTACTAATATCGGATCATTAAATAAGTTTCTTAGTCTTTTTAAACCGTTACTCATTGCCGGTTGGGTAATATTAAGCTGGCTTGCTGAACGAGTAACATTTTTTTCTCTTAATAAAACATCAAGGTAAATAAGGAGATTTAAATCGATTTTAGCAATATTCATAGTTTTTATGACCAACAGAAATAATATAACTAATGTATATGTCATGTGCAGAAAAATAAATCAAGAAGTTTTCATTGTCTAATAAAAATATTAATCAGCTTTTAAAGCGGTAATACTGAGGTTTATGCTTATTACCTATTGAAAAACAAGTACAATTATTATTTGTGAGTTTGGTATTTATCTTGTGAATGGTAGTGATTGATATTATATATTTTAAGAATACTCTCAGGATGTTCTAGACTTTGTCTTGTTCGGTGTGTTTGCTTTAATTTTTACTTTTTATTTTAAGTGTTGAAGCGAACAAGACCTTTTAAAAATATTATCAGACTCTTGGAGAGTACTATGTCTAATTATCAAAATGCAATAGAAGCGGTTAAAGCGATTAAAGCAAATGCAGGTACCTCTTGGGATACTATTAATCCTGAGTCAATAGCTCGTATGAGAGCACAGAATAAATTCAAAACTGGTTTAGATATCGCTCAGTATACTGCCGACATCATGCGTCGCGATATGGATGCTTACGATGCTGATAGCTCTAAGTATACTCAGTCTTTAGGTTGCTGGCACGGTTTTGTTGGCCAACAAAAAATGATTTCTATTAAGAAACATTTTGGTGGCAAAACAGACCGTCGTTACTTATACCTTTCAGGTTGGATGGTTGCAGCACTTCGTTCAGAATTAGGTCCTCTTCCTGACCAATCAATGCACGAGAAAACATCTGTCGCTGCTTTAGTTAAAGAACTTTATACTTTTCTTCGTCAAGCCGATGCACGTGAACTCGGTGGTCTTTTTCGCGACCTAGACGCAGCAAGTGCCGCTGATAAAGCCGCTATTCAAGATAAAATTGATAACCATGTTACTCACGTTGTACCAATTATTGCTGACATCGATGCTGGTTTTGGTAATGCAGAAGCAACTTACCTTATGGCTAAGCAAATGATTGAAGCAGGCGCTTGTGCTCTTCAAATCGAAAACCAGGTTGCCGATGAAAAGCAATGTGGCCATCAAGATGGTAAAGTAACGGTTCCTCATGCAGATTTTCATTCAAAAATTCGTGCTTTACGTCATGCATTCCTTGAACTAGGTATCGACAACGGTATCATCGTTTCACGCACTGACTCTGAAGGTGCTGGCCTGACTAAAGAAATCGCGGTTGTTAAAACGCCAGGCGATCAAGGTGATATCTATAACTCTTTCTTAGATGTTGAAGAGATTGACGTAGCTGACATGGCTGAAGGCGATGTATGCTTTAACCGTGACGGTAAACTTGTTCGTCCTAAACGTTTACCTTCTGGTTTATACCAATTCCGTCAAGGTACTGGTGAAGAGCGTTGTGTTTTTGACAGCATAGAAGCAATTAAAGCGGGTGCTGATTTGTTATGGATAGAAACAGCGACACCTAACGTTGCCGATATCACAGCCATGATGGATGAAGTTCGTAAAGAAATTCCAAATGCTAAACTTGTTTACAACAACAGCCCATCGTTCAACTGGACATTAAACTTCCGCCAGCAAGCGTTTGACGCTATGGTTGCTGCGGGTGAAGATGTATCTAACTATGTACGTGCTGATTTAATGAATGTTGATTACGATACGACTGAGTTAGCTGCATCAGCAGATGACAAAATCCGTAGCTTCCAAGCTGAGACTTCACGTAAAGCTGGTATCTTCCATCACTTAATCACGCTTCCTACTTACCATACAACAGCATTGTCTGTAGATAACCTAGCTAAAGAATACTTTGGCGACGCGGCGATGCTTGGTTATGTTGAAGGTGTACAACGTAAAGAAATTCGTCAAGGTATTGCCTGTGTTAAACATCAAAACATGTCAGGCTCTGACATGGGTGATGATCACAAAGAATACTTTGCTGGTGAGAACGCGCTTAAAGCAGGTGGCGAGAACAACACCTCTAACCAGTTCTAATCACGATTAAAAACAGTTTTCTCTAGAAGTAAAAACCGAATAGCATTAAATGTTATTCGGTTTTTTTATGTACAGGATGTACGGTATGTCGTGGTGCCATGGATGGCAATGAACGACGAATGTATACGACTGCATGGATGCAGGAGGTAGAGCGAAGCATGGATGCCCGAGCCGAGAATGTACGGTATGTCGTGGTGCCATGGATGGCAATGAACGACGAATGTATAAGACTGCATGGATGCAGGAGATAGAGCAAAGCATGGATGCCCGAGCCGAGGATGTACGGTATGTCGTGCGCACTTATCGTCATGCTAAAGCCGTCATACTGAATTTATTTCAGTATCTGTTCTTGAAGTTGCAGTAAAAGATACTAAAGCCGTCATGCTGAATTTATTTCAGTATCTGTTCTTGCAGTTGCAGTAAAAGGTACTAAAGCCGTCATACTGAATTTATTTCAGTATCTGTTCTTGAAGTTGCAGTAAAAGATGCTAAAGCCGTCATGCTGAATTTATTTCAGCATCTGTTCTTGTAGTTGCAGTAAAAGGTACTAAAGCCGTCATGCTGAATTTATTTCAGTATCTGTTCTTGCAGTTGCAGTAAAATATCCTAAAACCGTCATGCTATAAATCATCGATCCTTGCTTAAAATAATACAGTTAAATGTCACTTATAAACAATCACTTAAAAATAAATACAGCTTTATTAAAATAAACTGTAATAAAAAGTCTAAGGTTGAGACTATATGTTCGATATTTTAAAAGGAATAAAATAATGAAAATAAAATGGCAAAGCCTTTTAGCATTAAGTTTACTGAGTTTTAGCTCACTACTTTTAGCTGAAGACAATAATACACAAAATAATAATAAAGAAGTTTTAAGCTTAGAAAACTGCCACCTAAAGGGCATTAAGTCGCAAGTTCAGTGTGGCACATTACAAGTACCAGAAAATTATAGTTTACCTGAAGGTGAAAAAATAAGCGTTAATTTTGCGGTGCTGCCGGCTATTGATAGTAGTCAAAATAAAACGCCTTTAATGTTTTTAGCGGGTGGGCCAGGTCAAGCATCCGTTGAACTAGCTGCGCATATATTTAGTACTTTTGGTGAAATTAAAAAGTCGCATGACATTATTTTAGTGGATCAACGGGGTACGGGGAAATCACATCCTTTATCGTGTGATGAAAATGAAGTAAGAAACGCTTATGAAATTATTCCTGAAGACTTTTCTCCACAAGAAATCAAAGACTGTATCGCACAATTCAAAGGCGACTTAAGTCAATATAATTCAGAAAATGCTATTCGTGATTTTGATGCAGTACGCGTTGCACTCGGCCATGAAAAAATTAATATTTATGGTGGTTCTTACGGCACACGTGCGGCTTTGGTTTATATGCACCTTTTTCCTGATGCACTTAACAGTGTCGTACTAGACAGTGTTGGTCCCATTGAAGTGCCTATTGGTACTTTTGGTCAAAGTTCCGCGCGTTCATTTAATTTATTACTCGAAAACTGCCAGCAAGATGAAAGTTGTAATAGTGCTTACCCTTCATTAAAAGATGACTTTACAGCGGTTATTGCTCGACTAGAACAAGCGCCGGTAAATCTTAAAATAGCCCATCCCCGTTTAGGTACAAAGACTGACTTCGTGTTAAGTCGTAGCAAGTTTATTAGTAATTTACGCATGCAATTATACTCTATGCAAACCCGTACTTTAGTGCCCTTGGTTATACATCAGGCTTTTTTAGGTAACTATCAACCCATGATTGGTTTAATTGCCATGTCAGAAGGGGGAATGGGTATGTATGTGGGCTTAACGTTAAATATTGTCTGTAATGAAGACTTTCCTAAAATTACTACTGAAATGTTTGCTGGCGATGCTAACAATACTTTTGGTGGCAACGATAGCCATAGTGCTTGGCTACAAGCCTGTCCGTTATGGCCTAAGTATGCGGTTAGCGATGATTTCTATCAAAGTGTAACGGCTAATATCCCAACACTTATTTTATCAGGAAATTTAGACCCAGTAACACCGCCAAGTAACGGTGATGAATCTGCGAAAACCTTACCTAATAATCACCACATTGTTTCTAAAAACAGTGCACATATTGTTGCTTCAACGCCTTGCGGTATTGAAATTGTTAATGAATTTCTAACAACACTCAATCCGAATGATTTAGATGAATCGTGTTTAGCTGAGTTAAAAAGTGAAACATTTATGACGCATTTAAACGGCAACCTATAAGGATATAATTATTATGATTGAAGTTAACAATTTACATAAAAGCTTTATCGATAAAAAAAATACGGTAAAAGCTCTAGATGGTTTGTCGTTTACTGCGAAAAATGGTGAGATCACCGGTATTTTAGGTCCAAATG
Organism: Colwellia sp. BRX8-7; assembly: GCF_014077275.1. Taxonomy (NCBI): domain Bacteria; kingdom Pseudomonadati; phylum Pseudomonadota; class Gammaproteobacteria; order Alteromonadales; family Colwelliaceae; genus Colwellia; species Colwellia sp. BRX8-7. The sequence goes on along the minus strand of NZ_JACGVP010000023.1, from coordinate 30,924 downwards.
GTGCGGGTAAAACGACGTGTTTACGTACTCTCTATGGTTTGCTAAAAGCTGATGAAGGTTCGGTATTAGTCGATGGTATTAATGTTTTAGAAGACCCTTTAGCGGTTAGGCAACGATTAGGAATCTTCCCGGACAAATTTGGTTTGTACGAGCGTTTAACTGCCTATGAACAAGTGGACTATTTCGCCAGCCTTCATGGTATGCAAGGAGCGAAGAAAAAAGCGGCAATAGCGCAAATATTTAAAGATTTAGAAATGGAAGAATTAGCGCATCGTAAAACGGTTGGCTTCTCGCAAGGGCAACGGATGAAAGTCACTTTAGCTCAGGCTTTAGTACATCAGCCGAAAAACTTTGTTCTTGATGAACCGACTCGCGGACTCGATGTAATGAGCACACGAGTTTTGCGCAATCACTTAGCCAAATTTAAAGAGAAAGGTCATTGTATTTTATTTTCATCACATGTCATGCAAGAAGTTGCTGCCTTATGTGATCGGGTAATTATTGTTTCTAATGGCAAATTAGCCGCACAAGGCACGCCACAAGAGTTATGTGATTTAGCGGGTGAAAAATTATTAGAAGATGCCTTTGTTAAATTAATTGGCTCAGATGAAGGAGTTGCCGCATGATCCAGTTTAAAGCATTATTAATTAAAGAATTAAGAGAAGCCTTTCGTGATAAACGTGCCTTGATGGTCGCGTTAAGTATGGGCTTATTCGCGCCAATAATGATTATGGTAATATCGAAAACCATGATCAAAGAAATCGTTGATAACCCCCCTATTTATGTGCAATTTACCGGCGCTGAATTTGCACCCAAATTGATTGAGAAGTTTGCCGTCAATAATATTTTACAATTTGCCGATGTACCTGAAGAAGAAAAGTACGCATGGCAAGAACGTAATATTGAAGTAGATATACCAAAAGATTTTGCTGAAAAAATGTTAGCGGGTCAGGCTATAGACGTTGTTTTACGTGCGGATTTTGGTAAAAAAGCCTCTAGTGCACCGATCCGAAGAGTCAAAGAAGTGGTACGAGAATACTCACTTGCTATCGGTTATAAGCGTTTACTGGTCAGGGGAGTTGATATTAATTTATTACAACCTATTGTTCTGCAAGAACAAGATACAGCACTTCCAACCAGCAATGCAGTGATGGTCTCGATGTTTTTAGGTATCTATTTATTGATGGGCGCTTTTGTTTCAGGGCTATCAATTGCCATTGACTCGAGTGCGGGTGAGCGGGAACGTAATGTTTTAGAGATGCTACTATGTCAGCCGGTCAGTACCCTTAAAATAGTGTTGGCAAAAATGACTTGTGCCAGTTCTATTTCAGTATTGTCTATTGTTATCATGTTGGTATTAACCACCGTTTCTGTTGGCTTTATTGATCTCACTAAAATAGGGGCAACCTTTAGTTTAAATGCCTTTAGTATTGCGGCCTTATTACTACTACTTATTCCACTATGTTTTTTTGCAACGGCTTTACAATTATTCTTTTCGTTTCAAGCGAAAAGTTTTAAAGAAGCGCAGTCAACCGTCTCTATGCTAATTATGCTTCCTGCTATGGTACCGTTTGCCATTATGATGATTGATGATAAGCCTGAATGGGTGAATTGGTTACCTATTTCAGGACAATCAATGTTGATGGAAGATGTTTTTAAGGGCTTACCTGTCGATTGGACTGTGCTTGCAAGTACCACCGCAATTACGGTGGGGATGACCGTGGCATTAGTGCTGGCACTCGCACAAAAATTAAAATCAGAAAAAGTGGTGATGTCATTAAGTTAATCTTTATGACAATACGCTGAGTTGGTATTAAGATGGATAACTCGATAGAATTAACATTACAGCAACAAGACCGCTTTCAAACGGCGTATCAACATATATTGAGTTATTCTTTGAAACGTACTGCAAATTATCAGCAAACATTCACCCAATGGATGACAGAGTATGAAAAATTACTCCGTCATATCATTACCGGATTTGAAGCAAAACCGTCAATTCAAGATGAGCTTTTTCAAGAAATAGCCCTCAATCTTTGGCGGGCACTACCTAGCTTTAGAAATGACTGTACGGTAAAAACTTTTGTCGCTCGTATTGCTCATAATGTTTTAGCTACGCATGTTGCCAAAGCAGTAAAAAGTGTCAAGGTAGAGCAAAGTATTGATGATATTTGCCAAGAGACAGAGCAAGATAAAATTCAACCTACACCCCATCAGAGCTTAGAAAAACAACGTAGACAACAACGTTTAGCTCAATCTATTAGGCAACTTAAACTTGAACAACAGCAAGTGATCACCTTAGCGCTCGAAGGTATGAGTTATCAAGAAATTGCCGATATTTTAGTGATATCCGTTAATCTTGTTGGTGTGCGTTTACAACGCGCAAAAATCGCTTTGAGTAAGTTAATGGAGGCGGTATGAACGAAGAAGATTCCCTGTTACATAAAAAAAGTAAAGTGATTTTATCTACTCAAAGTCAAGCTGAGGCGATACTTGATGTTGCAACTTTACCCAAGAATAAAGCGACTAAACCACTCGATAGTTCGGTAATTGATGAACAATGGGCGCAGATGAGCCAAGACTGGCAAAGCCAACCTATTATTAAAACCGATATTAACCGTTTACTTAAACAAACAAAGCAAAGAACTGTGTGGGCTAAATCTTTATTAGTCATAGATATTATGGCTACGTTGGCTATGTTGTTTGTAGCTAGCTATATGTGGCTCAGTGGATCGAAAGATCAAGCAACCATTATTTACTTAGGTGGTGGCGGCATTCTTTCCATTATTTTTGTAATATTTGCCATTAAAGCTCGTTTATCGGCATGGAAAATAAATTGTGGCAGTCCTGATAAAGCAATTGAACATGCCATTCTCGGTTGTCAGTCGTCTATTAGCTACATCAAGTTAATAAAGTTCTCTTGTCTCATTATTGGGCCCTTTGCCAATTGGTATGTTTTTGCTGTCACCGAGCAATTAGAAAAATCGCCCATTGTTGGTCTGGCTATTTTGAATATATTTCTGGTGAGTATTTGGCTTGTCAGTCAGTCTTTTTATATAAAAAGGCAAAAAGAGCTAAAACAACTAAATGATATTTTAATAAAATAAATATTGGTTATATCTTAATAAAATAGATTATATTTTGTTTTTCTGCTTTATTTCTGTTTTAAATTTCTTGTTATTGCTTTTTTTCTTCGTTATATTCTATTTGCTGTTAACGTTGATCAAAGCTGTAAAAGTTTTTATCGATAATAACAGCAACACTCTTGGCATATTAGATTACTAAATGAGCTAAAGCTTGTACCTTTATCCGTGTACAACTGAGCTGATTTCAGGCAATATACGCCGCATAAATTTTGCTATCCATTAGACAATTGTCTGTAACAGCTAAGGCTGAATAATTGAGGAAAAACCATGTTTACACGTGATATGAATATTGCTGATTTTGACCCGGAACTTTATCAAGCGATGAGCAATGAGAAAGTTCGCCAAGAAGAGCACATCGAACTTATTGCTTCAGAAAATTACTGTAGCCCGCGTGTTCTTGAAGCACAAGGTTCTCAATTAACTAATAAATATGCTGAAGGTTACCCAGGCAAACGTTACTACGGTGGTTGTGAATTCGTAGATATCGCTGAGCAATTAGCCATAGACCGTGCAAAAGAATTATTTGGCGCAACTTACGCGAACGTGCAACCTCATGCTGGTTCTCAAGCTAATGCTGCAGTTTTTCAAGCGCTTGTTACTCCAGGTGGTAAAGTGTTAGGAATGAGTTTAGCGCACGGTGGTCATTTAACGCATGGTTCTCATGTTAGTTTTTCTGGCAAGTCTTACGAAGCATTTCAATACGGTCTTCACCCAGAAACAGGTGACATAGATTACGAAGAAATGGAACGTTTAGCACAAGAACATAAACCAGAAATGATCATTGGTGGTTTTTCTGCTTTCTCTGGTGTTGTTGATTGGGCACGTATGCGTAAAATCGCAGACGGTGTTGGCGCATACTTTTTCGTTGATATGGCTCATGTTGCTGGTTTAATTGCCGCCGGTTTATATCCAAACCCAGTGCCACATGCGCATGTTGTTACTACAACTACTCATAAAACATTAGCCGGTCCTCGTGGCGGTTTAATTATTTCGGGTTGTGATGATGAAGCTATCTATAAAAAATTAAACTCTGCTGTTTTCCCAGGTGGCCAAGGTGGCCCATTAATGCACATTATTGCTGCTAAAGCGGTTGCATTTAAAGAAGCATTAGAACCTGAGTTTAAAGTTTATCAACAGAATGTTTTAGACAATGCTAAAGCTATGGTTGCTGTTCTTCAGGAACGCGGTTACAAAGTTGTTTCTAACGGCACTGAAAACCACTTGTTGTTACTTGACTTAATTGATAAAGATATTACAGGTAAAGATGCTGATGCTGCATTAGGCCGTGCCCATATTACGGTAAATAAAAACTCAGTACCTAACGACCCACGTTCTCCGTTTGTAACTTCTGGTTTACGTTTAGGTACTCCGGCTATTACGCGTCGTGGTTTTGGCGTTGTTGAAACTCAAGCATTAACGGGTTGGATTTGTGATATTTTAGACGATATCAACAATGAACAGACGGTTACTGATGTTAAAGCCAGTGTTAAAGAACTTTGTTCACGCTTCCCTGTATACGCGTAAATTAAGCTAACGACTTTAGTGTCTTAAGCGATATAGCTGTGGCACTTAAAGTCTAATGGGAAAAGCTATAAATAAGTTAATGTAACAATAGCTTAATTAGACTAAAATGGCCGCATTAGCGGCCATTATTGTTTCTGTCAATTAAACAGAGCTATGTGTCGAAAGTACCGAGTCCATTAAGATAAAAATATACTTATTGGGATTGGTATAACCTTTTTTGGAGCTTTCCATGTATTGTCCTTTTTGTAGAGCCTTAGATACCAAAGTCATTGACTCTCGTTTGGTCTCTGACGGTCATCAAGTTCGCCGTCGCCGCGAATGTCTAGCCTGTCATGAGCGCTACACTACCTTTGAAACTGCTGAGTTAGTTATGCCACGTATTATTAAAAATGATGGTTCACGTGAGCCTTTCAATGAAGATAAAATGCGTAATGGTTTAGTGCGAGCACTCGAAAAACGTCCGGTGAGTGTCGAGCAAGTCGAACTATCAATTAATAAAGTCAAATCAAAACTACGTGCCACGGGTGAGCGAGAAGTATCGAGTGAGTTGCTTGGTAATATCATCATGGAACAATTAAAAGAATTAGATAAAGTCGCTTATGTGCGTTTTGCCTCGGTTTATCGCTCTTTTGAAGATATTCGCGAATTTAGTGAAGAAATTGCGCGCTTAGGTAATGAAAAATAGATGAAAGAATTTTCAGCCGAAGATTACCGTTTTATGCAACGGGCTATAATGCTTGCCAAACAAGGACATTTTACCACCTCGCCTAATCCGCGCGTTGGTTGTGTTTTGGTAAAAGATGGTGAAATTGTCGGAGAAGGTTTTCATCAAAAAGCGGGTGAAGGTCATGCTGAAGTTAACGCGTTAGCAATGGCGGGTAAAAATGCGCAAGGTGCAACCGCTTATGTCACACTTGAGCCGTGTAGTCATTATGGGTTAACGCCGCCCTGTGCTAAAGGACTTATTCTTGCCGGTATTAAACATGTCATAGCGGCGATGGTTGATCCAAATCCTATAGTTGCTGGTAATGGTTTAAAAATGTTAGCCCAAGCGGAAATATCTTCGCAACACGGTTTGTTAAGACAAGCGGCTGAAGATTTAAATGTTGGTTTTATCAAACAAATGACCACAGGTTTGCCCTACGTCCGTTGTAAATTAGCGGCGAGTTTAGATGGAAAAACCGCGATGAAAAATGGTGAAAGTAAATGGATTACTTCCCCTCAAGCTCGACAAGATGTCCAGCGTTTACGTGCACAAAGTTGTGCGATTATCAGTGGTGCTGACAGTATATTAACCGATAATGCAAAAATGACGGTACGTTGGTCTGAGCTAGGAGAATTAAAAGCTAGTTATCAAAAGGAAGACGTTAGGCAGCCGATAAGAGTGATTATAGATACAAAAAATCGCTTAACGCCTAACTTAGCTTTATTTAATGAGCACAGCCCAATAATTTTAATTCGTCGTACCATTGAAAACATTCATCAATGGCCTCATTTTGTAAAGCAGGTGGTTTTACCTGTAGTCAATACATTAGCTAATGAACAACAGATTGACTTACATGCATTACTTCAATATTTAGCTAAGCTAAATTTAAATGATGTACTCATTGAGTCAGGTGCTCGATTAGCGGGTGCTTTTATTGAACAAAATTTAGTCGATGAATTGATTTTATATCAAGCCCCTAAATTGATGGGTGCAGACAGTAAAAGCTTAGTGAATATGACAAGCATTGAAAGCTTGAGCCAAGCAAAAGAACTAAATATAATTGATTTACGTATGATCGGCAAAGATATCCGTATTATTGCTAAACTTTTACCGTAAAATTTTAGTATGGTGTTGAGTTTTACTTGACCTAAAAATGACTTAAAGAGTGATTATGTTCACAGGAATAATTGAAGCAGTTGGTAGCATTCAAGCGATAAACATTACTGGACAGGGTGCAAGAATTGTTATTTCCACCGGTTTATTAGATATGAGTGATGTTAAATTAGGTGATTCAATAGCGACCAATGGCATTTGTTTAACCGTTGTCGCTTTTGACTCATCAACTTATAGTGCCGATGTTTCTAATGAAACCTTACAGCGTACTGGCTTTGTTGATTATCAAACAGGGCAGGCTGTTAATTTAGAAAAAGCCATGTTACCCACCACTCGTTTTGGCGGACATATGGTGTCTGGCCATGTCGACGCTGTGGTTGCAATAACCTCGATTGAACATAATGGTAATAGCCTAGAATACTGGCTTGAAATGCCAAGTGATTTAGCGCCATACATTGCCGAAAAAGGCTCTATCACGATTGATGGCACGAGCTTAACGGTTAACAGTGTCACCGATGATAAATTTCGTCTAACGATCGTTCCTCATACTAACGCGCAAACCATTATTGCTCAATATAAAGCGGGCACTAAAGTCAATTTAGAAGTTGACTTAATCGCCCGTTATATCGAAAGGCTATTAACAAAAAAAGCCGCTAGCACGGCCGAGCACCATAGTTCTGGTGTGACTCATGAACTATTAGCACGTAACGGTTTTATGAAGTAAACAAACAAGGTGGCGTTTGTATATCAAGCGCACTATTGTATTCCTCAAAATTATGAAAAAAAATTAAATAAAAGAGATGATCATGAATTTAAATACCCCACAAGAAATTATTGACGATATTGCTCAAGGTAAAATGGTCATTTTGATGGACGATGAAGACAGAGAAAATGAAGGTGACTTCATTATGGCTGCTGAAAAAGTAACCCCCGAAGCCATTAATTTTATGGCGACTCACGGTCGTGGTTTAATTTGTATGCCGATGACGGTTGAAAAATGCCAGCAGCTCAAGTTACCTTTGATGGTTGAAAAAAATGACGCTCAATTTAGCACTAATTTTACTGTGTCAATTGAGGCCGCTCAAGGAGTAACTACCGGGATTTCTGCTGGCGATCGTGCAACGACTGTATTAGCTGCTGTTGCCAAAGATGCTAATCATTTAAGTATTGTTCAGCCGGGGCATATTTTTCCATTAATAGCCAAAGATGGAGGTGTATTAAATCGCGCAGGCCATACGGAAGCTGGAACCGATTTAGCGCGTTTAGCGGGTTTAGAGCCTGCCGCCGTTATTGTTGAAATACTCAATGAAGACGGAACTATGGCGCGCCGACCAGACTTAGAAATTATTGCTGAAAAGCATGATTTAAAGATGGGCACCATTGCCGACTTAATTGAATACAGAAATGCTAATGAGACCACTATTGAACGTGTCTCTCAATGTAAGTTACCAACAGCCTTTGGAGAGTTCGATTTAACAGTATTTAAAGACACCATTGATGGACAGGCGCACTTTGCCCTAACTAAAGGTGAGATTAAAGCTGACGAACCAACACTAGTTCGTGTTCATCTAGAAAATACCTTTAGAGATTTATTATTTAGCCAACGTGAGAGTGTTGCTCAATGGCCAATGGCTAATGCTTTAGAAAAAATTGCCAAAGAAGGCGGTGTTTTAGTACTTTTAGGTAAGCATGAATCTACTGCGGAGTTAATTTCTCAAGTTGAAAAGTATGCAAAAATTGATGCGGGTGAAGTTGTTAATGAAATAAAGCGTCATGTTGGCTCTCGTAACGTTGGCGTAGGCTCACAAATCCTTTCTAACTTAGGTGTTAGTAAGATGCGCTTGTTAAGTTCACAAACTAAGTATCATTCGTTGTCAGGATTTGGTCTTGAAGTTGTTGAATATATAGCGGAATAATTAACGTTAGTCCGAGTTTGTTCATCTATAGAAATATTTTTATAGATGAACATTTAAGCTTGTGATTACGTTAAAATTGATAGCGATAACTCACTGATATTTCTCTGCCTTTTCATGGTACTTCACCGTTAAATACTCTTGGGTCGAAGACAACATAATCTTTATCCAGTAAATTTTGCGCAATTAATGAAAGTTGCTGTTTTTTATCAAGCTCATAAGTGACTTTACCTGAAATTAAAAAATACTGTTTTTGTATAAAACGGACATCATTAATTGGAGGTAGTGTTACTTCATCTCGCCAAATACCATTAACATTGAATTTCCATTGTCCTGACTTATAGCTTAAATTGGCGCTACCAAAGTGTTTAAAACTCTCGTTAATGGGGTCATCAAAGAGATGGGTGTAATTGATTGAAAAACGTAATTTTGGCGTTAATTCAACACTGGCACTGCTTTCCAAACCACTAATTTCCATATCAACATGGTTAACAAAAGTAAATTGTGCGTCGCCATCGTCAGGAACCTTATTTATAAAGTCTCGTAAATCATTATGAAAAAAGACCAGTTCACTGGAAAAATCATTATGTTGATATATCCAAACGAGCTCTGTTGTTTTGACAAACTCTGAGGATAAATTAGGGTTGCCGTTAGTCACACTGTCATTTGAATAAAGTTCGTTGTTTACCGGAGTACGAAATGACTCACCATATTGCAGTTTTAAGCTATGGTTTTTATTGGCTTGCCAAACGGCTGCGGCACGCGGTGACAGTTTATGATCAATATCTATCACATTGTCATACCTAGCCCCTAAAAATAAACTAATATTATTGGCGACTTGCCACTTGAGTTGACTGTAAATTCCATGCATTTCTTGGGCTTGATTTAACGCTTTTGTTTCAGGCATCACAGCGATAGCGACAATTTTGTCGAGATAGTTTTCATCACTAACGATAATCCGCTCTTGCTGATAATCATAGTAAGTGACGGCGTTACCCGATTGAAATTGATTAGCGCGGCGATATTCAACCCCAGAATTGAGATGAATACGTGGATTAACTATCCAACTGTGATCTAGGTTTACATCGCTTGATTGAGTGCGCCAAAAGGGCCCCACCAAAAAATCATTTTCGATAAGGCCAGACTCTTTTGCTAAGGCCATCCCAGCAGACTTGATTTCAAAGAGGCTATAAGACGCCTTAATCTCTAGCTGATGCTTGTCATTGTGCCATATCTTACTTTTACCCGATATTGAAAAGCTTTCACTGGTGTGGATATTATCGACAGAATAGCCACCAAGATTAATAAATTCATCGAGTTCATTTTCGCTGTAGCGGATGTTAAGTTTATTATTTTTATAGTGTGCACCGAGTTCTAAATAGGTATTACTATAGGGGTCTTTAACTTGGCGATTCAATGGTGAGGTATATTGATGGCCATTAGACTTCTCAATCGAAATATTACTGTGTAAACGTAAGTTTTTAGAGATCGACTTTTGCCAACTAGAGGAAAGTTGCTGATAACCTTTTTCACCTATACTTACTTTAAGCTGCTTAACTGATTGTTGAGTAATTATATTTAACACACCTAAAAAAGCATTGCTGCCATAAAGCGCTGAGCCAGGACCTCGAATAACTTCAATACGTTCAATAATATCAATGGGAATATGGGGGGTATAAACGGAAGCTTTACCAAAGGAAACTTCATTAAGTCGTTCGCCATTGAGCATAACAAGAATATAACCATTGTCTAAATAAACGCCACGTGCATGTTCTTTCGGGACTGCTCCCACCCAATCACCACGAGTCATTTGAAAGCCAGGAACAAAATTCATCACATCATAGGCATTTTTCACCCCTAATGATTCAATATCAGTGCGTTCAAAGACCGTGATTGTTGAAGGTACTGTTAGAACAGTTTCTTCAGTTTTTGTCGCTAAACTAATACGTACTTGCATTAGTTCTTTTATGCTGAGATCAAAGATGTCTTTTTCAACGACAGCAGCAAAACTACTATTAAGGGTAACAATGAAAAGACAGCTAATAATCCAAACGAAAATTTTCATATAAATTAAAAAATTAATAGCTTTGTCATTAAATTAGTTGGTTCTCCCGTGCAATGCAAGCGAAAAGCGACATCACTTCAGCCACTGGCTAGTTTTAGAAGCGATAGTAGAGATTAAAGCCTAAATTTAGTAACATTGCCTGTTCTATTTTAAGACTATCAATCGCAAAGGTAACTGAAAGCCAGTCATTTTTATATTGGATTTCTGGGGCGGTATTTTCAATATCAAATGAAATCCGTGTTGATGAATTTTCGTGTGCGATATCGAATCCTAAATAATAAAAATTTTGCTCGCCCTGTCTTTTATAACGCGCTAGATAACTTATTTGCTCGCTGTGATGATAAAAACCGATAAAGCTTAATTGTTTAGGTAACTCAAACTGATGTTTGCTGGTTGTTTCTTTACCACGATAAACAGGTAAGTAGGCGACCCCGCCAACACTATTAATAAAAGTACCATCGGTATCTATGTTGCCCGCACTAAAGCCAGATTCGTCAACGGTAAAATGGTTATAGATATCTTTTAAATCAGCGTTAATAGAGAAGTATTGGCTTAGCTGCCAACCTAAATGAATATCAATCGTTATACCTGTGCCATCGGCATCCCAATCGTTACTATTGCGGCGTTTTAAAAAATTATTGGCAGTATAAAACTCATCTAATTGTGCAATGGCAGATATATTGCCATTAAGGTCACTTGCAAGGGTACCCGTTAAGTTAGACTCCCTCGTGACATTTAAGTCCCAATAACCGACACGTATTTCACTACTAAAGTTTTCAAATTCATATTTATAGCCGACACGTAAACCATTACTACGCTGATGGAATAACTTTAATGCGATATGATATTTTTCTTGTGTGTCGAGTGCTAAATCGTTTCTGTCTAAATAGAATACTTTTGCTGTATCGGGATTTGAATAAACAAAATAATCATAGCGTTGTGCAACACTCAATGACAAGTGTTGCCAATAACTGCTCATACCCACTTCATTTTGTGTAAAACCGTCACTGGCATTTTTTTCTGGTGATTGTCGCCAGTTGTCAGTAATCAGTTGCTTAACGGGTAAAATATTACTAAATGATTGGCTTGTGGTAAATACTTCAACTTTTGTTGAAGCTTGAGAAAAAGTGGATAAAAATATCAATAGTAATAAAAATAAATAATTAACGTTCATTAATTTCCTTAAGTTCTAGCGGTGTTTTCCATGATATTTATTGTAGCTAAACAAAGGTTAAGTTTAATAAAACAACTTAACTTATAAGTAAAAAAATACCAGTCACACACATGACTGGTATTTTATCTCTACTCTTTATTTAGCTAATAATGGAGGTTACAATGTTTCGGTTGTTTCATCGGTAAATATAAACCAAATCACACCATCACGATCTTCTATATCTGCAACTTTAGTGGCTGAAGAACCTACTACAATACTACCAATAACATCGGATGTTGAATCTTCCACATCATTCATTATGAGTAATACACCTTCGCTGTTATTTACACTAAAAGCGCCTTCTTCATCAGTTTTCATATGGGCAACAAACTTACGCATATTCTGATCGCCAGGCAATTTGTAACTCATTTCAAGATCGAACTTACCGTCATCAAAAGCGGTACGTTGACCTGATAGCATTAAGTTTACTTGGTAATCACCTAAAGTTGCTTCTAATGAGAGCGCAGCACTTAAATCTAAGAAGACATCTTCGTTTTCTAATGATTCATCACTATCTGGATGCGTGTTAACACCAGAAAAGGTTGTACTACCTATAACTATTGAAGCAATATCTTCGGTTGATAGTTCTGCTTCCACTGAACCTACACCGTCGATATATGTTGTTAAGTAAGATCCTCTTCCATTCACTATAAACTGCTTATAAGCTTCTAAAGCATTTGTTGTTGAAAAAGGATTAAAAGGTATCTGCCAATGAAGTTCAGCACTATCCCAAGTATCAAATGCATAAAAAGGATTCTCTATTAAAGCGATACCATCTTCATCAACTAATACGCCTTCTTCATTGATGTAATCGCTATATGTGTATGATTGAGTAAAGTAATCAGCTAAACCATCATTATTTTCATCAATAGGAGTGATTCGAACTAATAGATAAAACTCATCGTCTATACCAAAAGAAGCGTGTCGGTTTATTAAGAGCTCTTCTACATCTAAATCAACATCATTCGTTGAAAAAGTTCTTATATCTGTAACCTCGTCTCCGATATTACTTGTTACATGGCGAGTAAAGGTAAAGTTAGCCGTGTTCGTATAATCAACACCATAGACTCGAGTATAAGTATCGTCTTTTACAGTAACTGTGTTGTTGTCATCACTCACCGTTATTGTAAATACATCTTCAATTGGCAAACTCGAAGTAATATTTGCAGCAATTACTGTGACCCCCCCTTCAGCGATTGCAGAATAATCATTATCGCTAAAGAAAACTGATGCACGAGCACCTGTCGTTAAGTTAGTTTCAAGTTCATTACGCTCAAATGCTTTAATCTCAAATATAAATGCATCTGCTGCATTCGCTATTGAAGCGGGATACATTCTATGTGCTTCCATCAACTCTTCAAATGTATCATAGCTACTTGAGCCCCATTCAGGTGTTACTAAATCATGAACTTCACCCTCATTATTAACTAAAGCGTAATCGTCATTGATTATAGAACCCGAATAGCCTTTCCAAGTGTAACTATCAGCAACGCCATCACCATTATCATCATTTGGAGTAACTGTTTCGAAGAAAGCCCATTCGTCTAAATTGGTTGCAGTATCAAAGCCAGACATTGTGCCATATGTTCGAGGGATTCGTGTTGTAGTGTTGACTCGATGTGGTGTTTCAGTAGATTGATCTGGATTCCAAATTGTTTCTTCGCTACTCCAAGCACCTTGTGTGTCATGAGAGGTAAAAACAAAAGTATAATCGACAGGTTGAGACATTAACTCTGAAGATATTGCATTCAGAGTGTTTTTATCATCAGATACGGTAATCGTATACATATCGGCAACCGGAGCGCCAATGTATTTAAATTCAGGAGCTTCGTAATTTTCTAAGTTTTTAATGTTAACAGTTAAAGTTGCTCTAATTAAGTTACCTTCTAACGAGCTAAACCCACCACTTAAGGTTAGCATTTCTGGAAGAATATTAGTTTCGGTACTCTTTAAGTATCGATCAACTTCACGCATAGGGTTACCATTTTCATCCCTAATAATTATGTAATTTTCATCTCTTGCATATTGTTCAACTGCATCTAAAACATGTGATTTAACCGGCATTAGCTTAGTTTTAATCATGCCAGTAAAAGCGACGGGGTCTATTACCGTATCACTTGCTTTTTGTTCTAAGATAACTTCAAGCGATAACTCCCCAGAGGTTATTTCTCCTGCGTAGGTATCATCTTCAAGTGAGGTTCGAGTGATCGCACTATCAAGGTTAACTTTTGCGAAGCTACCTTGAGTTAACGATAGCATGACACCCGCTGATTCAATTGAACCATCAAGGTTTAAAACAATGCTCAAGCCGTCTTCAGCAAAAACAGCAGAAGCATTTAAGCTGATTTTTTCACTACCTGAAGTGGCACTGATTTTAAATAATATGCCGCCATTAGCCGTTTCTTCATCAAGCGTTATAGAACCTACCGCACCATCAATACTCAAAAATGGGCCTATTGGGAAGGTTCCCTCCGTAATGGTGCCTGCTTCATACCTTATGCCCATTTCTGATAAGGCGTCGGTAACGTCTGCTAGTAATAAAAAGCTCGCTGCTTCAGCCTCAACCATTAAACCAGCACTATCAATGAGCTCGATGTACTTGTCGCCTTCGGTGGCTATACCGGTATTGGCTTCTTTACCCACTTCAAATAAATGACTAAAGAGACGTACATCAGCAACCATAGCTTTTGCTTTAGCAATAGCATCACCTGCTGTTGGTACTTCTGTTTCAGGCTCACTGCGGCCATCTTCATCTTCATTGGCCTCTTCATATTCTGATTGGTTTTCTAAGGTGATTTCTTGTTGGTCAAGCTCGCTCAGTATTTCACTGTTATCTTGGCTTGATAATATTGGATCTGCAGCTATCGCTTGAGCTGCAGCAGCGGCGACATCGCCAGCACTATCAAGAACTTCAACTAAAGACAGTTCAAAACCTTCATCGTTATCATCTTGATGTACCAATAATGCGCCATTGTGTTCGACTATATCTTCAATAACATCGGCTAATCTATCCGATAAAACACCCGTAGCATTTTCTTGACCGGCAAACAAAGCAGACATAATGCCAGCATTGATCAAGCCGTAGCGTAACTCATTAACATTATCTTCACCTGCAACACTGGCTGCATTTTCGACAGCCGTAGGCTCAAGTGTCGTTAAACTGCCCATAATATTAAAAGCATTGGCAATAATAGAAGAGTGCGCTTGTATTGTCGTTTCACTAACACCGCTTTCATCGGCTTCTATAAGTGCTGCGGCTAAATGGGTGAGTGCTGAAATATTTACATTTGCGGTCCCTGCATTATCACTCCCTACGGTTGAAATCGCTGATAAGACTAAGGTTGGATCAACAGTGGCTAGTGCTATTGGGGCGCCATGGGCTAATTGACCACAACCTGCAGGAGCATCACATATCATCGTGGTGTTTTCACCTACAGATAATTCTACTTTGATAGCGCCGTCGTAATCTAAAAGGGTAATGGTATAGCTACCATCATCTTCAGTAATAATTGAAGATGCAGCTAACTCGTCATCTTCAAGTTTAACCGCTTTTCCGTCAACGTATTTATAAACAGTAACCACAGCGTTTGCTATTGTGCCTTTTATCGCTTTACCTTTGACAACGGTTTGTATGAGGACTGGAGCAGGTGGTGGTGCTATTGTAGGGGGGTTAGTACTAGAGCTACTGGAGCCACCACAAGCGGTGAGGGCTGAAATTAGCGCAAGAGAAATAATATTTTGAGTGAATTTCATTAAATAATCCTTATTCATATATGAGAAATATATCACGTATATTATTTAAGCAGATAAAGACAATTTTTTAAAGAAAAAACAATAATTAGTCGTAATAATCTAAGAATAATTAGAAGGAAAGAGAAGGGGGGATAAAGGTTAAGTCACTAATAATTAACTATTATTAGTGACTTTTGGTGGGCGTTTTAACAATATTTAGCGTTCAATAAAATGGGTTATTTTATCAATAATACCTTTACTATCTAAACCAAGTTCTTGATGAATCTCTTGTTGGGTACCATGCTTGATAAAGGTATCAGGTAAGCCAATATTTAATATTTTAATCGCAACACCTTGGCTTAGTATATATTCATTGACTGCTGAACCTGCGCCACCCGCAATTGCATTATCTTCAACGGTCACAATAATACTATGGCTTTTTACAATGTGGTCGATAAGTGTTACATCAAGCGGTTTTATAAAACGCATATCAATGAGCGTAGTATTTAATTGCTGAGCCGCTACTTTAGCTTCATCAAAAGTACTACCAAAGTTTAAAATGGCAACCTTCGGCTCAGCACTATCAGTGGTTGTTTCTAAAATAGTTTTTGCTTTACCTATTTCAATTGTCTCGCTGATGTCAGGTAAAGGCGCACCGTTGCCTGACCCTCTTGGATAACGAACAGCCGCAGGACCATCATGCTTAAAACCCGTGCTAAGCATCAATTGACATTCTCGTTCATCCGATGGTGCCATAATAACAATATTTGGAACACAACGCATAAAGCTTAAATCAAATGAGCCTTGATGAGTTGGCCCGTCTGCGCCAACAATACCGGCTCGGTCAATCGCGAACAAAACGGGTAAGTTTTGGATCGCCACATCATGAATGAATTGATCGTAACCACGCTGTAAAAAGCTTGAATAAATAGCGACTACCGGTTTTTTACCGCCAATAGCGAGACCTGCAGCAAAAGTTACCGCGTGTTGTTCTGCAATCGCGACATCAAAGTACTGCTTAGGAAAGCGCTGACTAAATTCAACCATGCCAGAGCCTTCACCCATGGCAGGTGTAATGGCTATTAGTGAATCATTATTTTCTGCTGTTCTGCAGAGCCAATCACCAAATATTTTTGAATAAGTAGGTAAACATGGCTTACTCTTTGGCAAACTCGTTTGTGCGGGATCAAATTTAGGGACAGCATGATATTTTATCGGGTCTTGCTCTGCTGCGTGATAACCTTTGCCTTTTTTCGTGGCAATATGAAGGATTTGAGGTCCTTTTAAGTTACGCATATTAGTAATGGTATCAACCAAACCATTGACATCATGACCGTCGATAGGGCCAATGTAATTAAAGCCTAACTCTTCAAAAAAGGTACTGGGTACAACCATGCCTTTTAAATGTTCTTCGGCACGACTTGCTAATTCTTTAATAGGTGGAATACCCTTAAGTATGCGCTTACCACCCTCGCGTATTCCTGTATATATACTTCCAGATAACAATCTAGCAAAGTGATTATTCAATGCACCAACATTTTCTGAAATTGACATTTCATTGTCATTTAAAATAACCAGCATATCGCTTTTAATATCACCAGCATGATTTAACGCTTCAAAAGCCATACCTGCTGTCATTGCGCCGTCACCAATAACAGCAACAACTTTACGATTTTTGGCTTCTTGTTCTGCAGCAACAGCCATACCGAGTGCTGCAGAGATAGACGTGCTTGAATGGCCAACACTTAATACATCATATTCACTTTCTTCACGCCACGGAAAAGGGTGCAAACCATCTTTTTGACGAATAGTATGCAGTTGATCGCGCCGACCCGTTAAAATTTTATGTGGATAAGCTTGATGGCCAACATCCCATATAAGGTGATCAAAAGGCGTTTTATAAACATAATGTAATGCGACCGTTAATTCTATTGTGCCTAATCCAGAAGCAAAATGGCCACTACTTTTACTTACAGAACTTAATAAGTAACTACGCAGTTCTGTACTGGCCTGAATTAGCTGGCTTTTATTTAGCATGCGCAGATCGTCAGGAGAATTTATATTGGCCAATAAAGGGTAGTCGGCAAGATTTATAGTCATATTTATTTTGTTTATTCTTTAAATTGCAAGAGCAAGATCAATGAGCGCGTTTGATAATAAACGTCGCAAATTGAGCTAAGTTATCTGTATTGTAGGGTAAAGTTGCTAAAGCTTGAAGTGCTTGTTGATATAAGTTGTCAGCTTTTTGCTGAGCGCCCTGTAAACCTAATAGCGCAGGGTAGGTACTTTTATTAGAGGAAACGTCTGAACCTGCTGGTTTTCCTAGTTCTTCTTCACTAGAAATAATATCAATTATATCATCGCGCACTTGATAGGCTAAACCAATATGATCAGCATAAATGGCGAGTTGGTGCTTTTCATCGGCAGAAATATCGTTACTTAACTCTGTAACCATGGTCACAGAAGCTTTTAACAACGCACCTGTTTTTAGTGAATGTAGTTTTTCTAGTTCAACTAAAGTGATCACTTTATCGGTCGCAGAAATATCAAGTGCTTGTCCACCGCACATGCCTTGGTAACCTGAAGCATTGACTAATTGACGGATTAAGCTAATACGTTTTGATTCAACCGCGGCGCTAAAGTTATGATTAACTAAAATATCAAAGGCAAGTGTCTGTAAACTATCACCTGCTAAAATAGCGGTCGCTTCATCAAACGCTTTATGACAAGTTGGTTGCCCACGACGTAAATCATCATCATCCATCGAAGGTAAGTCATCATGAATTAATGAAAAAGCATGGATACATTCTAATGCTGCCGCAATACCGTCAACGTCAGATAATTCAAGTCCCAGTGCATCACCGGTAATATAACTTAAATAAGGACGCATACGCTTACCACCAATTAATAAGCCGTATTGCATTGCTGATAGCAATTTTTGATCATTTATTTCATAAGCGGCTAATTTGTCGGCAAGGTATTCATTAATGCGCGTTTGATAAAAGTCGAGTTGGTATAATTGGGTCACTAATTATTACCCAAACTTTCTGAGTCAACTTCGTTTTCAAAATCTTCAAGTTGGGCTTTACCATTTTTAGTCAGTAAAATTTGAATTTTTTGTTCAGCATTTTTTAACTTTTCTTGACTGGCTTGGCTGAGATTTAAGCCGCGCTCAAAAAGGGTCATTGAATCTTCTAAACTCAATGCTCCTTGTTCTAAATTCTGAACAATAGTTTCAAGTTCTAAGAGTGATTCTTCAAAGCTTAAGTTTTCTATTTTTTTCTTAGCCATCATCGAGAGTTCAGTGATTAAATATCTAGGCGCAAATTTATACCAAACGCCTTAATTAATCAATAAACTTCAAATGCTTTTGCCCCTTAATGACTATCATATACTTTCTCTTGTCGGTCATTCTACGACTATATTGGCGCTTATATTTATCGTTAAAGCGCTGCGGTTAACGATAAATAGATAAATATAAATTGGGTTAGCTTAAATATAGCGACTAATTACTTAAGTTATTGACAATATGGGCGATAATAAAGTTATAGAGCCGTACCCCATTCATATGCCGTTTTAACTCTGCGCTTTGGATGGTTACGGGTAAATCACGAGTGTGGATAAGAATATAAGTATTCGCGTATCGTAATACCTTAATGTATTATCAAATAATACGACTATCCGTATCATTTTTTTGTGGAGACTTTTTTGTGGATATAGCAACAATATTAGGTGTGGTAGGCGCAATAGGTTTACTCATTATGGCAATGATGTTGTCTGGTGATATCGGGATGTTTATTGACGTTCAGTCAGTTATTATTGTTTTTGGTGGTTCAATATTTGTTGTGTTATCTCAATATAATCTCAGTCAATTTTTTGGAATTGGGAAAATTATAGTTAAAGCTTTTATGTTCAAAATGGAACAACCTGACGACCTTATTGAAAAATCAGTTGAAATGGCAGATGCGGCCCGAAAAGGTGGTTTCTTGGCATTAGAAGAAGCCGAGATCACCAATGGTTTTATGCAAAAAGGTGTGGATATGTTGGTCGATGGTCACGACGCTGATGTAGTTAGAGGTACTTTACAAAAAGATATTCAATTAACCTCAGAGCGACATGAAACTGGCGTTGGCATGATGATGGCGATTGCTGATGTTGCCCCTGCAATGGGCATGATAGGGACTTTAATTGGTTTGGTGGCGATGCTATCGAATATGGATGATCCAAAATCTATTGGTCCGGCCATGGCTGTTGCTCTATTAACAACGCTTTATGGTGCGTTCCTTGCCAACGTTATTGCTAGTCCTATTGCTTCAAAATTAAAGCTTAGGTTAGCTGAAGAGAAAATGAATCAAGAACTCATTCTAGATGCTATTTTAGGTATTCAAGATGGTCAAAACCCACGTGTTATCGAGGGGTTGCTTAAAAACTATCTTGCTGAAGGTAAGCGTGTTGTAAATACCACAGAAGAAGAATAACGGGAGTAATTTATGGCTGAAAAATGTAAATGTCCACCTCCCGGACTCCCGGCTTGGATGGGTACTTTTGCTGACTTAATGGCACTATTAATGTGCTTTTTCGTTTTACTTTTATCTTTTTCTGAAATGGATGTTTTGAAATTTAAACAAATCGCGGGTTCAATGAAATTCGCCTTTGGTGTTCAAAATAAGATTGAAGTAAAAGATATTCCCAAAGGCACCAGTATTATTGCGCAAGAATTTCGCCCGGGTAAACCTGAGCCAACACCTATAGAAGTTATTCAACAGCAAACCATGGAAATGACCCAACAGATGCTAGAGTTTCAAGCAGGTGATGAAACGTCTGCTGGTGGTCGACAAGAACAACGAGGTACAGAACGTGGTGGACAATCACAAAGTACTGCAGATGAAATGTCAGCCCAAGCAATGCAAAAGGCCCAAGACGAATTAGAGCAGGCTTCGCAAGAGCAAGTAAATGAATTAGTTAAAAAAATTGCTGATCAATTAGAGCAACAAATTCAAGATGGTGCCATAGAGCTTGAATCTCTCGGACAACAAGTGATTATTCGTATTCGTGAAAATGGTTCTTTTCCTTCGGGTTCTGCTTTTTTACAACCACAGTTTCGCCCTATTATTAGAGAAATAGGTGAGCTACTCAACACGGTTCCGGGTGAAATTATGGTTTCAGCACACACAGATGATCGCGGTATTAGTTCAGAGTTATTTTCTTCAAATTGGGATTTATCAAGTAAACGAGCTGTCGCTATTGCTCATGAATTGATTAAAGTCCCTGAGTTTGACCAGTCACGTTTACTGGTTGTTGGTCATGCCGATACAAGACCGGTAGTGCCTAATACTAACGCGCTAAATCGCAGAAGAAACCGTCGTGTTGAGATTTCAATTAACCAAGGTAAAGCAAAGGAAACCGAACCTGTTTCTATTATTAAATAATAAATTAAGCCGATAAATTCAACTATCGTGATGGCGTTAAGTGATGAACCCCCGTTTATTGCTTAGCGTACATTTTTCAACTTACTCTTCATTTCAACTTACTCTTTATTTCAATTTCGTGTATAATTCGCGCCATTATTTTTGTCGGCCGATTATGGCCTTTAGTCTAGTTTTATATTTAGGGTCGTTTGTTCATGAAATTCATCGTAAAACTCCAATCTGAAATTGCTGTAAAGAGTCGCCCGGTTCGTAAGCGCTTTACTAAAATTTTAGAATCCAGCATTAAAAATGTTTTACGACGTGTTGATGAGCAAATTACCACTCAGGCAAACTGGGATAATATAGAGGTTAATACTAAAAATAATTGCCCTAAAAATCGTTTGGCAGTAATTGAAACCTTAAAGTGTATACCTGGTGTTGCTCATTTTCTTGAGGTCGAACAAACGTTATACACTGATGTTCATGATATTTTTGAAAAAACCTTAGCAGCGCACCAAAAAACTATTGAGAACAAAACCTTCTGCGTTAGGGTAAAACGTAAAGGAACTCATGATTTTAGTTCATTAGAAGTTGAACAATATGTTGGTGGCGGTTTAAAAAAACACGTTGAGTCATCTAAGGTTAAACTGAAAAAGCCTGACGTAACTATCTTATTAGAAATTAAAGAACAATATTTATTTATTGTCGCTGAGCGTCATAAAGGCTTAGGCGGATTCCCAATAGCAACACAAGAAGATGTTTTATCGTTAATGTCAGGCGGTTTCGATTCTGGTGTCTCTAGTTTTCAAATGATAAGAAAAGGCACTCGTACTCATTATTGTTTCTTTAATTTAGGTGGCGCGGCTCATGAAGTTGGTGTGAAGCAAGTGAGCTATTATTTGTGGAATAAATTCGGTGCTTCACACAAAGTTAAATTCTTTTGCGTTGATTTTGAACCGGTTGTTGCTGAAATTTTAGAAAAAGTAGATAACGGACAAATGGGCGTTATTCTTAAACGTATGATGATGCGTGCTGCTGGGAAAATTGCTAAACGCGCTAAAATTAAATCATTGGTTACCGGCGAAGCATTAGGTCAAGTATCAAGTCAAACATTAACTAATTTAAACATAATTGACAGAGTAACTGATACGTTAATTCTTCGTCCATTAATTGCTTACGATAAACAAGATATTATTGATATTGCTCGTAAAATTGGCACGGAAGATTTTTCTAAAACCATACCTGAATACTGTGGTGTTATCTCTAAACGACCAACAATAAAAGCTATTTTACCAAAGATTGAAGCAGAAGAAGAAAACTTTGATTTTGATATTTTAGACAAGGTTGTCGAAGAAACCCGTATGTACGATATACGCGATATCGGTAAAGAAAGTGAAGAAGAAATTCATGCAGTTGATACAGTAGACGATCTTCCTAGCGATTCAATCGTTATTGACATTAGAAGCCCTGATGAAGAAGACGAAAATCCTCTAGAACTTGAAAACGTCAACGTTGTTCATATTCCTTTTTATAAGCTATCTAATAAGTTTAGTGAGCTAGAGCAAGACAAAGAATATTTACTGTATTGTGATCAAGGTATAATGAGTAAGCTACAAGCACTTTACTTAATTGGTGAAGGTTATAAGAACGTTAAAGTTTACCGTCCTTAATATGACTCGTTTACTCGGGTCAATATTTATCCTCAAGTGCTTTAACAGCTAACCATAGTTGAGTATTCATCGCTGTGGTTAGTTTATGTTTCTCCCCTAAACGGTGAATGTAACCGTTGATATACTCTATTTCTGTACGACGTTTATTACGCACATCAGCGCGCATCGAAGAGGTGTTTCTATTGGTGCTTTTAGCAACATTATGGATTAACTGTCGTAATAATATTTCACTTAATATTACACCTTCCTTCGTCGCTACAGCAACGACTTCACTGATAATATCTTCGGTCATTCTTTGGTAAGCTTTTTGATTTACTTCCCCATTTTCAATGTCGTTTAGTGCTGAAATAGGGTTGATCACACAGTTAATGGCTAACTTTTTCCATTGCGCTTGTTGAATGTTTTCTTGCCAGCTAAGCTGTTTCAGGCTTTTATTAAGATGTTCTAATAATTGCTTTTGCTTTATTGAGTGCAGTGTCCCATAAATAATACCCAGATCGCTATGGCCCATACCGGTATGTTTAACATGATAAGGGGCGACTTTTTTAGCGCCTTGCGTAAGTAACAAAGCCAATAAACATTGTGATGGTTTAAGTCGTGGGCTAATTTCTTCGAGAGTTCCTAAACCATTGTGGGTAAGAATCATAACTGCATCGTCACTGATTAAATGATCAACAGCTTTCAACGCATCGGTGACTTGATAAGATTTTACACAAAAAATTATAACGTCAGCACTGGCTATTAATTGGTTATCAGCCATTGTAAATGGAAAGCTTTTTGCAATATCATTCATTTCACTAAAAAGGTAATCAGATAATGTTGTTGGCGTTGACGGCCACAATGACACTAAGTTATCACCTTGTTGGTTAATTATCGCTTGAGAAAGCCGATGATAACAAAGTAAACCTATTGCACCTTGGCCAACAATAACAATATTCATCTTATCTTTTTATGCCTTTGGGCTGTTGATAAAGTAAAAAAATCCACTGAAGAACAGCAAAGAAAGATATGCCTACAACATCAGCGACAAAGTCAAAAAATTCCCCACTGCGAAAGCCTAAGTAATACTGGCTTAATTCAGTCAATGCACTATAAAAAAATAAACAAATAACCGTATTGATTAAAGGTAGTTTCATCAAACCGACTAAAATCCAAGTCAGACCAAAAAAACCAATAACATGGCCAATAGTATCTATTTGTATTTTATTAATAACGGTGGTTTTTAAATCGTCAGGGATCAAAAAAATCAGTGCTAATACCAGTAAAAAAACTAATATAATTAGTAGTTGAATGTAACGTTTCATTAAAGGGTAATTTTATGAAGTCATTAGTTTAGAATTATTCATCATAACATGTGAAAATAGCGGTTGCGATCACCTTTACCCGCTAGTGGTAATCTTGCTAAGATTGCCAACACTTAAATTATTGAATTATCGAAAGGTCAAGATCATGCCCTCAATGGATATCGTTTCCGAAATTAATTTGGAAGAAGTAAGAAATGCAACTGAAAACTGCAAGAGAGAATTAGAAACGCGTTTTGATTTTCGTGGTGTTGAAGCGAGCATTGAATGGAAAAAGCCCAATGTGGTAATAAAAGCTGAAGGTGACTTTCAAATAAAACAACTGGTAGATATGGTGCGCGTGCAGTTGGCAAAGCGTAATATCGATGCTAAAGCCCTTACCCTTTCTAATACTGAGCATACAGGTAGAACCTTCACTCAAAATCTTTCATTTAAAGAAGGTATTGAACAGCCTATCGCTAAAAAAGTCATTAAGTTAAT
The DNA here is from genome assembly GCF_014077275.1 of Colwellia sp. BRX8-7. NCBI lineage: Bacteria > Pseudomonadati > Pseudomonadota > Gammaproteobacteria > Alteromonadales > Colwelliaceae > Colwellia > Colwellia sp. BRX8-7. Next base: position 6,653 of record NZ_JACGVP010000023.1, on the reverse strand, counting down.
TAAAGACAGTAAGTTAAAAGTACAAGCGGGCATTCAAGGCGATCAAGTACGAGTGACCGGTAAAAAACGTGATGATTTACAAGCGGTCATGCAATTAATTCGTGAAGGCGATCTAGAGCAATCTTTTCAGTTTAATAACTTTCGCGACTAATACAGCGCTTTCTTAATACGTTCAGCCTTTGAAGGGTGAATATCTCAATACTAAAAAACAGCACTATCGGTGCTGTTTTTTTATACGTTTACTTTTTGTTTTACCCGGTAAGTAATCTTATCTTTACAAGTACACGATGATTTTAGTGACATATTGCTTACTTTTAGACAATTAACGCTGTTGTTTTGATGACACATTAAGTAGATTAACCGCATTCTAATAATAATAAAGATTACGTTTAATGAGTGTTTCAAGAGGTGGGTTTAGTTCTCGGATTGGTTTTATCATGGCAGCGGCAGGTTCCGCTGTTGGTTTAGGCAATATTTGGGGATTCCCAACACAAACAGCAAGTAATGGTGGTGCTGCTTTTGTTTTAGTTTATTTAGTTTTAGCCTTTTGCTTAGCTTACCCTGCATTTATGGCCGAATTATTGATAGGCCGATACGGGCAAGCGAATGCAGTTAGCTCTTTAGAAAAAATGTCACGCAGTCTTTGGCAGAAAAAATTCGCCTTTTTTGTTGGTTTTGGAGGCATAGTTTGTGCGGCACTTATTCTTAGTTTCTATGGGATTTTAGCTGGCTGGATGATGTCTTATGCCGTTGAACCCGTTTTAACCTTTGTTGGTTTAAGTGATGCAGCGCAATGGGTTATTTCACAATCTTTGTGGCGTAATTTAGGCTTTACCGCCTTATTCATGGTCTTGACCGTTTTTATTATTCGCCATGGCGTTGAAGATGGTATTGAAAAATGGTCAAAACGTTTAATGCCAATGTTGATCGGTTTATTAATACTGTTAATTATTTATGTTGTTACCTTAGATGGTGCAGCTGAGGGATTAAATGCTTATTTGAACCCTGATTTTTCCCGTGTATTTGAAGCTGATTTATTAATTAGCGCATTAGGGCAAGCCTTCTTCTCTTTGTCACTAGGCACCAGTGTGATGATTATTTATGGTTCATATATTTCTAAAAAAGAGAATTTAATTACCCTAGGTGCACAAGTCACGCTTATTGATGTGTCTATCGCATTCCTAGCCGGCTTATTAATTATTCCTGCTATGTATGTTGCTCAAGCGCAAGGCGTGGCGATATTTGCTGATGATGGCAGTTTAATCAATGGCTCAAGTCTGGTCTTTACTGTCTTACCCAGTTTATTTGAAAGCATGGGTAATGTGGGCAGTTTTGTCGCTTTTGCTTTCTTCTTATTAATGTCTATTGCCGCTTTAACATCTTCTATTTCAATGCTTGAAGGACCGGTATCTTACGTGGTTGAGCGTCATGACCTTCCAAGAGAAAAAGCGACCACCTTAATTGGTATTGGTATTTTCTTATTGAGCGTGGTTATCGTTTTAAATATTGAAACTATGCTCGATTTTGTTGCCATTGCTGCTACGCAATATGGGCAACCTATTATAGCGATGCTATGTTGTGTTTTTGTTGGCTGGATTTGGCATAGAAATGATGTGCTTATGGAGCTTAAGCAAGGTCATAATAGTGCAGAGCATAGTGTGTTTTGGAAAATTTGGCCTTGGTATACCAAGTTTGTTTGTCCAACAGCGATAGGTGTCGTGTTTATTCATTCATTAAATCTTTTTTAAAACAGTAGAGTTTAAAAATGAGCATAAAAAAAGCGAGCTTAGCTCGCTTTTTTTATGTTCACAGTCTCAGTGAATTGGTTAGGATGACTATGCGTTAGTAAGTGGGATGGTGTTTTTCTTTCACCTTTGTCGTCATGCTGAATTTATTTCAGTATCAGGATGACGAAGTCTTGGCCTAGATGACGCGTTCAGTAGGGGCCGTTGCTAGCTTATATTTGGCCAAGTAAGTGACCAAGGGATCTTAATTGTCTCTAATTGTTGTTGGCAAGATTCACTTAAATATTTTTCTCCAGAAGATGGGCAAAGTACAAATTGATATTTTTCCCCATCTAAAGTGAAGCTCAGCGCGTATGCATGTAAATAACCACGTTGCTCTTGATAAGCGTCTTGCGTTGCGTAAAGTGGATCACCGAGTATTGGAGAGCCAATACTGGATAAAGCAACACGTAGTTGGTGGGTTTTACCACTTCGCGGTTTTAATAAATACAAACGCTGACCATCGCTAAGTGAATACGACAAGAACTGTGTAATCGCGGGGTTGACTTGTGTTCGTAGTAATTTCCACATGCCTCGGCGACTTTTTTCCATATCGCCTTTAATCAAACCTTGTTTTTTCTTAGGTTTTTTATCACTGATCGCCAGGTAATATTTTTCAACCTTATGTTGTTCAAATAACGTTTGAAACTGTTGCGTAGTCGCTAAGTTTTTTGCAAAAATCATTAAACCTGAAGTCATTTTATCAAGGCGATGCACCGGGAATAAATCATCAAATTTACCTTGCGCTTTTCCCTGTTTTTTAACTTGGTTGAAAAAACCTTGCTCAAGGTCGCCTTCATCATGGAAGTTAACATCGGCCGGTTTCTCTACAATAATAAAATTATTGTGTTCAAAAATTATATTAATCGATTGCACTTATGAAAGCCCTAATCCTACGAAGATATAAAGAATAATTGTGAGCACAGCACCAAATAATGCATAAGGTAATTGTGTCTTAACATGTTCGAAATGATCACAACCACTGGCGATGGATGCAACCACGGTAGTATCAGAAATAGGAGAGGCGTGGTCGCCAAATACGCCACCACCTAACACTGCTGCGACTAAAAATTCTATGGGTAACCCACTCTGTTGAGCGATAGGTACAGCAATAGGCACCAATATAGCAAAAGTCCCCCAAGAGGTTCCTGTTGCAAAAGCCATTAACGCCGCGGCAATAAAAATAACGGGTGCCATTAAAAATAACGGCAGTTCAACATTAAATAATTCACTGACATAAATACCTGTGCCCAAACCTTTTATTGCGTCACCAAAAGCAAATGACAAGACTAAAATGGCAACAGCAGGAAACATATGTTTAATGCCTGCAGCTGAGCTGAGGGTTATTTCTTTAACACTAAGGAGTTTATTCAAGGTAATTAATAGCACTAATAAAATAAAAGCGCTGATGATTGACCAAAATACAGCAAATGAGCCTGAGCCACGGCGTATGTCGCCATCACCTGTTATCCATAATAAAATTAGGGTCAGTGCTAATAACGTTAATAAAGGCAACCACATGATATAGGCTGGCGCTATTTGTTTTACAGTATCTTGTTGCTGCTCGGTTACCAAAGACTCTGCTCTTTTCATTGGACCATAAATTTTTCCGCTGTAGGCGGTATAAAAAGCCAATAAAATAGCGATTATTGCGTAAAAATTATAACTAACAGTACCGATTAGAACACCCACTGAGTCGGCAAGTTGATAATCATCAAGTAACCCTAATACATAAGCACCCCAGCCGTTTACTAATAATAAAATGCTTACTGGCGCGCAAGTTGAGTCAATTAGGTAGGCTAGCTTTGCGCGGCTCATTTTATATTTATCAAAGAGTTTCTGACTAGCCATACCAGCAGTAAACATACTTAAATTAGTATCGGTAAAAATACTGGTACCAATAATTGTCGGCAGCATACTCGCTTGTCGAGCGTTTTTGACTAAATTTAATGAGGACAGTTTTTCGATAAAACCATTAACCGCGCCTGATTTATTCATTAGGGTTACTAACGCGCCAATTAATAAACTAAAACTAACGATATAAAGGTTACTGGTAGAAGTGAATACACCACCAATCGCCAAAAAACCATCGGTTAAGCCAGTTATTATTTGCCAGTTTGTCGACATTATACTTGCTAAAATTAAACCGCAGAATAAAGCTAATAGAGCGTTTTTTCGCCAAATGGCAATCACAATAGCAACAAGTGGAGGAAGTAATGATAAAGGACTGTCTTGCATGATTTTAACTATTTTCTTATTATTATCTTATTAAGGCACTTTACCGTAAGCGCTAATGTTTAGAAACTGCTTTGTAAGAGATTCATACAAATTTGACTAGTTTTATTTTGAAAATAAAACTAGTGTATTACGGTCTAGTGCTTTTAGAAAATGAATGTTTATTTTGAGGATGTCACTTAAGATTGATTTTTAATACGATAAAGTATTGAAAAGTTAATTATTACCCTCAAATAGTCAATAGCAGCTACGCTTAATGTATTAGGGATTATTTTTGAAACTTTCTTTTGATGACTATGTAATGGCATTTAGCCAAGATGAACATTTATCTTCCTTAACAGGCATTGGGCGAGGCATAGAACGAGAAGGCTTACGCGTTTTACCTGAAGGACGTTTGTCATTAGCCCCCCACCATAAAAGCTTAGGCGCTGCGTTAACACATCCTAATATCACTACGGACTACTCAGAAACGTTATTAGAGTTTATTACACCGGTGAGTTTTGATCCCGAAACAACTATCGCACAATTACAAGATATTCAAAAATATACCTTAAGTAAAATTGATGGCGAACTGCTGTGGCCAATGAGTATGCCATGTTTTGTTGATAATGATGATGCTATACCGCTAGCAAACTATGGTTCATCAAACGTAGGTCAAATGAAAACAGCCTATCGTCAAGGGCTAAAAAATCGCTATGGTAGTATGATGCAGGTTATTTCTGGTATTCATTTTAATTTCTCATTTTCTCAAAATTTTTGGCAAAGTATGCAAAAAATTTCAGAAAACAAGGCACCGATAAATGATTTTATATCAGAAAAATATTTTTCATTATTACGTAACTACAAACGATATTGCTGGTTGATACCTTACCTTTACGGTAGCTCGCCAACTATTTGTGGTTCATTTTTGAAAAATAAAACCACCACGCTTCCTTTCAAAAAGTCAGCGAGTGGTTATATGTACCTTGAGTACGCTACATCGTTGAGAATGAGTGATTTAGGTTACACCAACAGCGAGCAAGCATCGTTGAAAATTTGTTATAACGATTTAAGTGGTTACTTAGATGGTGTACAAAATGCGATTAATTTACCTTCAGAAAAGTTTGCTGCCTTTGGTGTAAAGGTTAACGGAAAATATCAGCAACTTAACAGTAATATTTTACAGATTGAGAATGAACTTTATGCGCCTATTCGGCCTAAGCAAGTTGCTAAATCTGGAGAGAAACCCTCAGAAGCATTAAGAAATAGAGGGGTTGAATACATTGAAGTACGCGCCCTTGATGTTAATCCATTCTCTGATACGGGGATAAGCATTGAGCAAGTTTATTTTCTCGATGTTTTCATTACCTATTGTGCCTTAGCAGATAGCCCTTTATTTACTTATCAACAACAAGAAAGCTGCGATGCCAATATGGACGAAGTTGTTGTTCGAGGCAGAGATCCACTTTTACTACTCAATGATAATGGTTGTGATAAATCAGTGAAAGCCTGGGGCAGTGAAATTTTCCAACAAATGGAGAAAGTCGCAATCTTATTAGATAGTGCTTATGGCAGTGACAAATATAGTCAAGCGGTGGCCAATGAACAACAAAAATTGCTTGATCCTAATCTAACACCTTCCGCTCAATTACTCGATTGTGTGGTAAATCAAAATCAAAGCTTAACAGGCATCGCTTTACAAAAAGCACAAGACTATCGTCAACAGTTACTAGCGGCAGATTATCAGGTGTTTAATGAGCAGTATTTTATTGACGCGGCAACAAAGTCACATCAAGGACAAAAGGATATTGAAAACGCTGATAAAGTAGATTTTGATACTTTTTTAGCTGACTATTTTGGTAAATAGTCTTTAATAATTACTCGCCAGAATAGCGCGTTAGTTAACGTGCTATTCCATCTTTCACTCCTGACAATAAAACTCTTGTTCAAGTATAACCGTTCTCGTAAGACCTCACTTCCCTGTTGCGTTGACTTTACTCATTTCATTTTGCTAAATAATAAGCAAACATTTTGCTAAATAATAGGCAAAAAAAAACGCATTACTTAAAAAAGAATGCGCAATAAAAACATAATAACTAAGGGAAACATAAACACTTATAAAGTAAGAGTGTTAGTTGTGGTTTTAGTTCCATTTATTTAGCTATTTTTATTCATCGTTTTATAGGCAGAGTCGTTGGTGATTAAATCGGTTGTTGCGGATAAAATGTTGATAAAATTTTACTGGAATTTAGGCAAAAAAAAACGCATTACTTAAAAAAGAATGCGCAATAAAAACATAACTACTAAGGGAGAAACATAAACACTTATAAAGTAAGAGTGTTAGTTGTGGTTTTAGTTCCATTTATTTAGCTATTTTTATTCATTGTTTTATCGGCAGAGTCGTTGGTGATTAAATCGGTTGTTGCTGATAAAATGTTGATAAAATTTTACTGAAACGTTTACTAGAATTTAGGCAAAAAAAAACGCATTACTTAAAAAAGAATGCGCAATAAAAACATAACTACTAAGGGAAACATAAACACTTATAAAGTAAGAGTGTTAGTTGTGGTTTTAGTTCCATTTATTTAGCTATTTTTATTCATTGTTTTATCGGCAGAGTCGTTGGTGATTAAATCGGTTGTTGCTGATAAAATG
>NZ_JACGVP010000129.1:0-251 GCF_014077275.1 Colwellia sp. BRX8-7 | reverse complement strand
CATGACGGGAATGGATACTGAAATAAATTCAGCTTCAACGCAACACCCATCAGCATGAACTCAAACTCCATCAGAATGAACCCAATCGCCGTCATCCTGGACTTGTTTCAGAATCTCGTCCTTAATAACCCAAAGCCCAGATACTGAAATAAATTCAGCATGACGGGAATGGATACTGAAATAAATTCAGCTTCAACGCAACACCCATCAGCATGAACTCAAACTCCATCAGAATGAACCCAATCGCCGTC
>NZ_JACGVP010000054.1:0-2423 GCF_014077275.1 Colwellia sp. BRX8-7 | reverse complement strand
TAGAATGGCTTTTTCGTAAAGTTGCAAGCTAACAAGGGTTTTCAAGTCGGACAAATTACAGTTGGTTGTTGTTCGTACCTCACACATTTTAGCCAACTGCAATTTGCCGCTTAAAACGGCGTTATATGCTAAATGGAGTTTTAAATGGGGCATGGAGTAAACATAGATAGAAGGTATGATTTAGACTGGCTAAGAGTTATCGTCTTTGGGATACTTATTCTATACCACATAGGAATGTTCTATTCGACTTGGGGATATCATGTAAAAAGTGTGCATGCTAGCGAAACTGTTGAATCCCTTATGAAGTTGATCAATCCTTGGCGCTTAACTTTATTATTTTTTATTTCTGGCATAGCGATAAGGTTTGCCATTGATAAACAACCATTAATTAAATTTACGTTTAAAAGATCTATTATACTTCTAATACCAATAATTTTTTGTATTCATACTATTATCGCCCCGCAATCGTGGCTTGAGCTATTAGAAAATGGAGAGATAACTTCTGGTTTTTGGGCGTTTTATCCAGAATATTTAATAGGGAGTATAGATAAATACACGGTAATCATTCCAACCTGGAACCACCTTTGGTACGTTGTTTATTTGTTTGTTTATACTTTATTACTTATTCCTATTGCTCGTCCTTTAGCTTCTTTTATGAATGGTTATGGTAAAAAAATGAGTAGTAGATGCCTTGATAACTGTTTAGGTATCTTTGTGTTAATGTTGATTCCGGTCATTCCATTTATAATTTTTCACTATATTTTAAAACCTATTTACCCATCAACACATGCACTTTTTGATGATTGGGCAAACCATCAGTTATATTTCAGTATTTTTATTTTTGGCTTTTTAATAGCCAAAGACAAAAGCTTTTGGCAGGCTATTAATAAAGCATTGATTCCAGCCCTAATCATGGTTTTTATTATTTCAACTATTGCTTCTATTGTATGGTATTTAGAAAGTCACAATCATAGCTCGTATGCTCTTGATATTACGGAACACTATTCTGAGAAAACAAGAAAGACGGCATACGCATGGTTTTCAATTGTTGCCTTGTTAGCTATTTCCCAACGATGGCTAAATAAACCGAGTAAAGCTCTTTCTTATATGACAGAGGCTGTATTTCCTTGGTATATTTTACATCAAACATTAATAGTCATGATTGGTTACTGGCTAACAAGGCAAGGACTATCAATTTATAGTGAATCCTTAGCGTTAATATTATTAACATTTTTGGGCTGTTATTTGATTAATGAATATTTTATACGTCGTTGGAAATGGATCCGTCCATTATTTGGGTTAAAGCTATATAAACTAAAATATTAATAGCTGTAGAGTACTACTTCAGCGCATATAACAAGTTACTCAAACGGACGCTAAACAGTTGGCTAGCGCTCGTTCCTCGAAATTTTAGCCAACAATTTCGCGCCGCTTAGTAAGGCGTTAAGTAGACAAGGATACTTTAGAGTGTATTTCAAATATTTCATTATCATAGTTTTTATTTTCCTATCTCTAGGTTGCCAATCGACCAAAAAGGGAGGAGCTATCCCTGTCGAATCAAATAAAGAATTGAAATTAGATGTACTAAACATTGATTGGAGCGATCTTAGCTTAGCTCCCGGTGATCGTAGAATTAAAGGTACAGGCTTTGTTGTCGCTAATTGGTCTAATTCTTCAGATGATGTAGGGCAATACCTTGGAGTTCTGGGTGTTCTTGCATCCGATCTTTTAAATGAAAAAAACTTACAGGGTAACTTAGAATTAGAGCTTAAAGACAATTTTGATTTAGCTAAAATTCTACTGAACTCACTAAATAATAATCAAGATTTAAAAAAAGAAATTAAATCTATTCATCTAAATTCTAATTTAAAAAAACAGGTTATAACACTTGAACCTTGGTGTATTGTTATCACTAACGAAAAAGGTTTAATATTTCTTCCTCAACTTAAAGCAACATTAAAATCTGAAACAGGTAAAGCTCTTTGGGAAGGAAACTATGGGCCAATGAGTACAAACAAACCTTTTAAGTTGAATACTTCAATGGCGAATGAAAATATCATTGAATTACAGTCTAGGTTAGGAGTAGTTTACGGGGAAATTACCGATCAATTAGTTGCTAATATTCAGGGACTCGATAGTTATGTTAATGACGAAGAAAGTCAAAAGTTTACTGATAGCCTAATGAAATATATGGAAATAGACTTTGATGAAAGTCTACTTAACAAGAAAATCAACAAGGACTAAAAACAGTTTGCTGTTTTTAACATTTTAGCAAACAGTTTTTAGCCCGTTATTTAAGCGTTATATTTCTCATGAAAGTATTGATTATAAGTCTAACTTTAGTTGTTCTAATTTTTGTTTCTTGGCCATTTGCGAGTAACTACTTTGATGATCAATCTAGAGAATTGCTCCTAAGCTATTCT
>NZ_JACGVP010000096.1:0-433 GCF_014077275.1 Colwellia sp. BRX8-7 | reverse complement strand
TAACGCTTACATAAGCGGAAAATTATAGTTGGCTAAAATTTTGAGGAACGAAAAACAGCCAACTGTAAATTTTCCGTTTAATGTTCTTGTTATATTTCGTCAAACCACCAAGCCTTAGTGTCATGAGAATAAACCTCACAAGGCCCAAGTGGAAAAGTACAATAATACATTTCTAAGCCTTTATCACCTTTAACCACTCCAAAGCTGGATGGATTAAAACTAGGTAAATTAATCCCTGTAACTAAAACTAGATCATCGATACTTTTTATCGAGTCTATTTCAGCCTTCGGTAGCATTTCCAATTTACTAGAATAGCTTAGGAGCAATTCTCTAGATTGATCATCAAAGTAGTTACTCGCAAATGGCCAAGAAACAAAAATTAGAACAACTAAAGTTAGACTTATAATCAATACTTTCATGAGAAATATAACGC
>NZ_JACGVP010000048.1:0-3276 GCF_014077275.1 Colwellia sp. BRX8-7 | reverse complement strand
CACCACAAATAATGCTTGAGACTCCTAAAATATCAGTAACAGTCCTGAGATTTTTCGATAGCGATTTGCGTTCCTGCCTAATTGTTCGAATATACTCAATCATAGCCTTGCCATATAACGCCCCACTAAGAGGCAAATAATAGTTGGTTATAATAGAGAGCGAAGCGAACAAAACCAACTGTTATTTGTCCTGCTTGAGTGGCTTGTTAGGTATACCCTACTATTGCATATTCTTTATCGTTAACTCGGTGATACTCATTAATTTTTTTTACTACTTCGGCAACTTGGTCAAAGCTGGCATTATCACAAAAATATAAAACGTAATCATTTGTCACATCTTCGTTAGATTGAAAAGCCGATTCTAAATCAAAGTGCTCTGTAAGCACATCCTCGATATAATCTCGGTGTTCATAATCAATTAATTCAATTGATGCTCCCCATTTTGGATCTGCAACAACTTTAATTTCTGTCAGTATGTAGCGAAACTCATCCAGCATGATGGTATACCTAACGCCTCAATAAGAGGAAATTTATAGCTGGCTAAAATGTTGAACGCAGTGAAAACAGCCAGCTGTAAATTTTCCTGCTTGATTGCCTTGTTAGGTAACTTACACCCAACGCCCGAACCTTACTATTTGTTGGGGCATATATTCCATTACCCACGTACGATCTGAAGCAATAATTAGAGTAGTTTCTTGGTTAAAGTAACTCTGTAAGTTCTCTAGTAAGCTTGCCCAGGTAATATATTCTAAATTTGACCAAGAATTATGAATAATAATTAATTCGAAAGCTCCATTTATGGTTTTGCTATTTAGCCAAGAAGTTAATCTCTGCGTATGTTCAGGATCTTCGAAAGAAGCAACTATCCATTCACTTGTTTCATCTATTCCTTCATCCCAAGTAATTTCAAGTAAATTGGGCTCTACAAGTTTTCTTATATCCCTAACTCTTAAATTGGGATTTATAAGATTGACCATCCTTAGTTACCTAACGCCCCATTAAGAGGCTAAAAATAGTGGGCTAAAATGGAGCGGAGCGAACAGCCCGCTGTTTTTAGTCCTGCTTTAATGGCTTGTTATACGTATTATTTGCCAAAAATACCAGAATATATTTCATCTCTTAACTTATTAAAACTTGAGATAGCATTACCTTTAGATAAACTTAAAACTACACCTACAACAATTAATAATATAGGAATAAGTAAGGCAAATATTTTAGCTTCCATATCCTGTCTTGCTACACCATTAACAACCACAGTAGCATTAGGATCGAGCACAACTTCAAGAGCTGGATACCCAATAAGAATTCCGATACAAACAAGTACGAAACCTATAATTTTAGAAAATTTTAAATTAGTTCTCAACGGGACAAACATACTGTGCCTTAATTCGTATAACGCCCTATTAAGGGGCAAATTGCAGTTGGCTAAAATGTGAAGCGGAGCGGAACTAGCCAACTGTTATTTGTCCCACTTGAATAGCTTGTTATGTACTGACTTTACTCTTGATTTGAAGAGGTACACGAAATTTAACTCGACTAGCCGTTTCTGTGCCTTCAGAAAGGTCACCACCTAGACCACCAACACCAGCTATACTTAATTTTGCGCCACCCTCTTTAGATCTAGATTCTGTTATAGCTATATCGAAATCTACGTGAGTAACCCAACCACCATTAAGCGAGAACATATTTAAATCTTTTAGATGTGAGAGGTATTTCCCACCACTATCTAGACTTGACTCATTCTCTTCTATTGCTTCAGTAACTTGACGAAGAGTTTCCGATACGAAGTCTTTTACATCCATTTAATGCTCCAGTATTAATTTAAGTACATAACGCCTCATTAAGAGGAAATTTGTAGTTGGCTAAAATGTTGAACGCAGTGAAAAGCCAACTGTAAATTTTCCTGCTTTAATGCCTTGTTAGGTATACTTTACCCTACTATAACTTTGATTGTCAGAAGAATGAACGCAGAAAACGCTAGTAACTCAATTATATAAAAACACCTTGACCATTTAGAACCTGAGCTTAAATAATAAGGTTTCCTATAAAGAATACCGTAAAACAAATAACCTAAACCAATAAATAAAAATATAAGCAACAAAACTGGTTTTAAGTTAGGACTTATAATTATTTCAGCCCAACCAAATACAATTAATGTTAAAACTGATATTAAGATAGACCATTCAAAAATAGATTTATACTTATCACTCGAAATATTCAATTACGCCAAACCTTGACTGTATACCTAACGCCCTATTAACAGGCAAAAAATAGTTTGCTAAAATGTTGAGGAACGAAAACAGCAAACTGTTTTTTGTCCTTGTTTAATAGCTTGTTAGGTATACATTTCGGATAGCAGTTTAACAAAGTCAGCTACTTTAGAAGTGAAACCTTTATTGATTTTATGAAAATAAAGGCTTAAATCCTTATTTTCCTGAATGTGGCAACCGTAAGATTTTTCAAGTGGTAATACACTTGAGTCATCTAATCCCTCAAATATAACATTAAGCATATTATTGCCATTTGGCCGACCAATCAGCCAGATAGCTGAGATAGAATATTCGTCTCCAGCTAACTCTTCAAAGATAACCCAATTGCTATTTTCTAATTTAACTCGTAGCTGGGAAATATGCTCAAAACTCATGGTATACCTAACGCCACGTTAAGCAGCAAAAAATTGTTGGCTAAAATTGTGAACGGAGTGAAACAGCCAACTGTTTTTTGTCCGTTTGAACGCCTTGTTAGCTGTACTTTGCACAACTGCCAGACCAATCATATTTTATTAATTTAATAAATTGAGGATAACCCTCATCTGTTTTATATGAAACCACAACTTGTTTACCCACAATATTAACTTTAAAAGCTGGTGAATAGTAAACTTGAGTCGGTACAAAACTAGTAAATGATGCGACCCAACCATCTTTATGGGCTGTTAAAACTTTAAGCAACTCATCATATTCCTGTTCGCCTTTTGAGATGTTTTTACCACAAAATTCAAATTCTGGAGGAATGAAGTCAATGCGAATATCTTGGTCGCGAAATACATAGAGATAAGTAGCAGTGATTAAAATCACTATAGTTACAATTAACAACTTGAGAGTTTTGATGCCATATCCTTATGTACTGCTAACGCCCCATTAAGAGGCAAATGATAGTTGGCTAAAATAAGCGACGAAGGAGCAAATAGCCAACTGTTATTTGTCCTGCTTGAATGGCTTATAGTTGGACCAATCCATTTATCAATCGATTAGTTTACTATATTTGATAAGTGGAATA
>NZ_JACGVP010000086.1:0-585 GCF_014077275.1 Colwellia sp. BRX8-7 | reverse complement strand
GCCATATTCATAACACTAGATCCTGAAATAAATTCAGGATGACGGTTTTTTATTCTAAAGGCTTGGTTATGTTCAATTTATGCTAAAGACTTCGTCATGCTGAACTTGTTTCAGTATCTGTGCTTTTTGCCATATTCATAACACTAGATCCTGAAATAAATTCAGGATGACGGCTCTTTATTCTAAAGGCTTGGTTATGTTCAATTTATGCTAAAGACTTCGTCATGCTGAATTTATTCTAAAGACTGCTTCATGTTGAGTTTATGGTAAAGACTCCGTCAAGCTGAACTTGTTTCAGTATCTGTGCTTTTTGCCATATTCATAACACTAGATCCTGAAATAAATTCAGGATGACGGTTTTTTATTCTAAAGTCTTGATTATGTTCAATTTATGCTAAAGACCTCGTCATACTGAATTTATTCTAAAGACTGCTTCATGTTGAGTTTATGCTAAAGACTCCGTCATGCTGAACTTGTTTCAGTATCTGTGCTTCTTGCCATATTCATAACACTAGATCCTGAAATAAATTCAGGATGACGGTTTTTTATTCTAAAGGCTTGGTTATGTTCAATTTATGCTAAAGA
>NZ_JACGVP010000047.1:0-3391 GCF_014077275.1 Colwellia sp. BRX8-7 | reverse complement strand
AGCGATGATAATGAGAACGTCACTGTTGCAGAAGATACAATCGCGACAGGCAATGTGCTTGATAATGCAGCAACTGCAGATGGACCGTTAACCGTAACTAGTTTTACTGTTGATGGGAATACGTACAATGCAGGTGATACAGTTACTCTCACTGAAGGTCAACTCACCTTAAATACGGATGGTAGTTACACCTTCACACCAAATGACAATTTCAACGGTGTCGTGCCAGTGATCAGCTACACCGTTACTGACGGTGCAGGTGATACAGAAATTTCTACCTTAACAATTTCAGTGAATCCCGTGTCAGATTTAAGTGATGATAGTGAAACTGTTTCTGTCGTAGAAGATACAACCGCCACAGGCAATGTGTTAGATAATGCAGCAACTGCAGATGGACCGTTAACCGTAACGAGTTTTACTGTTGATGGGAATACGTATAATGCAGGTGACACGGTTACTCTTGCGGAAGGCGAACTCACTTTAAATGCAGATGGTAGTTATACTTTTACACCAAATGACAATTTCAATGGTGCTGTTCCTGTAATTACTTATACCGTCACAGATGGTGCAGGTGATACGGATAGTTCTACCTTAACGATTTCAGTAACACCCGTATCAGATCTTATTGATGATAATGAGTTTGTTACAACAGCTGAAGATACAGCAGTATCTGGTAACGTGCTTAATAACGCCGACAGCGTCGATGGACCACTAACCGTAAACAGCTTTACTGTTAATGGAAATACTTTCAATGCAGGTGACACGGTAACTCTTGTGGAAGGCGAACTCACCTTAAATGCAGATGGTAGTTACACTTTTACACCGAACGATAACTTTAACGGTGCTGTGCCAGTGATAAGCTATACCGTTACCGATGGTGCTGGTGACACTCAGAGTTCTACCTTAACAATTTCAGTGACACCAGTTTCAGATCTGAGTGATGATAGTGAAACGGTCACAATAGCAGAAGACACAATTGCAACAGGTAATGTGCTTGATAACGCAGAAACAGCAGATGGACCGTTAACAGTAACGAGTTTTACGGTTGGTGGGAATACGTACAATGCAGGTGATACGGTTACCCTTACTGAAGGTGAGTTAACTTTAAATACCGATGGTAGTTATACTTTTACTCCAAATGATAACTTCAATGGTGCTGTGCCTGTTATTACTTATACCGTTACCGATGGTGCTGGTGACACTCAGAGTTCTACCTTAACTATTTCAGTAACTCCAGTGTCAGATTTAAGTGATGATAGTGAAACGGTCACAATAGCAGAAGACACAATTGCCACAGGCAATGTCCTTGATAATGCAGAAACAGCAGATGGACCGTTAACAGTAACGAGTTTTACGGTTGGTGGGAATACCTATAATGCAGGTGATACCGTTACTCTTACGGAAGGCGAGTTAACTTTAAATACCGATGGTAGTTATACCTTCACACCAAATGACAATTTCAACGGTGCTGTGCCTGTAATTACTTACATTGTTACTGACAGTGCAGGTGACACTCAGAGCTCTACCTTAACAATTTCAGTGACACCAGTTTCAGATTTAAGTGATGATAGTGAAACGGTTACGATAGCTGAAGATACAATTGCCACGGGCAATGTGTTAGATAATGCTGAAACAGCAGACGGTCCAATGACTGTCACCAGCTTTACTGTTGGTGGGAATACGTATAATTCAGGTGATACCGTTACTCTTACGGAAGGCGAACTCACTTTAAATGCAGACGGTAGTTACACTTTTACACCGAATGATAACTTTAATGGCAGTGTGCCAGTGATCAGCTACACCGTTACTGATGGTGCTGGTGACACAGAAATTTCTACTTTAACAATTTCAGTAGC
The DNA here is from genome assembly GCF_014077275.1 of Colwellia sp. BRX8-7. Classification (NCBI taxonomy): domain Bacteria; kingdom Pseudomonadati; phylum Pseudomonadota; class Gammaproteobacteria; order Alteromonadales; family Colwelliaceae; genus Colwellia; species Colwellia sp. BRX8-7. The sequence continues at coordinate 1,535 of NZ_JACGVP010000047.1, read as the reverse complement.
ACCTTTATCAGATCTTACTGATGACAATGAATCTGTTACAACAGCGGAAGACACAACCGCAACAGGCAATGTCCTCGATAATGCTGAAACAGCAGACGGTCCACTAACCGTAACGAGTTTTACTGTTGGTGGGAATACGTATAATTCAGGTGATACCGTTACCCTCACTGAAGGTGAGTTAACTTTAAATACCGATGGTAGTTATACCTTTACACCTAATGACAATTTCAACGGTGCTGTTCCTGTAATTACTTACATTGTTACTGACGGTGCAGGTGATACACAGACTTCTACCTTAACGATTTCAGTAACTCCAGTTTCTGATCTGAGCGATGATAATGAAACTGTCACTGTTGCAGAAGATACAACAGCCACAGGCAATGTTTTAGACAATGCTGAAACAGCAGACGGTCCAATGACCGTCACCAGCTTTACTGTTGGTGGGAATACCTACAATGCAGGTGACACGGTTACTCTTGCGGAAGGTGAACTCACTTTAAATGCAGACGGTAGCTACACTTTTACACCGAATGATAACTTTAATGGTGCTGTGCCAGTGATCAGCTACACCGTTACTGATGGTGCTGGTGATACCGAAATTTCTACTTTAACAATTTCAGTAGCACCTTTATCAGATCTTACTGATGACAATGAATCTGTTACAACAGCGGAAGACACAACAGCCACGGGCAATGTGTTAGATAATGCTGAAACAGCAGACGGTCCAATGACCGTCACCAGCTTTACTGTTGGTGGGAATACCTACAGTGCAGGTGATACGGTTACCCTTGCTGAAGGTGAAATTACCTTAAATGCAGATGGTAGTTACACTTTTACACCAAATGATAACTTCAATGGTAGCGTACCCGTTATTATTTATACCGTCACAGATGGTGCCGGTGATATACAGAGTTCTACCCTAACTATTTCAGTGACACCCGTGTCTGATCTAAGTGATGATAGTGAAACTGTCACGATAGCTGAAGATACAATTGCTACAGGTAATGTGCTTGATAATGCAGAAACTGCTGATGGTCCACTCACGGTAACGAGCTTTACGGTTGGTGGGAATACGTACAATGCAGGTGACACGGTTACTCTTGCGGAAGGTGAACTCACTTTAAATACCGATGGTAGTTATACCTTCACACCAAATGACAATTTCAACGGTGCTGTGCCTGTTATTACTTATACAGTTACTGATGGTGCTGGTGATACACAGAGCTCTACCTTAACAATTTCAGTGACACCAGTTTCAGATTTAAGTGATGATAGTGAAACTGTCACGATAGCTGAAGACACAACAGCCACAGGCAATGTCCTTGATAATGCAGAAACAGCAGATGGACCGTTAACAGTAACGAGTTTTACTGTTGGTGGGAATACGTATAATTCAGGTGATACCGTTATTCTCACTGAAGGTGAGTTAACTTTAAATACCGATGGTAGCTATACTTTTACTCCGAATGATAACTTCAATGGTGCTGTTCCTGTTATTACATATACAGTTACCGATGGTGCTGGTGATACACAGA
>NZ_JACGVP010000038.1:0-5736 GCF_014077275.1 Colwellia sp. BRX8-7 | reverse complement strand
TTAGGTTTGATCACTTATTACCTGTTTTATCGCTTAAACGGAAAACAGGTTAATTACCGATTAGGTGTTGATGGTCAAATGACACCTGCTCAAGCAAGAGATTTAGCAAAAAGTAAAATTGCCGATGTTACTCAAGGTGTAGATGTTCAAGCGTTAAGGAAACAAGAACGTACTAGTACCAAATATTCCAAACTCTCTTCACTTCAATACTTCTTAGATGAAAAGTACACACCTTGGCTTAAATCACGCAATCCTAAAACAGCCGAAAAAACAGTGACAGCGTTTAAATCATCATTTCCTAAGTTGATGGACTTTCAATTATCCGATATTAACGCGTGGGAGATCGAGAAATGGAGAAATAAGCGTTTAGCTGATGGTGTTAAGCCTGCAACAACTAATCGTCAAATAAACACGATTAAGGGCTGTTTAAGTCGAGCGGTTGAATGGGGTGTTATTGATAGTCATGATTTACGTAAGGTTAAAACACTAACCGTTGATAACTCAAAAGTACGTTACTTGTCTAAAGATGAGGAAAGTAGGTTACGTGAAAGCCTAAAAGTATGCGATACAGCGTTTTTAGAAGTCATCGTTTTACTCGCAATGAATACAGGCATGCGCAAAGGGGAGTTATTATCTCTACAATGGCATGATATTAACTTTGATAATAAAATACTGACAGTAGATTTTCAAAACGCTAAGTCTGGTAATACCCGTCATATACCGCTCAATACAGAGGCGTTTAATCAACTTATCCATTGGCAAAAACTATCAGGTAGCGAAGGTTATGTTTTTAAAGGTAGGAACAATGAACCTTTAAAAGACTTTCCGTCTCTTTGGGCTGAAATATTAGATGAAGCCAACATCACTCATTTTCGTTTTCATGATTTACGTCATCACTTTGCCAGTAAGTTAGTCATGGCAAGTGTTGATTTAAATACCGTGCGTGAGTTATTAGGTCATAGTGATTTAAAAATGACATTAAGATATGCGCATTTAGCGCCTGAGCATAAAGCGGCGGCGGTTAACTTGATTGGCTAATGATCACAAAGTGCGCAAAGAAGAAGTTATATTTTTATATTGTGAGCGTTGATGTAGGTCAACAGTACAAACGTTGGTTGACTTAAGCAGGTCGATAGCCAACCTAATAATTATCGACTAAGCGGACGTTGATAAAATGGTTTTGCGACTTACTTTATTATCACAAAAAGCAATTTACTGTCTCATCATCTACGTATCTCTATAAGCCAATAAATGCCATTCTAATTTAGTGTCTGATATTAGTTAAAAGCACTAGTTTTTAAATATATCTAAAATATAAAAAAACCACATTCAAATATTTTCGGACAAACTCTACTAAGTGTTACTCGTCTCCCAAAATAAGCTCAAGTCAATAAAACATAATTTATGTTTTTACTGTGTTTACAGTTTTAGATTAATTTCATACAAACTTAGTCTGAATTAATAAAAACCCATACCAAGTATCTGACGTTCAAAGGCAAGCAGTGTTTTTCAAGGTATTTGGCACTGCTTACCCAAATTTGAAATAATATATTTATGGTCTATTGATCGATATCCTAATCAAAACCCATGCAATTCATACCTTTTGTATCTTGGTATATGTGGTATATGTGGTATATTACGCAAGTGATTTTTTCAAATTAAAAAGTTATTATCAAATTTATAATAATAAGTTATTATCAAATTCAAAAAGATAACTTACTATGATAAGTGGACTTTCTATGAAAAAATTACTTATTATATTTATTGCCTATCTCTTGACTGCCTGTGAGCAAAAAACGACTGACAATACCTTGCAGTATAGTAGTACCTCACCCAACGACAATGGTGTTATAGTCTATCGTCTTGCTATTCACCCGTTACATAATCCTCAAAAATTGTTCGAGGCTTATCAACCGCTGGTTGATTACCTAAATAGCGAACTACAATATATTAAGATTGAGTTGGAAGCATCACGAGACTATCAAACCTTTGAAAAGAAATTTCGTGCCCGCCAACCGGAGTTGTTATTACCAAATCCTTGGCAGACAGTGCAAGCAATGGATAGCGGTTATCATGTTATAGGTATGGCAGGAGACGCTGATGATTTTAAGGGGATATTTATTGTTCGTAAAGATAATGATATTATTGAACCCCTCCAATTAGAGGGTAAACGTGTAAGTTACCCAGCGCCCACAGCACTTGCCGCCGCGATTATGCCGCAATATTTTTTGTACACTCATGGCATCGATATCAATCAACATACTGAAAATGTTTATGTTGGTTCTCAAGAGTCTTCAATCATGAATGTTTATCTTAGTAATGTCACTGTAGGTGCCACTTGGCCACCATCTTGGCGATCATTTAAAAAAGATAACCCCGAACAAGCAAAGCAACTGAAAGTTGTTTGGCAAACGCCCTCATTGATTAATAATTCAGTAATGATAAGAGATGATGTCCCTGACAAAATTAGTAAACAAATACAGAGTTTACTCATCAATTTAGGTGATTCAGAGCATGGGCAAGTTATTCTCACAGGCATGGAAACAGCTCGAATCACTAGCGCCAATGATGAGGACTATGATGTCGTACGTACTTACATAAAAAACTTCGAAGATAAAGTACGTCCAGTGGAGAATAAATAATGTTTAAAACGCTGCAACAATTAATGTTAGGAAGCTTACATCGTCAATTAATTGTTGGTATGACGCTAACGGTGACATTAATGATGGGGTTATTTGTCTGGAATATTATCCATCACGCGCAAACGGTTAAAATCGAACAATATAAAGTTCAAGCCGTTGCCCTTGCTGACAGTTTATCGACCTCATCGGCAATCTGGGTCGCTTCGCGAGACTTCAGTGGTTTACAGGACATTGTCGATGGTGTTTCTCGCTATCCCGATTTAAAACACGCCATAGTATTAGACCCTCGTGGACAAGTTATGGCACATACGGAGAAAGATAAAGTCGGCTTGTACATAACTGAATTACCAAAAGAAAACGAACATCAAACTGTACATTTGACCACTAATATTATTGATGTCACCAAAGCCATCATTTTAGCGGACCGAAAAATTGGCTGGGTACGTATTGGTTTAGACCGTAAACCCTTTGTCGATCAAATAGCAAAAATTAAAACAAATGGTTTTTATTATGCACTAATTACTATTTTATTGGGTACACTCATTACCACACTGGCTAGCCATTACTTGACCCGCCGCTTGTTTACTATTCAAAAGGTCGCTAATAAAGTACAAGCAGGTGCTAATCATTTACGTGTCAACATGCAGGGTACTGATGAAGCGGCATTACTCGCTCGACAGTTCGATCGTATGCTCGATAGTTTAACCCAAAGAGAAATGCAATTGGCTTCATTTTACTCATTAGATCTAGTGGGTTTAGCTATCACCTCTCCCGAAAGAGGTTGGATAAGTGTCAACAATTGCTTGTGCAATATGTTGGAATATTCCGAACAAGAGCTACAAAAGATGACTTGGGCTGAACTAACACACCCTGATGATTTAGAAACCGATATACAACAATTTAATAACATATTTTCTAATAAAGTTGAAGGTTACAGCTTGGAAAAGCGTTTTATTAGTAAAACAGGCAAAGTTATTACCACCATGTTAGTGGTGCGCTGTGTTCGTAAAATAGATGGCAGTGTTGATTATGTTATGGCAATGGTTGCAGACATTAGCCAACAAAAAGCTGATGCCATTAAAATAGAGCAACTTGCTTTTTATGATCCCCTAACGCAATTACCTAATCGACGACTGTTAAGTGACAGGTTAAAACAAGCATTAACGTTTAGCGCTCGTAGGCACCTTTATGGCGCTGTGCTGTTTCTCGATCTGGACGACTTCAAGACACTTAATGATACACAGGGTCATGATATAGGTGATATCTTACTCAAAGAAGTGGCTAAACGATTAACCGCTTGCGTACGAGATACTGACACGGTATCACGTTTTGGAGGCGATGAATTTGTCATTCTATTAGAGGGATTAAATTGTAACAGAATGACTGCGGAAGAAGAGACGAAAGTTGTTGCAGGTAAAATATTAGATAAGATTAACGAGCCTTATAAAATGGCTAACTATACCCATGTGGGTACTATCAGTATTGGCGCGACATTATTTTTCGGCCACGAGTTAACAATTGAAGAACTGTTAAAACAAGCTGATATTGCCATGTATGAGACTAAGAATGATGGCCGTAATGCCTTATGCTTTTTTGAACCACAGATGCAGACTACCATTAATCACCGAGTAGAGCTTCAACGTGATTTGATCTACGCACTAGAACATCGACAATTCCAGTTGTATTATCAAATACAAATGGATAGTTCAAATAAACCATCAGGTACGGAAGCACTGATACGCTGGATTCATCCTAAGCAAGGTTTAATTTCTCCTTTTCATTTTATTTCAATAGCAGAAGACTCAGGTATTATTGTTGAAATAGGAATATGGGTATTGGAAACCGCTTGTGCTCAACTTAAAGCTTGGCAAAGTAATGCTGATACCGCAGGACTATCAATAGCAATTAACGTCAGCGCTAAGCAATTTCATCAAATTAATTTTGTAGACACAATCAAAAATGCTATAGATATTTATGACATCAATTCGTCACTCCTAAAAATCGAGTTAACTGAAAGTTTATTGTTGATAAATATAGAAGAGATTATTGCCAAAATGAATGATTTGGCAGCAATTGGTATTCAGTTCTCATTAGATGACTTTGGTACGGGTTATTCATCGTTACAATACTTAAAGCGATTGCCATTGTATCAGCTTAAAATTGATCAATCCTTTGTACGTGATCTAGGTATAAATATTAGCGATGAAATCATTGTTACGACTATTATTTCGATGGCACATAGTTTGGGGTTGAATGTAATTGCAGAAGGTGTAGAAACTGAAGAACAGCAAAGATTTCTATTAAGTCAAGGGTGTAAAAATTTTCAGGGCTATTTTTTTGGTAAGCCAATACCTATTAATGAGTTTGAAAAATTATTATCTGAATCGAAGCCTAAATGATAAAAATGGTGATTTATACGCCATTTAATATGAATAAGATTAGCGGGAATTGCTCAATTAACTATAATTAATCAGTCCTGCTGAATGTGAAGCGCTGCATTATTATTTTCATCCTGCGACAAGGTAAGCTTAAAGTTTGACTGATGTCTTTAATATGAGCATGTAAAGTATCTCAAATATCATGTTACGTTAAAAAATCATTGGTTTTTTCGTATCACTTCATAACGGTACCAGATAAATGATCTTAATTAATATTAACTCGCTGTTCGACTGTTTGTTGTATTGATGGCGGCGGTTCCTCGTTCTTCAGTATTATGAATTTAAAAATATCGCTAATTCCAGTAAAGCACAACCAGTTTTGCTAATGATATTCTGTGAACGACGCCATAGTCTATTTTACATTCAGGTTGAGCGACTCATAGACAAAACTCATCATTTTTATATTTATGAGGAACGTCCACTATCGGGAAATTGCAAGAGTAATTTGATTGTTCATCCATGTCCGCTCTAGATCAAAACATACAAAAATTTTCAGTATAAATTCTCAAATGCTAATGTCTTCACTGTGGCCATTAGTTAGCTTTCTGCTAAAGTAATAATTCTTTACGCCATAATTAGTTAATACCCACAAATCAATAATATAATGATGATTAATCTATACATATCTGATATTTTCTAAGAAGTTATAAATATAT
>NZ_JACGVP010000083.1:0-605 GCF_014077275.1 Colwellia sp. BRX8-7 | reverse complement strand
CACTATTCAGGGTTAGCACGTTTATCAAGACAAGATAAAAAGACACTTTTAAGGGAAGGAACTGTTCGATGTTTCCATGTAAGAATCGATGACATTAAAGGTTTAAAACGTGAAAATAAGGCTTACCCATTTTCCACAACATTACCAAACAAATATCTTGTTCAATGGGGTGAATTACATCCAGAATCGCAATATGGACTTGAATCTTTTTTACTTAATAAAGACAGTGGTCAACTCGATATTTGTATAAAAACAATCAATTTCGATGATTTATTAGTGCCCATTGGTATGGTGGAATATATTGAAAAGTGCTTCAAACCTCGTGAGGAAAAATCTCAAGAGGGGTTTCAAGCAGATATAAGCAATAAAGCCGTAACTAAAAATCGTTTTGATGACTTTCAAGAGTTGTTAATTGAAATACTAACTAAACACCCAGCGTACTCAAATAAAGGAGTATGGAAACTGCTAAAAAATGAATCTGAAGACTTTGGGGACTATCGGACATTTGACAAATATAACTTACTACAAGAAATGTCAGGTGATGATATTGAATGGGAAGATAAAAAAGGTAAACCGAGAAAGTCTATAAGTGCTAAAGGATTAGC
>NZ_JACGVP010000073.1:0-888 GCF_014077275.1 Colwellia sp. BRX8-7 | reverse complement strand
GATACAAAATAGTTAGGTGTTCATACACATAACAAGCCATTCAAGCAGGACTTTTAACAGTTGGTTAGGTTCCGCTACGCTTCACATTTTAACCAACAATTAAAAGCCTCTTAATGGGGCGTTATATGCCATGAATGAAGTCAATATCACTGTTGTCATTTTAATACTCGCCACAATTCATTTAGTGTGTGCCAGTGTTGTGCTATTTTTGATTTCTAAAAGTATAAATCGTTTACGTAAACTTAAACGTAATAAGTATATTTTTGCTCATATTGAAAAGTTAAATAGTCATAAACTTTTGGTTATGGTTTTACCGTTAATTGGACCAATAGTTGGTTTGCCTTAGTCAATGGCTTAGAAGTAGGTATTCCTGAAGAAGGGCTTAAGGTAAACGATCCGGGAGAGTCTAGTTCTATATCGGATGGAGAGTAGTAAACGGCATATAACAAGCTGTTTAACAAGGACAAAATACAGTTGGCTGTTTTCGTTCCTCAACATTTTAGCCAACTAAATTTTGCCTATTAACAGGGCGATAACTTCGTAATCCTTTAAATATCATCATGAACCACAATGAACAATAACGTCACCTATCTAACTGATATTAAACATTAATGTTTAATTGTTCTTGATTGTTCGTTGTAGCATAATGATGTTGCTACAAATGAGCTACAAGGATGATTACTATATGCCAATTAAAAGCAAGATAACCGTAACCAATATCAAAAATCTAGTACCTTCGGATAAACGCTTAAATGATACTGAGATTTCTGGCTTTCATGCCCGTATAACCCCATTAGGTTTGATCACTTATTACCTGTTTTATCGCTTAAACGGAAAACAGGTTAATTACCGATTAGGTGTTGATGGTCAAATGACACCTGCTCAAGC
>NZ_JACGVP010000037.1:0-6253 GCF_014077275.1 Colwellia sp. BRX8-7 | reverse complement strand
CGAAATTACTTGCTTCATTCTATGCGTTAACTCACTTAATACTAAAAGTGAATACAATGGTTCTGAAATTAATGAACAAGGATCAGTGTATTTAACTTGACGTGGGGAGTCATACCAACGCCTCGATAAGAGGCAAAAAATTGTTGGCTAAAATGTTGAACACAGTGAAAATAGTCAACTGTATTTTTTCGATTGAACCGCTTGTTATGTTTTGACTAAACAGATGTTTCGTACGCTTTCGATAACCATTCGATAACTTCACTGTCAACGTCAGAGATATTATTTAGTTGCATTCTATGGGTACACATAGTGCCAAATGGTCCTGATGCTTCTAACCGCCCTTGCACCTCGACGTCTTTAAGTTTTAAACCCAAGTCTATTCTTGTTTTAGTTGCCGGCTTAATTAAAGCAAACTGTTTTTTTCTGATGAAACTTACACTTCCTTTTTTGGGTGTAATTACAACATCTTCACCAAAGTTTTTGATTACTAAGAAAAGCATTTCATAAATAGGCTTAAGCGATTCTTTACCACCATATTGATTTAAAACTAAATCTTCAGGAGGATTAGTTCTTTCTTTAGATAAAGTGACAATTGTATTTGCAAACCCATGTGTTACACCATGCTCTGTTTTTAAAAATTTCACAGCCATTAAATGCTTTTCAAAATTCTCTTTGTCCAAGGTTTGAAACCATTCTTCTAATTTTTTACCTGTTTTTTCAGGCATATTTTCAATCATTTTTTGCAGCGATTTATCCATATACTCCACCTTTTTATTCAAAAAATAACGCCCCATTAAGAGACAAATAATAGTTAGTTAAAATAAGCAACGAAGCAGCAAATAGCCAGCTGTTATTTATCCTGCTAGAATAGCTTGTTAGCGCTATACCTTATAATTCCATCCGCATTTATTTTTAGCTTCCTTGGCATTCTTTGCGCCACTAACCATAAAATCCAATTGTATGGATGTCAATACAGGTGTTTTATCAACATTTACTTCTGTTGCTGACCATCTCCAGCTTTTGAGAGACGCAGCAGCATGGTAATCAAATACACCTTTAGGATAAGATTCCTTTACTTTGTAGCCACTGGTTTTACCATCTTTGTTTATACCGACAATAAGATCAACACAACCAGATAAACCTTTCCTTGCTGCTTCTATTGGGTATTTAGGGTCTAGCCTCTTTTCAACTATCCAATACTCTTTAACTAATTCTCTTTGTTCTTTTAAAGATATATCCTTATATTCAATTAGGGATTCATCGACAACTTGAAAAGTATCATTAGACGCACATGCACCTAAAAATAAACTTATTATTGTAATTGAAACGGCATTTCTCATTGCTAACTCCTTATAGCTCTATCGCCCTAACTACAGGCAAAAAATTGTTTGTTAAAATACTGAAGAACAAAAACAGCAAACTGCTTTTTGTCGTTTAAAAGTCTTGTTAGTTTTTGTTACCACATTTTATTTGTTTTTCACCAAAGTGATAAACATTATTTACCGCTACGTATACACTTGAGACAACTGCTGATGTCGGCATAGTTATTACAGATAAAAACTCATCATTCCATTCATAAAAGCTAGTGTCGCCCTTCATTAGATTAACAACTTTAAGAGTCTTTTTATCTGTAGACAAACCACATTGATATTTTTGAGAATGATCCACTTCAGGAACAACAACACATCCTGTGAAGATCAGTGTACAGATAATAATTATTACTTTGTTTAACATCAAATTATCCTTTTTGACAAATGGAGATAATACACGCTCTACGAAAACTAACGCTTTGCTAAGCGGCTAAAAAATGGCTAGCTATAATAGCGAGTAACGAGCACAGCCCGCTGTTTTATCGGTCTTGATTTGCTTGTTAGCCGTATGCTAGTTCATTAGAAAGGTATAATAAATGGTTCTCTTACAAATTGAACCAAAAAGTAAATAACAATACCAATTGCTGGAAATAATCTTCTTATTAATAAAGAAGTTTGGGGAACCACATTTGAGAACATAGGTACGATCCCTGAAAGTACAGAAAATAGCAAAGTAAGACAAAGTAGAATTATAACTAAGAAACTTTGCTCTATATTGAAGATTAGAACCGAAAAAAATAGAATAAGAAAAAACCATCCTATTAATTCAAGAGTTGATGTAAGTTTAAAAAATTTGATAATAGGCTCCTTACCTAAAAGCTTCATAGTACAGCTGGTGCCCCATTAAGAGGCAAATAATAGTTGGCTACAATGTTGAACGAAGCGGAACCTAGCCAACTGTTAAAATTCCTGCTTGAATGGCTGTTGTTAGAGATCATTTTTCAACGACATTGCGACTTTTCGAATACCATGAGCTGGTGTCCACTGTTTAAACTCAACAAAGCCATATTTCTTGTATAAATTAATTGCTGGATCATTGGCAACGGCAGTTTCTACAATTGCTTCTGTAAATTCAAATAAGTCGAGAATATAACTAATCAATTGACCTGCAATCCCTTTTTTAAAATACTTTGGATCAACGGTTAAACTATCTATTTCTAATTGATTACCCTTTACAACAACCTCTATGACTCCTGCGATGCATCCATTTTCATAAAAACCATAAAACAGTGTTTCTGAATTCTTTATATCTTTAATGCTTCGCGATAGTGGTGGAAAATTAGAAGCATTAATAAGCTGAGCTTCAACTTTGTAAGAGTTTTGAAAAACTTTAAAAATTTTATTACCAACGTCTTCATTAGAATTATCAAGTTTGTTTATCATAGTATGCCTAGGCTCAAAATCTGCATTGCTCTCTAACGCCACGTTAAGCGGCAAATAATAGTGGGCTAAAATAAGCGACGAAGCAGCAAAAGCCAACTGTTTTTTGTCCTTTTCAGTGACTTGTTAACTTCCGTATTCATGACTGTAGCAACATCGTATGAAAAATTATACCGTCTGTATTTTGTTGAGCCGAATCAAGGCGGAAACCGAAACGCTCATAAACAGGAATAGCCATAGTTGAAGACTTTACCCAGTAATTCCCATTACCTCCTTGAGCTATACAGATTTCATTTGCTGCTGACCACAATTGTTTAGCGATATTTAACTTTCTAGAGTTAGGGTCAACAAAAAGCTGACTTAACTTTTCTTTTTTGAAAATTGCTATTATTCCGACAATTTTGTATTCCTTGACAAAACATAACATCAAATATTTTTTATTTTGGATGCGTTCTTTTATAGCTTTCAATTCAAGGCTTTCTTTAAAGTGTACAATACCTTCTTTATTAAAGTCAGAGTTGGTTTGTGGTTCTGCGGCGCTCAGAATTAGAGATCGAATTCCTACTGCATCATTGATTGTAGCTTTTCGTATACTCATTCTATCCCTAGGAAGTTAACGCCACGTTAAGCGGCAAAAAATTGTTGGCTAAAATTGTGAACAGAGTGAAGCAGCCAACTGTTTTTTGTCCGTTTGAACGTTTGAGCAGCTTGTTAGCTGCAATTTAACTCTTACTATTTAACTGTGAAAGCAAATACAGTCAAAGCTTTTTATCATCGAATACTTGCAACAGGGTATTATTGGTATAAATAATACCCATATGTGTAATCTGTGGCCCTTCAGAGTTGGTAAACTCCATACTCCATGATGATGCAGAATAACCTTCGCCATGAACAATACTCAATCTTTTACTACTGACACCATCAGAGAATACTTTACCTCTAAAGGACTCCTCACAATAATCCAGACACAAACGCTTATCCTTTAAATATAATGAAGACACAAGTAATTGATCAACGTATTTCATGTACTTAGGATGTTCTTTGAGAGTAGGAATAATAATATATTCTGATGATATTTTTAATTGAATATCGTTAAATTCAATGCAAACATCATTTTTGCAATGTTCTTCAGCTTTCAAAGCGTTGCATATAATCAGTGATAATAAAAATACGATAACTAAAGTTATATTGGAAATAATACTCAACAGTGCCTCCTTGCAGTTAACGCCCTATTAAGAGCCAACTGTTATTTGTCCGGCTTGAATGGCTTATATGCCGACGTTCAACTAAACAGCTCGATAACTAAACGTACTGAATGATTTAATATCACAAAAACACCAAGATACATTAGAATTTTAGGCGATTTTGGATATTTAGTTTTCATCCAAATCATGGCTGGTGATTTTTCTGACTGCTTAAGGTAGCCACTAAAGAATGCTACCCCATATAACGAAATTAGAATGACTAATAAATGATCAAGTATTGAGTAGATGTTCAAAACATTCCTTGGCATATAACGCCTAATTAACAGGCAAATGATAGTTGGCTAAAATGTTCAGGAACGAAAACAGCCAACTGTTTTTTTTCCTTTTGAATGACTTGTTATAGGGCAATTAAACGCATGAAATTTAGCGACTTAGCACCTCAATAACATCGTCACTTAATATATGTTCCTTACCTTTGAAAACATCTAATATTCCAGGTGCAGACTTACTATTACCAAGTACACTAACATAGCAACGATAAATATATTTACCGTTAGAAAAAGAATAGTGATGATTACCACCACTACCTTCAAAAACCATTTTTCCATTTTCTAAAATTAAATCAGGTTTATCTCTAGTTTTTTTATCGATACTCCATGACGAATAGCGATAATTGTAATCCCCAAGATCATCAATTCGAATATGAAATTTAGATGTTTTCCACTCTAATATTGGTTTTTTATAAACTCTGAGGCTTAGATGCAAAGTTTGTTTTTGTTTTTCAATCAAACTTGCTTTGATCTCTTTTTCTTTTGAAGATTGATATGTTATCGCTCTTATTTTATTTTTGGAATCTAGCCAAAGTTTACCGCTAGAAAACATTACGCCTCTCCAGCCCATCATGCTCCAATCTTTGTCTAGATCAGAGTTAGCTATTAGCTCGATAAATTTTTTATCAAACACTTCATCAAAGCGATTTACTAACTCTGCTTCATTTTTAATGGCAGGTATTGGAAATTCACGCCCTAATGGATAAGAAATAAAAGTTGCAATAGCTTTCTTATCCTGTTGCTTGAAAGCACTTTTAATCAAGGAAATATCCTCGTGGTATTTTTTATCAACAGCAAACGAAGTTGATGTAAATAGAATGGACAACACCAAGATTAAATTATTTATAAACTTCATGGATACTCAACACTCCGATTTGCCCTATAACGCCACGTTAAGTGACAAATAATAGCTGGCTAAAATTAGTGAGGAACGAAAGCAAGCCAACTACTTTACGTCCGTTTAAGCAACTTGTTAGCTGCTGATTGCATCCAACTCTTGAACTGCTGTTTTTAATTTACTAAGGGCTACAGATTCATTTTTATTATATGGTGATTTATAAGTAGCAACCGCTTTAGAAAAAGCTATATCTGCTTTTTGCATTAAACCTGATTTTTCATATAAAAAACCTAAACGAATATAAGAAAATGAAAGACTAGATGGACCAGTTTTTTGTAATAATTTATCCGATTGATCGGACTCTTGAAGCCTCACAATAGATTCCATTGCATAGATTGCAACTTCAGTTGACTCATGAAGATATACTTTATGAGCAATTTCTGCTTCATTATTTAAGAAATCAGCTGAAATATCATTAGCAAAGCTAATATTCGAAGTAATTACAGCAAGTGCAACTAGAATAGATTTAAATATATTTTTCATAATAATTTCCCTATAGATAATAAAAATACTGCTTAAGACCAAAAGCAGCTAACGCCCCATTAAAAGTCCTGCTTGAATGGCTTATTATGTGTCGTACAACGAAACTATATACATGTGAATTTAGCTTCGAGATCAAAACCTTGTGTATAATTTGTATCAACGTCACTAAATTCCCAAGAGCCAATTTTCGTACTAGATTTACTTTTGACAAATTTTTCAACTTCTCCAGTCTGACTATTTTTCGTAGAAATTAATTGAAAAGATTTTCCACCTTCAACTTCACATCTAGACTTCATGACACCTATCAACATAGAGTGAGCTTTCTCTTTTGTTTCTCCACCCACTACTGTATAGAACGAACCATCATCGTAAGGAATCGCTCTATCGGATAAGGATATATTTGTACAACCTAAAATTAATGATATGGGAAGTAAACTCAAGTATTTCATATTATTCCTAAAGACACATAGACACAATGACTCCCCACAAGGTGCTAGCCTCTAAATGTGGGTTAGTTTTACAAACCAGAGCCATAATATATGTGTCAACATTATCAAACAGAGGCTAGCATGATAAAACATAACATAC
>NZ_JACGVP010000118.1:0-307 GCF_014077275.1 Colwellia sp. BRX8-7 | reverse complement strand
TGTCGAAGGTTCAAATCCTTCACGGCCGACCACTTCTTAAATAGTTAATTTCTAAATTTATAAGTCAGATAGCAAACAACAAAAAGCCGAGGCTTTTAACCGTTAAGCCGATTAGCTCGAAGGTTTAAATCCTTCACGGCCGACCACTTTCTTTCTTAACAAGTACAATGCAAACTTACTTCATTAATGATATTTTATTAGTGATTATTGCATTAGTTGATGATGATTCTCAACACCACAGTTTATATGTCGGCCGTTAGCTCAGTTGGTAGAGCAGTTGGCTTTTAACCAATTTGTCGAAGGTTCA
>NZ_JACGVP010000059.1:0-1837 GCF_014077275.1 Colwellia sp. BRX8-7 | reverse complement strand
GGTAAACCACATAACAGCATAATAAGATCGCTTGCTTTCAAGTGGATAAGAATAATATTTAGGTGCTGGAAAACGAAGACGCCCTACAACGAATCAAAATATTTAGAAGCATTAAAACGAAGAGGTTCACCGTTGATAAAATTTGCAATAACTAGCTAAATTTTACTAGTTGTCCACCTCAGGGCGTGTTGTTATAAGGCACTTCTACAGTATTCTCGTTTTGGATCGTGAGGCCTAGTATTACAACCACTAGTAAAAGAATACTTTTTACCCAATTCTGTTGTTAACTCTACAGTACAAGTCATAGGCTTACCTAGTGCTGAGCCAAAAAAGTGATATTTATCTTGGTATTCCGCGTCAAATTTAAAGATGATTTTAGCTTCTTTTAACCAAGCCATCCAAATACCATTTTTATGTGCATTATTAGTAATAATATTAAAGTAAGAAGTATGTAATTCAAAAAATTCGTGTGTATCTGGGTAGATGCAATTTTCAATAATATTGAAGGTGATTTCTTGGCAGTTTTTTTGTATAGCAAAAGAATACAATTGGCCTATAGCCCAGTAGCCTAAATAATCATTATTACGACTTAAGCTCCATTGAACTAAATTATGCGCAATTCCCCTAAACTGACTTCTGCGCGCCATACTCTAATGCCTTATAACGCCCCATTAAGAGGCAAATAATTGTTGGCTAAAATAGGCGACGAAGGAGCAAATAGCCAACTGTTATTTGTCCTGCTTGAATGGCTTGTTATGAGTAATTAACTCTGAACTGTTTCTTGCCATTTATTAAATTGTTCATCTAATTTTAACGCTAGCTTTTCGTAGTTATCCCACGAATCAATTACATGAAAAACACTCGATAATTCGTCGGATAAGATTGAACCATAATCTTCATAATACATATTGGCTCCATAATAATATTGGGCAAATGCATTTCCTTTATCATTTAAATCATCTTCCCAGAATTTTTCATCACATTCTAATTTCAAAAACTCTGTTCCTGTCATTTGACGTGATTTAACTTTAGATATTGATTCAACTGACTCTTTTAAGTGTAATTCTCCAATTAAATCCCTTCTGATAACCCATGCTATGAACATCCCAATATGTGTACCAGCATTATCATCATTCAATTCACTTGGAAAATTTTCCGATCCATAGTGCCAATCCATTCTATCGTACGTCACTAAAATCTCCTTTACTCATAACGCCCATTTAAGGGGCAAAATTCAGTTGGCTAAAATAGGTGAACGGAGTGAACAAAAAGCCAACTGTATTTTGTCCCTCTTGAAATTCTTGTTATGTGCTGACCTATTTTGATCTAATTAATTTAACAAGCCAAAATATACAACTTAAAAGTGTAATTAAATAAAGTAAAGTATGAAACCAAAAGGCAAAAGGTGATTGGGAATAATTAATTACCCCTGAACTTCGTGTTATTACAGAGTTTTCAAACACTGGTTTGTATAAAAGTACCAAACTTACAAGAATGAAAACTGTACTTAAAAAAACACCTAACTGGCGCTTATTAGTTTCATTGTTGATAGGTTTATCATCAACTTCCCCTGAATTTAGTTTATAACGTAATACTTCTTCAGCCTCTAGTTTCCTATCAGGATAAGCTTTGCTGTCGATATGAGAAATCACGTCCTGTAATTCACCAATATTATATTTTGAGTAATCCGGTTTCATATACACCTAAAGCACATAACGCCCATATTAAGCGGCAAATAATAGTTGGCTAAAATAGTGAGGAACGAACGACAGCCAACTGTTATTTGTCCGTTTGAATTGCTTGTTAGGTGAAGTATTTCTGTAAATACAAAACCTTA
>NZ_JACGVP010000084.1:0-604 GCF_014077275.1 Colwellia sp. BRX8-7 | reverse complement strand
GATGTTTGCCGTTCAATATTCGTAACCAACAGAGGCATATTCCACTTATCAAATATAGTAAACTAATCGATTGATAAATGGATTGGTCCAACTATAAGGCGTTCAAACGGACAAAAAACAGTTGGCTGTTTCACTCCGTTCACAATTTTAGCCAACAATTTTTTGCCGCTTAACGTGGCGTTATATTTACCGTAAACTCTAATTTTGGATTACAAATCATGTATGAGAAACAAAAAAGAATTCTTTATGTAATTGCCATATTACCCACGTTTATATTATCAGGAATACTTTTTCTAAATTCTATTATTACGGGTGAAGTTGCGGCTTTAGAGTTTAAAACAGTAACAATTGCATCATCAGAATACGAATATTACATGTGGATTTTGGTTCAATTCTTAGTAGTGCTTTACTTTTTAAGGTTCATATATCTGATTCTAAAAAATGGACATAAGAGTAAAGCTGGCAATAATAAGTAGTAAATATAACAACACGCCCTGAGGTGGACAACTAGTAAAATTTAGCTATTTATTGCAAATTTTAACAGTGGCGATCCTCTTCGTTTTAATGCTTCTAAATATTTTGATTCGTTGTAGGGCGTCTTCGT
>NZ_JACGVP010000060.1:0-1705 GCF_014077275.1 Colwellia sp. BRX8-7 | reverse complement strand
GATGTTTGCCGTTCAATATTCGTAACCAACAGAGGCATATTCCACTTATCAAATATAGTAAACTAATCGATTGATAAATGGATTGGTCCAACTATAAGGCGTTCAAACGGACAAAAAACAGTTGGTTGTTTTCACTCCGTTCAACATTTTAACCAACAATTTTTTGCCGCTTAACGTGGCGTTAGAGTTTTATGCAAATATTCGATAGTCGCAATCCATATTCAGTCTTCTTTGTATTAGGAACGATAATAGTTTTTATATTTAGTTTTTGGGGTGTTGGTTATCAATCCGTAAGCTCTCAAACAAACGAAAAAATACAAAGACAATTAGATATTTGGCAACAAAATGAGCCTGAAAGGTATAGCTACGTTGCCCAAGAAGGTTGTATGTATGTAGCAGGTTCAAAAGTTCTTGTTGTAAATGACGTAGCACTTTTTGAAAAACTAAGTGAACACGAACACAATTTAGTAATAAATGATCTTTTTATAGCTGCAAATAAAGGGTTATTTGAAGCTGCAAGCATGGAAATTAAATATCACCCTAAATATGGATTTCCAGAAGTCATTGAAATTGATTGGAATAAAGACATAATGGATGATGAGTGCTTTTATGAAATTAGTGAATTCAAAGTCATCGAGTAAAAAACTCTAACAAGCCATTCAAGCAGGACAAATAACAGCTGGCTATTTGCTCTTTCGTCGCTTATTTTAGCCAACTATCATTTGCCTCTTAATGGGGCGTTAGGTTTAAAGCAAAGTATGAAGTCTTATAAATTGTCAGGGAAGCAATTATTCAGAATTTCTATTCAGGTTATTTTGATTGCTACCTTATGGATTATGCCAGAATTAATGAAACCGTATATTCTCGATAGTAAATCTCTTGATTCTAATATTTATCAAATTTTAACTTTTGTATATTGGGCTATTTTACTCATTGGTTTTACTTTATGGGAACGTAAATTTCCAAGTAAACCTTTTACCGATGATAGCAAAGTGGTCTTAATACCAATGTGGCGTAAAGTGTTGGTTATTTCGCTAATTCCACTGGCTTTATGTCTTGTAGTATACTTTCATTAGTTGGTAGTATTTTAAACCTAACAAGGCATTCAAACGGACAAAAAACAGTTGGCTGTTTTCACTCCGTTCAACATTTTAGCCAACAATTTTTTGCCGCTTAATGTGGCGTTATGTGTTTTTATGAATTGTATCAATTGTAAAGCTAGTTTTAATTTAGAGTTCGCATTATCGAATAGCGTATTTAGTTGGCCAGAGATGCAAACTATCTGGTATGTATGCCCAGACTGTAATAAAGGTAATCATATTAGATTCAATAGTAAGAAAGTTGAATTAATAAAAAGTGTCACAAATAATGGCACTTCATGGGAAACGGTTCATGATTATTTCGAATCAACTATAGATGTACGCATCGACTCAAAGTATTTGCACGTTTGGTACAATGGCAAGCATTTTGAAATCGAAAGTCAAGTGTAATCAACACATAACAAGACGTTCAAACGGACAAAAAACAGTTGGCTGTTTCACTCCGTTCACAATTTTAGCCAACAATTTTTTGCCGCTTAATGGGGCGTTATATGGCAAGGCTATGATTGAGTATATTCGAACAATTAGGCAGGAACGCAAATCGCTATCGAAAAATCTCAGGACTGTTACTGATATTTTAGGAGTCTCAAGCATTATTTGTGGTG
>NZ_JACGVP010000042.1:0-4759 GCF_014077275.1 Colwellia sp. BRX8-7 | reverse complement strand
GCCCGTATCAGCATTCATAGCTATTTTAAAATTAACAATAACCATCCCGAAAATTGCAAACGCTCTAGCAAGATCAAAACCCGTAACTCGATGCTTCATCAAAACTCCATTGCAAGCTAACGCCCACTTAAGGGGCAAAATAGAGTTGGCTAAAATAGGTGAACGGAGTGAACAAAACAGCCAACTTTATTTTGTCCTTCTTGAAGTTCTTGTTAGGCATACTGTTAACCACCAGCCTAAACATTTAATTTTAAGCATAATTTTTGAATGGTGATTAATGTAAGCCATATTATGAACGCTACTATAGGTAACATACTTATGAAAACAGCAAAAGTTTTCCAACCACTTACATCACGAATTCTAGTATCTAAGTTAAAACCAAAATAATTTATAACCTCATGTCCTGCTAATAAAATTAATAAACTAGCAATAATCAAAGAAGTATATGCAATTAATGCTCTATAGCGCCGAGCTTGAGAAGTTCTACCATCTTATATTTTAAATTGATCCATTTGGAGTGCTCAAAAATACTTCATTCGAATGTATGCCTAACGCCCTGTAAAGGGGGAAATTGTAGCTGGCTAAAATGTGAAGCGGAGCGGTACCTGCCAACTGTAATTGGTCCCACTTGAATAGCTTATAGTTCTACCAAGCCACTTAATAAAGTAACTTGCTTTTATATTAAGTGGAACATGCTTCTATTGGTTACGAATATTAAACAAAAAAAAGCCCCGCAAATTGCGAGGCGAAAGGTTTAATTGGTTGGGGAATCAATCAAACTACGTGTTAATAAAAGTCAAAACCGATATTACACATTTAAAAAATAAACAAATTAGCTTTTGTATTTTTTAGCAAAGCGAACTATGTTTTGGCCATTACAAACTACGTATCTAACATCACTGTAATTTTCATTAACGAAGTTAAAGCCATTAATCGCCGCATCTGCACAAATTTTTGACGCCTTATTTTTATTTGTTGTAACAAATTTATATTGTGGCTTTGTTACAACTAATTCTATTTCTGCAATTTTAGCTACTTTTTTAGGCGTTTTTGAAAACTGAATTAATGATTTACCGTTACATTGGATAATGTATTGAAGGCCACTATAGTTAATACCTAATTCTTTGGCTTTATCTTCTGCTGAAGTTAAGCCATTTTGCGCTGCAGCTAGACAAACTTGAGTTTCAGCTGAATAGTCAGTTGCGATAAACTTTACATTAGACGTTGTCGCAAATGTGTTTAAAGAAACAATGGCAGTAAGTGCTGGTATAAGTAAAGTTTTCATAAGTACCTCAGAAATTTAAAAAGTTTGGAATGCTTTAATTGCCGACGAGTGTATAGAGCTAAAACTCTAATGTAAATAAATTTCGTAATAAAACTACTATTTTGTGATTATATTTGTATTTCGCTGTGTTTTGTTCTTTTTTTACGTTATTTAGTTACAACGCGGTGTTAATCTAACTATATTTAAAGGGATATTAGTAAAGGCTATCGTTTGAAAGGAAGGTTTTCAGCAGGAATTGACTTACCACCGCTTATGTATAAAGTGAAATAAAAGGGGTCAGAGTCGTTTTAAATGAACTGTATTGGGGTAGTCGGTTTATGATTACTTTTGCCATATTCCTGACCTAAATTAGTCCTCAAAATTAGGCAGATTCATGTCAACAAAGATACGATAGCGGACTTTTAGCCTTGGCTTATCTAACGACAAGTGATCCGACATAGCAGCCTTAACGTTTTTTGTGAGGCACGCCAAATTTTGTCACTTTGATGACATTAGCGATGTGTGTCTTGCATTGAATTCTCATTAGATTTTATACCAATAACACCCGGTTAATAAGTAAATGAAATTGGTTTAAATAATCAGGGGCGAAAGATAATCGTTTTTAGCCCCTGATTAATTAAGACTAATCTCGTTTGTACAACGCTTGAATAGTGCTTGCTTCAATTGTATTAGCATTTATCATATAACCCGTTAATGCTCCTGAAGCATCTTTTGGTAATTCAAGTTTTTCTACAGAAAGTGCATGTAATGTGAAACGGTAGTGATGTACCCCATGTCCTTCTGGTGGACAGGCGCCGCCAAAACCTCGACTACCATAATCATTACTTATCTGAGTACTACCTACTGGAGCTAGGTTAGTTTTTGTATCTCCCGCACCCGTTGCTATTTCCATCACATTCACAGGAATATTCACAACTTGCCAATGCCACCAGCCACTACCTGTTGGAGCATCAGGATCATAGACCGTTATAGCGAAACTTTTTGTTCCTTTGGGTGCATTAGCCCATTTAAGGTGTGGCGACAAATCGCCACCTGAACAGCCAAAACCACCGTATTCTTGTGCTTTAGCCATAAACTTCCCTTGTTCAATATCTTTACTGGATAATGTAAGAGGGTCTGCGAATGAATGTGCCGAAATGCTCAGTAATAAAATTGATAAAAATTTGGATGTATGACGCATAATAATCCTAATGAGTGTTAATTAATTGAATGTTTATCTTAATGACTTCTTTCTCGAAAATTTAGTACTAAAACAATCACACTTTCGCCCTAATCGGTCATTTTAGTTTTTCGAAGCTCAGAAGGTGTTAAACCAAAACGTATCTTAAAGCGTTCAGTAAATCGTGACTGAGATTGATAACCACATTTATCTGCAATCAAATTGATTGAATTTTGTGTAGTTTGCAGAAGGTGTAAAGCCAGACCCAGCCTTGCTTGATCTTTAATCTCTTGAACACTTGTACCTTCTAATTTCAGTTTTCGGCGCAGTGTAGATTCACTCATCGCTAGCTGGTCACAAATTTGTTCCATTGTTAATTCATAAAAGCCCTGCTCAATGAACATCTCATGCAGTTGATCTTTTATTTGAGGGCTAGCTAGTAGAGATAAAACTTCTCTATGACCCATGTGACACAATAACGATATAATTTCTCTTTTTCGTAAAGACCACATCTTTTTTGGTGCCCACAGAGATATTTCAACAAATTGTTGTAAACATTTTTCTAAAGTTGATGTTGTTTTACCAATAAAGTAATCTTTTTTATTAGAAGCATTTATTTGGAGGCCATTGAAGTCTTGAAAATCAAATTCAATTAACAGAGCAAAATACTCTTTGTCTTTAGGGATGTTGCGCATATTTATCGCAGGGCTGTCTGATAAAAAGATAAAATCTCCTGAATGACAAGTTAACTCATTATCAATACCTAATTCTTTAGTACCATTTAGAACAACAATTAATAATGGTTTCGCAATAGGAACATTTAACAGTTTTTGCTCTGTGATAGAAGTGTAGACCGCAAAAGGTAGTTCATGCTTTTCAAGGAGTGTATTCTTAATTGTACTAAGCAGATTCGCCATAGTTTCCTATACATATAGAGTCTAACTGAGGGATAAGTGATCATTTCGAATTAAACCGTAGATTGTTTCGATATAATTCATTCATACACACGTTTTTAATAATATTTTAATAAGTTACCAGTAAGTTTCAACCTATTCAACTTTGTTTATGGAGCTACGTAAGCCAATATATTTAATAAGCTATCTATCAAAAAAAAAGTGAGTGATTAGAAAATATATGGCAAAATTTTTAATCCTAATGTCTCAATGTGCACAAAGGGAACATATCAGGAAAGCATGCTAATTAACGCTCTAGGCTCTGACTGACGTTAGTAACTTAAAGGCTAAGGTCAGCTTATGGCTAATTATCGACCTAAAGAACAACCACTAACTAACGTCAGCAATGCGCACTTTGTGATCATTAGCCAATCAAGTTAACCGCCGCCGCTTTATGCTCTGGTGCTAAATGTGCGTAGCGCAATGTCATTTTTAAATCACTGTGACCTAATAATTCTCGAACTGTGTTTAAATCGACACTTGCCATCACTAGCTTACTGGCAAAGTGGTGACGCAAATCATAAAAACGAAATTTGGTAATATTAGACTCATCTAATAACTTAGTCCAAGCAGACGGAAAGTCTTTTAACGGTTGTTCATTTTTACCTTTAAATACATAACCTTCGTTACCCGTTAGTTCTTGCCACTGGTTAAGCTGATTAAACGCCTCTGTATTGAGCGGTAAATGACGAGTATTACCAGACTTAGCGTTTTGAAAATCTACTGTCAGAATTTTATTATCAAAATTAATGTCATGCCATTTTAATAACAACAGCTCACCTTTACGCATACCTGTATTCATAGCAAGTAAAACGATGACTTCTAAAAACGCTGTATCACATGCTTTAAGACTTTCACGTAACCTACTTTCCTCATCTTTAAACAAATAACGTACTTTTGAGTTATCAACGGTTAGTGTTTTAACCTTACGTAAATCATGACTATCAATAACACCCCATTCAACCGCTCGACTTAAACAGCCCTTAATCGTGTTTATTTGGCGATTAGTTGTTGCAGGCTTAACACCATCAGCTAAACGCTTATTTCTCCATTTCTCGATCTCCCACGCGTTAATGTCGGATAATTGAAAGTCCATTAACTTAGGAAATGACGATTTAAACGATTTCACTGTTTTTTCGGCTGTTTTAGGATTGCGTGATTTTAGCCAAGGTGTGTACTTTTCATCTAAGAAGTATTGGAGTGTAGAGAATTTGGAATATTTGGTACTAGTACGTTTTTGTTTTCTTAACGCTTGAACATCTACACCTTGAGTAACGTCGGCAATTTTACTTTTTGCTAAATCTCTTGCTTGAGCAGGTGTCATTTGACCATCAACACCTAATCGGTAATTAACCTGTTTTC
>NZ_JACGVP010000043.1:0-4339 GCF_014077275.1 Colwellia sp. BRX8-7 | reverse complement strand
TAAGTGATCAAACCTAATGGGGTTATACGGGCATGAAAGCCAGAAATATCAGTATCATTTAAGCGTTTATCCGAAGGTACTAGATTTTTGATATTGGTTACGGTTATCTTGCTTTTAATTGGCATGCAGTAATCATCCTTGTAGCTCATTTGTAGCAACATCATTATGCTACAACGAACAACCAAGAACAATAACAAACAAGAACAATTAAGTATTAACGTTTAATATCAAGCAGATAAGTGGCGACACTGTTCATTGTGGTTCATGATGATATTTAAAGGATTACGCAGTTATCGCCCTGTTAATGGGCAAAAATTGTTGGCGAAAATATTGAACGGAGTTAAAACAGCTAACTGTTTTTTGTCCGTTTGAAAGCCTTCTTAGCTATACACTATTTACACATTCCAATTGACGAAAACTAAAACACTCGTTTTCCAGATATTGCGATATAAATGGCAACAAAACCAAGCAATGAATATATCCATTCGAAATAATCAACCTCTTGGTAATTACCTTTCAATGCCATTGTGCCAATCATATACGCTAAAAATAATGAAGGAACAGCAAAAGCACCTAGTAGAAGCCGAATATTTAGAGGTAATTTTGTACTTTTATTTTTCGTATTCATTGTTCATGCTGTCCTTTGTAAATTTTAGCTAGTGCCACAAAATATGATCTGTATAGCTAAAGCCTTATTAAGAGGCAAATAATAGTTGGTTAAAATAAGCGACAAAGGAGAAAAAACCAACTGTTTTTTGTCCTTGATGATTTTATTGTTAGGCATTTTTGCCACGGTGTGAAAATATTAAGCTAATACCAGCTAGAAATGCAGCACATATGACCCAAAGAAGTGACAATAGATACAAAAAGTGGGGTAATCACTGGCGGTAAATTAAATAGAACAGCTAAAGCAATAAATCGCTTTATAAACACCTTTAATTCAACATACTCAAATCCTTTTGAATGCTTTGTTATACCTATTATTTCACATGCTTATTAAGTGACTCATCAAGTTGCTTTTTCTGTTTTACTTTTTCATTTTTACATTTGTTTCTTTCATATTCATAGGGATGATTACAGTTTTCATCAGCACCTAAACTGATTATTAACGTCTGCTCTCTTTCCTTACATTTAGCTTCTTGAGCTGGTTCCATATTGATGCATGATGATTCTATTTTATTTGTTTCTGCTTCACCATAATCATCTTCACTATAAATGCTACATCCATTCATAACAACTAAAGCGATAACTAAATATAATATATTAAACTTTGAATTCATCTGCTAACTCCATATGTGTATAACACCCAAATAATAGGATAAAAATGGTTGGCTATAATGGAGTGAAGTGAACAGCTCGCATTTTTTAGTCCTGTTAGTTTTCTTATTATATGCCAATTAGTCACTAGTTTTTACTTTAGAGCCAAAAGTCCCAAGCCAAAAAAAAAAAAGTGATATTGCCATATGTTTAGATAAATAAGCGTAATAGCCCCAATGTTCGCCTTTGACAAAAGTATACTTTCCATCAAGCGCAATACTTGTAGCTAACGTTTCGTATACATTAAAAACAAAAGGAAGAGAAACCAAAATCATAGCTATACGAAAGAACCAAAGGTACTCACTTTTTAATTTAACTTCGATCAGTGTTAATTTGCTCACCGGCTTGAACCACTCCTTGGCATAAAACGCCACGTAAAGAGGCTTTTAATTGTTGGTTAAAATGTGAAGCGGAACCTAACCAACGGTTAAAAGTCTGACCTGCTTGAATGGCTTATAGAACCTACAAACAACCCTGTCCTGTGTAACAGGATACATACAATGACATAACCCAAAATAAAGGTACAGAGATAGCTGTACAAAGAAAAACATATAACTGGATGACAATTTGCGACTTTATTTTAATGAGCAAAAAATTCAATCCAATAAATAAACACATTAAAATAGAGAAATTTATGATTAGGTTTATAAATGTAAGTAGACCATTAGCTGAACCATAATTAGGCGTGAGCAAGTAAAGTAAAACAGAAAATAAAAATGTTAAAGAAATGCTTACCAATATCTCAGTACGTATGCCTTTTACAATTCGTAAGTACAACAATAATTCCATAACTATAAGTATTATAAGGAAAGGAATGACAAAGATTGATAGTTTACTCAAATCCATAAGTACTCATAACGCCCCATTAAGGGACAAATAATAGTTGGTTAAAATAAGCGACGAAGGAGAAAAAACCAACTGTTTTTTGTCCGTTTAATTGCCTTGTTATATTTTTTATACCATAATCTAATATATATTGGTACAAACAAGGGTTTCATTATGGCTAAAAATACTAGCGTCACACTAGGCGATCACTTTGATCAATTTATTAACCAACAACTTAACACAGGTCGTTACGGTTCAGCGAGTGAAATTGTTCGAGCTGGCTTAAGAGCTTTAGAAGACCAAGAAACTAAACTATTAAATTTACGCAATATGCTTATTCAAGGTGAACAAAGCGGTATAGCTGATTACAGTTATGATTCTTTATTAACAGAATTAGATAACGAAAATAACTAATGGAAAAATTAGTATTATCCGCTAAAGCGAAATCAGATTTAATTAAAACAGCTCGATACACTCAACTTACATGGGGAACCACGCAACGAAATGATTATTTAAAAATATTAGATATCACATTTCGATTATTAGCTGAGGAGCCAGAGTTAGGAATAGACTGTGATTACATCAGAGAGGGTTACAGTAAATATCCTCAAGCTAGCCACGTAATTTATTACAAAGAACATAAAGTAAATCAAATATTAATTGTACGTGTGCTGCATAAAAGTATGGATGTTAACTCTGCTATCTAGAAAAATTTAACGCCCCATTAAAAGTCCTGCTTGAATGGCTTGTCATATTTCAATTACTTACACCAAGTTACAGGGATTATACGAGTTTTATCCGTATTAACAGCACCTGCATGAAAACCACACTGATTACTGCCGCACATATAACCAAACATCCCAGTTATTTCCCCATATTCTGAAGTTAACTTTATGCTTTGGTTGTTTTTAAAGTAAATTTTAGTTTCGTCATTTCCAGTAGGTAGCGCCAATGGAATTGGTACAATTAAAACAAAAGCACCAACGCCAGACCAATTATAACCATCGTGATATGTGAGTACGTCACAAGAACCATTGGTACTAATTTTATCTGGTTTTCCCCAAAGAGATATTACTTCCTCTTTAGAATATGATTTATTTTCACCGTATCCTTGTTCGTTACGCTGCTCTAAAAGGTTAAAACTTTCTTTTTTAGACTCGAATGTTCCATATGACCCAACGGATAAACCGATACAACCAGAAAGAAAGAGTAATGAAATTAAAACTACCAGAATACGCATAATGTCCCTATTGAAATATCGCCCTGCTAAGCGGCGCGAAATAGTTGGCTAAAATGTAGGAGGAACGAGTGCTAGCCAACTGTTTAGCGTCCGTTTGAGTAACTTGTTATAACTTTTATACACCAATCAGCTTTCTTTCTTTAACACAATTTCAATATTTGAGTTATCCAAGATTAATATCATAGTATCTCCTGAGAAAGAAGAAATAGTATTGGTTTCTTTGGTTCTGCTCTCTTGATTTGTCGGTTTACCATAAAGGTACGTCCAACTAATTTTGTTATTTGAAATAAAGACCCCCCCTGAGTTTACGCTATCTTGTTTGCCCTCTATTGAATCTTTACGGGCAAACGTTAAATCTGCCTTTAACTCAAAAATGACTTGAACAACTTTATCGTCTTTGTCTACATATTGCCCATTCCATATTCCAATGTATTTATCTTCATTTTTAATAACTAAAGGGATTATATTTGAAGTAGGTAAATGTGATGTTTTAAGTATGCTAATGACTTCCGACTGAAGAACGTTCGCTCCGTTATCCGAAGTTGGTGTTGCAAAGGCTAAATAGGAATTTTTGTGGTCTGTAATAAAATGAACCAGTTGTTTCCTTGTTTCTTGTTCACCCTTTGGTATAAATGAAATTTCAATATAATTTAAATCAAACTTCCCATTTGATTTGTAGTTACCTTTATCTAATAGATTGTAAGAACCAGTTTCACTTGCAGCATTAATATCTCTAATAAAACCAGAAATCCATTTTTCGGCATTAAGCCAACCAGCCGGTAATTTACTAAACGCGACAAAGTACTGGAATTCATCTCCATTCCAACCAGCTAAAACATTTTCAGTTTCATCATATTCTGGGATTACCTGAAAAGTTAGATCTAAAGTTTCCATTAGATCGATTGCCAATCCATCAGCAACTACTTGAGAATCAGAATGAGCATGTGCATGTGCATG
>NZ_JACGVP010000057.1:0-2068 GCF_014077275.1 Colwellia sp. BRX8-7 | reverse complement strand
GATACAAAATAGTTAGGTGTTCATACACATAACAAGCCATTCAAGCAGGACTTTTAACAGTTGGTTAGGTTCCGCTACGCTTCACATTTTAACCAACAATTAAAAGCCTCTTAATGGGGCGTTATGTGGTATGTATGAGTTATTATCCAGCATTAAAGAAAGCTGAAACTTTTAGGTTAGCTCTAGTTTTATTATCTATATTACTTCCACTAATCGGAGCTGTATTAGCAGGATATGTATTCAATGATATTTGGTTTGTAACAGCAGGGTTTATTTTAGGTGGATTTTGTACGTATTTTTGCGTAAAACTAATCAATAAATATATTAAAGTATATTGTCCCATTTGTGGTTCGGATGATATTCGTGAAAACTATGCAAATAGCCCTCGTGGTACAAACTCTGATGTTGAGCACAATTGTAGCTCTTGTAATAGTAAATTTATTGATGGTCAGCTTGTAGTGTAAATACCACATAACAAGTTGCTCAAACGGACGCATAACAGTTGGCTGCGCTTCGTTCCTCGCACATTTTAGCCAACTATTTTGCGCCGCTTAGCAAGGCGTTAGCCTTCTCGAGAGTATATGGAACTTCCAAAATTTAAGTATCACCCAGAACCACTTGTTACAGGTTCGGTTGAAGAATCTGATTGTGTTTGTGAGTGCTGCGGTAAAAGTACTGGGTTTATTTATACAGGTCTTCCTTATTCGGAGGAAGACTTAGAAGATTCAATTTGCCCATGGTGCATTGCCAACGGAGAAGCGCATAAAAAATTCGATGCTGAATTTACAGATCATGACGCAGTTGGTGATTATGGCTCGTGGTCAGAAGTTGCTCCTGAGATCAAAGAAGAAGTTGCTTTTCGTACACCTGGGTTTAGTGGGTGGCAAGAGCACAAGTGGTGGACCCATTGTAATGATGCGGCTTCCTTTATTGGATTAGCAGGTGCAAAAGAAATAAAAGAATTTGGTTCTGATTTAATTGAGCAACTAAAATCCGAAACTATTAAGACCTATAAAATAGGTGAAGAAGACTGGAATAACTATTTTAATGCTTTAGACGCCGATGGTTCACCAGCCGCATACATATTTAAATGTAATCACTGTGGGAAATTAGGGGGCTATTCAGACTTCGATTAAAAGAAGGCTAACAAGCCATTCAAGCAGGACAAATAACAGCTGGCTATTTGCTCCTTCGTCGCTTATTTTAGCCAACTATTATTTGCCTCTTAATGGGGCGTTAGGCATCAATGGAGTCAACTCTTGCAGTATCGTAAAATTCACATCATTGGTGGTCCAGGTAGTGGTAAAACATTTAGCTCGACTAAACTCCAAGAATTAACAAAGTTGAATGCTTACGATCTTGATAGAGTCTTTTGGGAGCAAAATAAAAACGCTTACATTCGATCTAGTGAAGAGTCTAGAGCAGAAAAATTAAACCAAGTATTGTCCCAAGAAAATTGGATCGTCGAAGGTGTTTATTATAAATGGCTGGCAGATTCTTTTCGTGATGCTGACCTTATTGTTATTTTAAATCCACCTGTTTTACTTAGACAATGGCGTATATTTAAACGCTTTCTTAAGCGGAAATTCATTTTAGGTCAATTCCGTAAAGAATCATTATCCTCTTTCATAGAGATGTATTGGTGGAATCAAAAATTCGATAATGACAATATGGTTCGTATTCTAGACTTTACCGCAGAGCATAAAAATAAAATAATATTTTGTAAAAATTACAACGAGCTACGGCATAAAATTAATGCCTAACAAGGGTTTTCAAGTCGGACAAATTACAGTTGGCTTTTTGTTCGTGCCTCACTTATTTTAGCCAACTGCAATTTGCCGCTTAAAACGGCGTTAGCAGGCACCATTTGTTCTATTTTTAAAGTGTTTGGCTAGTTTATATTTTTATGCAAAGAAGCGGCGTTTTTTACTTTCCTTCCTTTTTTTTGGTAATCTTTTGTATTTAGTTGATCGGTAATCATTTTTTGTTATTGTTTATCAATTAAAGTTTGGTGGCGAAGTGGTGCGGTGTTTATTGTTTCTCACTTCCATCAATTAACTATTTATGT
>NZ_JACGVP010000091.1:0-517 GCF_014077275.1 Colwellia sp. BRX8-7 | reverse complement strand
AAAGCATTATTCCTAAAAAGCTTCCCGCTTTATATCAAAGGTACTTTGCAACACTCATTGATTATGTTTTTGTTTTTTCATGCGCGTATTTTATTTCAATTTATACACCGTTATTTAATAGCGATTCAGCCGCGTCATTTTTACCTATAATTGCAGCTCTATTTATTTATGATGCATTGTTTACTTCAAAGCTGTGCACAGTAGGCCAATTTATATTTAAGTTTAGAGTAAGAAATTATAATGGTTTAGATCGAATAGGTTTTCTTTTAGCATTAAAGAGAACTGTCATTAAGTTAGTTTTGGGTGCTTATTCTCTAGTAGCAATATTATTTAATAGAGAACGTAGGGCAGTTCATGATTTAATTACTGCGACTATTGCTGTATCCCCTAAAGATACAAAATAGTTAGGTGTTCATACACATAACAAGCCATTCAAGCAGGACTTTTAACAGTTGGTTAGGTTCCGCTACGCTTCACATTTTAACCAACAATTAAAAGCCTCTTAATGGGGCGTTAT
>NZ_JACGVP010000065.1:0-1310 GCF_014077275.1 Colwellia sp. BRX8-7 | reverse complement strand
CGAAGACGCCCTACAACGAATCAAAATATTTAGAAGCATTAAAACGAAGAGGATCGCCACTGTTAAAATTTGCAATAAATAGCTAAATTTTACTAGTTGTCCACCTCAGGGCGTGTTGTTAGGTGCTACTTATTGAGCCATAAATATATGAAACTTAATACCATTAGTGTAAATACAACCCATATTAAAATACGTATTGCGACTACAAATCTTGATTGTTTAACGCGAAGTTCACCGTCAGGGTTATTAAAACCACCAGGCAATTCATCTTCTATTGTGGCGATGAAGCCATTTATTAACATTGCAACAATACAAATAAGTACGGAATAACCAAAGGCCAAATTAGAAAAGTAGCTTAGCAATGCTCCTGCGATAACACATATGAAAACTGCTAAAAATGTACTCTTCACTTGATTGATTCTCCGTGGCACCTAACGCCACATTAAGCGGCAAAAAATTGTTGGCTAAAATGTTGAACGGAGTGAAAACAGCCAACTGTTTTTTGTCCGTTTGAATGCCTTGTTAGGTAGCGGTTTTCACAGGTGCTGCCTTTCCAATAGTTCTAATAGTTGGAGTATTCTGACAAATCACCTCTAAGCATTCATCTTTAGTAACGATTAAATGAGACCACTCATCAGAGTTACCCATAAAAAAAGTTAATGGACTTTCTTGATGCCAACCGTGACCTTTAACTTTGAATGTGTTGGATTTAGGTGGATTTCCATTCCATATCTCAGTTAATCCATGTTCATCAAGGCAACGATAACCGTTAACCAATTCGTAGGATATTTCATATATAGTCTCGCTGTCTTCATGAAACACACGAACAATTAACTCATTATTTTGGTGTTCATCACTCCCAGGAATTGTATATTTAATACCTCCTGGTTTTTCAAGCGTCCACTCTTTTGTGCCCCAAGAAAGATCTATTAACCAAACCTCTCCGGATTCAAAAGGCGTGAACCAGTTATCAAATTCCATTTAGCTACCTAACGCCGTTTTAAGCGGCAAAT
Organism: Colwellia sp. BRX8-7; assembly: GCF_014077275.1. Taxonomy (NCBI): domain Bacteria; kingdom Pseudomonadati; phylum Pseudomonadota; class Gammaproteobacteria; order Alteromonadales; family Colwelliaceae; genus Colwellia; species Colwellia sp. BRX8-7. Next base: position 297 of record NZ_JACGVP010000065.1, on the reverse strand, counting down.
TGCAGTTGGCTAAAATGTGTGAGGTACGAACAACAACCAACTGTAATTTGTCCGACTTGAAAACCCTTCTTAGCTTGCAACTTTACGAAAAAGCCATTCTAAAGGGCCTGTTTTGAAATATTTAAGCCACATAACACTAAAGACAATCCCACAAATACAGAATATTAATGCACTTAATAATGCAAAGTTAATTGTTTGGTTTATTAACAACCCCATAGATTCAAGAGTCCCCATGCCTAAAATGACATGAGCTACATATAAGGTTAAAGACAATTGCCCTGTCTGACATAACCACTT
>NZ_JACGVP010000079.1:0-677 GCF_014077275.1 Colwellia sp. BRX8-7 | reverse complement strand
TAAGGTTTTGTATTTACAGAAATACTTCACCTAACAAGCAATTCAAACGGACAAATAACAGTTGGCTGTCGTTCGTTCCTCACTATTTTAGCCAACTATTATTTGCCGCTTAATATGGGCGTTATATGCTATGCAAATTAAGGAGTCAAACTTGAGTATCAAAGATGAATTAACGGTAGTTGAATTAGGGCGCATATTAAAAGATAAATATCATACAGCTCCTAAAGGAGAAGCTGTTGCCATGATTCATTTATTCGGTATTACTTACGCTGAGCATATCAAAGCTACAGGCGCGTCAATGAGAGCTTTGATATTGGCGGCAAATATTCCCAAGTCATACGCCACTGAAATAAGTAAAGGTGTTAAGTTGGCAGCTTTTGTTTCTATAAAGTAATGCACCATTAAAAGGTTATAAATAAAGGTTAATATCTTGCGTATATTTAATACCTTTCTTTTTAGTTTGTAGTTCATAAATTCTCCATTAGTTAAGGTTTATCTAATGGGTAGGTTAATTATGTTGCTCGCTGTGAAACTAAATTTTGATGTTTTTCGCATATAACAACACGCCCTGAGGTGGACAACTAGTAAAATTTAGCTATTTATTGCAAATTTTAACAGTGGCGATCCTCTTCGTTTTAATGCTTCTAAATATTTTGATTCGTTGTAGGGCGTCTTCG
>NZ_JACGVP010000089.1:0-545 GCF_014077275.1 Colwellia sp. BRX8-7 | reverse complement strand
GTGGTCAGCTACATCGTAACTGATGGTGCAGGTGATACGGATAGTTCTACTCTAACAATTTCAGTAACACCTTTATCAGATCTTACTGATGATAATGAATCTGTTACAACAGTTGAAGATACAGCAGTCTCTGGTAATGTTCTAGATAATGCAGCAACTGCAGACGGACCATTAACTGTAACGAGTTTTACTGTCGATGGGAATACGTATAATGCTGGTGATACCGTTACTCTCGCTGAAGGTGAACTCACTTTAAATGCCGATGGTAGTTACACTTTTACACCAAATGACAATTTCAATGGTGCTGTTCCTGTAATTACTTATACCGTCACAGATGGTGCAGGTGATACGGATAGTTCTACCTTAACAATTTCAGTAACACCTTTATCAGATCTTATTGATGATAATGAGTCTGTTACAACAGCTGAAGATACAACAGCCACAGGCAATGTGCTTGATAATGCTGAAACAGCCGATGGTCCACTCACTGTAACGAGTTTTACTGTTGATGGTAATACGTATAATGCAGGTGACACGGTTACTCT
>NZ_JACGVP010000126.1:0-261 GCF_014077275.1 Colwellia sp. BRX8-7 | reverse complement strand
GCCTATTTCTATTATATAAAAAATTCTTTTATATAAAAAAAGCCACAACAGTGGCTTTTATAGAATGAAGATAACGTTTATCGATTAACTAATATTATCAAGTAGTTGCTGAGCATCAAATTGTTCCTGGGCATCACCCTTTGCTACTACATCTTGTAATATTACTTCGGCGTTTTCTATTATTGCGCCTATTTCTATTATATAAAAAATTCTTTTATATAAAAAAAGCCACAACAGTGGCTTTTATAGAATGAAGATAAC
>NZ_JACGVP010000148.1:0-231 GCF_014077275.1 Colwellia sp. BRX8-7 | reverse complement strand
CTTTAACAATCTGGAAAGCTGATATAAATAAAGTATTTATGTCGTAGCTAATATTAGGAATAGGGTGTCGCGCTCTTGACTAATCAATAGTTACATATGACATAGATATTTACAAAAGCGATTAAGAGCGAAAGCTGTTAATCAACATTTGTTTGCTCTTACTCAGAGTAAACATCTTATTCAAGACACATTTATTTGTGCGTGAAAATGTCAGACTTTACAATTGCTGTG
>NZ_JACGVP010000062.1:0-1577 GCF_014077275.1 Colwellia sp. BRX8-7 | reverse complement strand
ACAGCTGAAGATACAACAGCCACAGGCAATGTGCTTGATAATGCTGAAACAGCCGATGGTCCACTCACTGTAACGAGTTTTACTGTTGATGGTAATACGTATAATGCAGGTGACACGGTTACTCTTGCTGAGGGTGAACTCACTTTAAATGCAGATGGTAGTTACACTTTTACACCGAACGATAACTTCAATGGCAGTGTGCCTGTAGTCAGCTACACCGTTACTGATGGTGCAGGTGATACACAGAGTTCTAGTTTAACAATTTTAGTAACACCTGTTTCAGATCTTAATGATGACAATGAATCTGTCACAACAGCTGAAGATACAGCAGTTTCTGGCAATGTGCTTAATAACGCTGACAGCCTTGATGGACCATTAACTGTCACAAGCTTTACTGTTGATGGTAATACTTTTAATCCAGGTGATACGGTAAGTCTTGCTGAAGGCGAGTTAACTTTAAATACTGATGGTAGTTACACTTTTACACCGAACGATAACTTTAACGGTGCCGTGCCAGTGATAAGCTACACCGTTATTGATGGTGCTGGTGACACAGAAATTTCTACCTTAACAATTTCAGTAACACCAGTTTCTGATCTGAGCGATGATAATGAAACTGTCACTGTTGCAGAAGATACAACCGCCACAGGCAATGTTTTAGACAATGCAGAAACAGCAGATGGTCCACTCACGGTAACTAGCTTTACTGTTGGTGGGAATACGTACAATGCAGGTGATACCGTTACTCTTACGGAAGGTGAGTTAACTTTAAATACCGATGGTAGTTATACCTTCACACCTAATGATAATTTCAACGGTGCTGTTCCTGTTATTACATATACAGTTACCGATGGTGCTGGTGACACTCAGAGTTCTACCTTAACAATTTCAGTGACACCAGTTTCAGATTTAAGTGATGATAGTGAAACTGTCACGATAGCAGAAGACACAATTGCAACAGGTAATGTGCTTGATAATGCTGAAACAGCCGATGGTCCACTCACGGTAACGAGTTTTACTGTTGATGGTAATACGTATAATGCAGGTGACACGGTTACTCTTGCTGAGGGTGAACTCACTTTAAATGCAGATGGTAGTTACACTTTTACACCCAATGATAACTTCAATGGCAGTGTACCCGTAGTCAGCTACACCGTTATCGATGGTGCTGGTGACACTCAGAGTTCTACCCTAACTATTTCAGTAACACCAGTTTCAGATCTAAGTGATGATAGTGAAACTGTTTCTGTTGCAGAAGACACAACCGCCACGGGCAATGTCCTTGATAACGCAGAAAGTGCAGATGGACCACTAACTGTCACCAGTTTTACTGTTGGTGGGAATACGTATAATGCAGGTGACACGGTTACTCTTACGGAAGGTGAGTTAACTTTAAATACCGATGGTAGCTATACTTTTACACCCAATGATAACTTCAATGGTGCCGTGCCCGTGGTCAGCTACATCGTAACTGATGGTGCAGGTGATACGGATAGTTCTACTCTAACAATTTCAGTAACACCTTTATCAGATCTTACTGATGATAATGAATCTGTTACAACAGTTGAAGATACAGC
>NZ_JACGVP010000108.1:0-356 GCF_014077275.1 Colwellia sp. BRX8-7 | reverse complement strand
TCTGTGTATCACCAGCACCATCGGTAACTGTATATGTAATAACAGGAACAGCACCATTGAAGTTATCATTCGGAGTAAAAGTATAGCTACCATCGGTATTTAAAGTTAACTCACCTTCAGTGAGAGTAACTGTATCACCTGCATTATACGTATTCCCATCAACAGTAAAACTCGTTACGGTTAACGGTCCATCTGCAGTTGCTGCATTATCTAACACATTGCCTGTGGCGGTTGTATCTTCAGCTATCGTAACCGTTTCACTATCATCACTTAAATCTGACACTGGAGTTACTGAAATTGTTAGGGTAGAACTCTGTGTATCACCAGCACCATCGGTAACTGTATATGTAATAACA
>NZ_JACGVP010000160.1:0-206 GCF_014077275.1 Colwellia sp. BRX8-7 | reverse complement strand
TTGTATCTTCAGCTATCGTAACCGTTTCACTATCATCACTTAAATCTGACACTGGAGTTACTGAAATTGTTAGGGTAGAACTCTGTGTATCACCAGCACCATCGGTAACTGTATATGTAATAACAGGAACAGCACCATTGAAGTTATCATTCGGAGTAAAAGTATAGCTACCATCGGTATTTAAAGTTAACTCACCTTCAGTGAGA
>NZ_JACGVP010000134.1:0-248 GCF_014077275.1 Colwellia sp. BRX8-7 | reverse complement strand
GAAGGTCGTCAGTTCAAATCTGGCTCCCGCAACCAACTTACGCTTAAGTATAAAAAGCAGGTCGTCAGTTCCCTCTCGAAAGATATGGGCTCTCACAACCAACTTAAGATATAAGTATAAAATCAAATTCTTAAGTTTGAATTAAAACAACTTGGCTTTCCTAAGAAGGTATTAGGACATTCGGACGCGGGATGGAGCAGTCTGGTAGCTCGTCGGGCTCATAACCCGAAGGTCGTCAGTTCAAATCT
>NZ_JACGVP010000076.1:0-788 GCF_014077275.1 Colwellia sp. BRX8-7 | reverse complement strand
TATCTGATACGCCGTATTATCATATTTGCAGTCAAACCGTTCGAAAAGCCTTTTTATGTGGTGTTGATAAAGAAACCGGTGTCAGTTATGAGCACAGGCGTCATTGGATTGAACAGCGCATTTTTAAATTATCTCAGGTGTTTGCTATTGATATTTGTGCTCACGCTGTCATGAATAATCACTTACATTTAGTCCTTCATGTTGATAGTGAAAAAGCTAACAACTGGACGACGCTAGAAGTACTGTCCCGTTGGCATACGTTGTTCAAAGGCACCCTGTTGACCCGTCAATATCAACAACAGCAATCATTAACGACATTCGAAATGGAAATGGTTGAAGAAACAGCACAAGTCTATAAACAGCGCTTAATCGATATCAGTTGGTTTATGCGGGCATTAAACGAGCCTATTGCTCGACAAGCCAATAAAGAAGATAAATGCACGGGGCACTTTTGGGAAGGACGCTTTAAATCACAAGCCCTGCTCGATGAAGGGGCGTTACTTGCTTGTATGGCTTATGTAGATTTAAATCCAGTGCGTGCGGGCATTGCTCCAACACCTGAGCAATCGAATTTTACCAGTATTCAACTGCGTATCAAAGCAGCCATTATCGGAGAGCAACCGACAACGTTATTACCTTTTACGGGCCATGAACAGCAAGAACAAACCTCCGGTATCCGCTTTAGTTTGAAGGACTATTTAACCCTTGTAGATGAAACAGGTCGCGTAATAAGAGCAGACAAACGAGGCGCTATCGAGACTAAAATCGCAAATATTCTGTCAAGACTT
>NZ_JACGVP010000124.1:0-264 GCF_014077275.1 Colwellia sp. BRX8-7 | reverse complement strand
AATCGGCTTAACGGTTAAAAGCCTCGGCTTTTTGTTGTTTGCTATCTGACTTATAAATTTAGAAATTAACTATTTAAGAAGTGGTCGGCCGTGAAGGATTTGAACCTTCGAGCTAATCGGCTTAAAGGTTAAAAGCCTTGGCTTTTTGTTGTTTGCTATCTGACTTATAAATTTAGAAATTAACTATTTAAGAAGTGGTCGGCCGTGAAGGATTTGAACCTTCGAGCTAATCGGCTTAACGGTTAAAAGCCTCGGCTTTTTGTT
>NZ_JACGVP010000041.1:0-4938 GCF_014077275.1 Colwellia sp. BRX8-7 | reverse complement strand
AAACAATAAACACCGCACCACTTCGCCACCAAACTTTAATTGATAAACAATAACAAAAAATGATTACCGATCAACTAAATACAAAAGATTACCAAAACAAAGGAAGGAAAGTAAAAAACGCCGCTTCTTTGCATAAAAATATAAACTAGCCAAACACTTTAAAAATAGAACAAGTGGTGCCTGCTAACGCCCCATTAAGAGGCAAATAATAGTTGGCTAAAATAAGCGACGAAGGAGCAAATAGCCAGCTGTTATTTGTCCTGCTTGAATGGCTTGTTAGGTGTTTTTAACTCTTTGATTAATATTGCGTTTACTCAAAAATTTAATAAAACAACTTATTAGACCTATTGGCAACGAAAAAACAAAGAACCAACCTAGGTAAGCACTAATAAAAACTTTGGCATCTATGGCACAAAAGTATGCAACTACACTTGCTATCATTAAAACGAAAACCGCATAGTATTTTGATTTACTAAATATGCAAAGCACTATTAAGTATAAGTAAATTAACACACCAAATAATGCAAATATATCTACGCCGATCATAAACACCTAACGCCACATTAAGCGGCAAAAAATTGTTGGCTAAAATGTTGAACGAAGTGAAAACAGCCAACTGTTTTTTGTCCGTTTGAATGCCTTGTTATGCGATTTTTACATTACCACAAGCCGCACAATTTATATAAATATTAGTAACATAAAATACACATTTAAAAAACTCACAGCATTGCGACACAATAAACCGTGAATTTTGAGCCACTAATGAAAAGTGAATTTACCACTTACCTGCTTTGGCGAAAAACTATTTAACCAAAAACTGAAATAGATTTAATTACGCGTAAATAACCAGGATAAAGAAAAGGCAACTACCACAATTACATTTAATCGAATTCGCAATGCCGCATAACGCCCTATTAAGCGGCGCGAAATTGTTGGCTAAAATTGCGAGGAACGAAGCTAGCCAACTGTTTAGCGTCCGTCTTGAATAGCTTGTTATATGTGGCTTACATGGCAAACACTTAAGTTACCAAGAGCAATAAAAGGTTAAAGCGTGGAATGAGTAGATTTAAAAAACCTTTCGCCACTTTGCTCCTAACCGTGAATTTGAGCCGTTTACTAAAAAGCCAATTAAGCAAAAACCTAAACAGACTTTGTAAAACCTAAAGGGAATTGAGCGATATGCACTAAATCCATTTAGGCGAAAACTGTGTAACCAAAAATACAAACTGATTTTATGCCACTAAAGTTACCATAAAAAAGAACGGAAACAAGCACAAAACTAATAAATTAAATGCCCAAGTTACAAAAATAATTTTATGAATAGTGGCGACATATAACGCCCCATTAAGAGGCAAATAATGGTTGGCTAAAATAAGCGACGAAGGAGCAAATAGCCAACTGTTATTTGTCCTGCTTGAATGGCTTGTTAGGCATTACCTAGCACCAAACTATGCCTTTTGTTTATTAAAACTGTAATTAAAATCTCGTTTTTGAACATTACGATTGTCATATTCTGCCCACCAAAGAACATTACGAGGATCATTTAAGGCTTTATTGGTATAGCTTTCTAATGAATCGTAATCACTTTCTGATAGGAATAATGTACACCTAACTATGCGCGAAAGATTGATCTCAGTATCGAGAGCTAATAAAGGCTGAATAATTTCCTTTGCTCTTTCGGCATCTGAATAATTATTATTTATCCAAACCTCGATGTCATCTTCAAACTTTTTCATGGTATGCCTAACGCCCATTTAAGAGGCAAAATATAGTTGGCTAAAATAGGTGAACGTAGTGAACAAAAAGCCAACTGTATTTTGTCCTGCTTGAAATTCTTGTTAGGTGCACTTTATTACCTGAACAGGTGAATTACAATGCTCTAAGTTCCCTATTAATTCGTTATTATCTGGATAGTTAGGGCAATTACCAATATTAACAGCATGGACGCTACCATTTGGTTTTACCTCTACATCGACAAAAGATGCAACAAACTTGTCTCCTAATTGACGACTCCAAGTAAAGTGATAACTGGTATTATGTGATTTTAGGAATGTTCTATCTGGCACATTAAACTTACTAGTGAAAGAAGTTAAAATTATATCCTGACTCATTACATTTATACTCGCAGAACGTGCTGTCCAAGAGAACGGCCAAGATCTGGTGATATCGACAGATATTTTGCATTCGCCAATCTCCGAGGTGCGCGACAGTCCAGAAACTATGTCTCCATATTCAATGTTCTTTAAACTACTTGAGCCTGCTTGACTGAGCCAAACAAAAAGAATAAGTATTGGAATCCATTTACGGTTCATGATGAATACGCCTCACGTCCTGTGCACCTAACGCCGTTTTAAGCGGCAAATTGCAGTTGGCTAAAATAAGTGAGGCACGAACAAAAAGCCAACTGTAATTTGTCCGACTTGAAAACCCTTGTTATAAGGCCTTTACGCCTTACACCTTTTAAACTGCCACCTCTGAGTTATATCAGTTTTGGTAGGCCTATTTATATCATAGCCGTATGCTTCCCAGCCTTGGTTGCCTAATGAATTAAGGATAGCAATATGATGTAATGATTTTATTTTGAAATATTCTTTTAATGTTTTGTCAGAAAATCCCATTTTTAATTTGTTATCTTGCCAAATCTCCTGCTCACCTGGAGGATGAAACATTACGAAATAACTATATTCTTCTTTGTCGTCACCTAAGTTTATAGTGCTTGTTGTATACGACAAGGCGGCATATTCCCATGATTTACATTCATAGGCATTAGCGAAAGCTGAAGCTAAAAATATACTTATAGCTATTAAATATTTCACGATACTTTTGAGGCCTTATAACGCCCCATTAAGAGGCAAATAATGGTTGGCTAAAATAAGCGACGAAGGAGCAAATAGCCAACTGTTATTTGTCCTGCTTGAATGGCTTGTTATAAGGTCTTACTCTCCCATATTAAAGAAAGTGTAACCTTTACCTCCAAGCCTATTCCACCACTTTAATGCGTAGATGCTATCCAAATAAATTTCAGGTGTAGCTTCATGATTTTGATCTAAACTAGACATTAAACTTGAATCTTGTTTGATTAATTCAATGGCTTTTAATTCAGCTTCTTCAATGTCACAAGCTTTAACCTTACGTGTTGTCATAAAACCTAAAAGCTCTGTTTTGCCATCAGATAATACAGGGAAATTTTTCCCCTCAAGGATTACAGAATACTTTGGCATGACTGACCTTATAACGCCTTGCTAAGCGGCGCGAAATAGTTGGCTAAAATAGCGAGGTACGAGCACAGCCAGCTATTTGTGTCCGTTTGAGCAACTTGTTATACGGTTTTGCTCCGAATTTACTTTTCTAAAGCTCTTTTCCACCAAGGTACGGTATAGTCCACTTTATCTTCAGGGATTATACTTCTATGCTCTCTAACATAGTAATCCCAAAATGAGGTTTTAGACTCTTTGTTATAAATGACAAAGTCTTTATTTGATTCGTGAAACTCTAACAATTTTCGATATGCACCAACAGGCTCTAATGGATTACCTTGCTGAAAAATCACCACGCCGCCATATAGTTCATAGAGCTTTTTACTTATTTTATATGTACGCACAAAGTCTTTGTAAATATTTGAAATTTGTTCATTAATTTCTTCTGATTCTATTTCAGTTGGACGCCAGTTCGCTTCACTTTTAGGCCGCTCAGAAGACAATGCTTCCATTGCATTAATATAGTCATCAACTTCTTCTTGTGATGGCTCCACATCGTAATTTTCCGAGAATTTACTAACAACTTGTTTCCATATCAATGAAGTCAACTTGCTATTGTGAACTCTATTCACAATTTCTGCTGTTGACAAATCAGGATAAGAGCGCTTGTACCTATCCAACTCTCGTTCCTCTGGTTCTAGATCCTTAAGATATATAGTTTCCCCAAATACTAAAGCTATTTTTTCATTTTTATAAGTGCCTGAGTTTCCGCTAAAAGATGAAATAACCATCAATGTAACAAATGCGTAAGTTAATAATTGAACCATTTTCATAAAATACCTCCATGTGTCCTTAGTGTGATGCTACCGTATACTTCGAACTCTGATTAACCGTATAACGCCCCATTAAGAGGCAAATAATGGTTGGCTAAAATAAGCGACGAAGGAGCAAATAGCCAACTGTTATTTGTCCTGCTTGAATGGCTTGTTATGTGTTTTTTGCACTCCACTTGCCAGATAGAATCATGACATAAACACCGACGGTAATTGTACCAAGCATTAATCCTATAAAAGGCGATGAGCTCCCAACAAATATAGACATGCCTAGTGAAGCACCTAAACATAAAGTTACAGCACTTAACTGTGCTCGATTAAGTTTATTTTTGAATTTCATTTTGGACTCCTCATCCTTGAAGTTACTGTAAATAGTCGAAACACATAACGCCCCATTAAGAGGCTTTTAATTGTTGGCTATAATGTGAAGCGAAGCGGAACCTAGCCAACTGTTAAAAGTCCTGCTTGAATGGCTTGTTATGTGTATTTTTCTGATTCGTTAAATATACCGCGATTATTAATCCTACAACACCACTTTGCTACCCGAGTCCAATCGCCGTTTACACTTGGATTATTTAACTCAACAAAACCATCAGCAAGCAAGTTATCTTTTTTACCCGAAATATCAGTATCATCCATATAAATATAAACAGGCATGCCTGAGAATAAAGTTATATCGATTCCATCAGAATTAACTTTCACATCAGTTTTGGAAAGCAAAACCAAATCACTTTCAACCATTTCATTAAAATCGACAAATATTCTTGCTTGACTCATATCAATACACATAACGCCTTACTAAGCGGCGCGAAATTGTTGGCTAAAATGTACGAGGAACGAGTGCTAGCCAACTGTTTAGCGTCCGTTTGAGTAACTTGTTATATGGCTACTTGCCTAACCAACTTATT
>NZ_JACGVP010000055.1:0-2363 GCF_014077275.1 Colwellia sp. BRX8-7 | reverse complement strand
GAAAACAGGTTAATTACCGATTAGGTGTTGATGGTCAAATGACACCTGCTCAAGCAAGAGATTTAGCAAAAAGTAAAATTGCCGACGTTACTCAAGGTGTAGATGTTCAAGCGTTAAGAAAACAAGAACGTACTAGTACCAAGTATTCCAAATTCTCTACACTCCAATACTTCTTAGATGAAAAGTACACACCTTGGCTAAAATCACGCAATCCTAAAACAGCCGAAAAAACAGTGAAAGCGTTTAAATCGTCATTTCCTAAGTTGATGGACTTTCAATTATCCGATATTAATGCGTGGGAGATCGAGAAATGGAGAAATAAGCGTTTAGCTGATGGTGTTAAGCCTGCAACAACTAATCGTCAAATAAACACGATTAAGGGGTGTTTAAGTCGAGCGGTTGAGTGGGGTGTTATTGATAATCATGATTTACGTAAGGTTAAAACACTAACCGTTGATAATTCAAAAGTACGTTACTTGTCTAAAGATGAGGAAAGTAGGTTACGTGAAAGCCTTAAAGCATGTGATAAAGCGTTTTTAGAAGTCATCGTTTTACTCGCAATGAATACAGGCATGCGCAAAGGGGAGTTATTATCTCTGCAATGGCATAATATTAACTTTGATAATAAAATACTGACAGTAGATTTTCAAAACGCTAAGTCTGGTAATACTCGCCATTTACCGCTTAATACAGAGGCGTTTAATGAACTTATTCAGTGGCAAAAACTATCAGGTAACGAAGGTTATGTTTTTAAAGATAGGAACAATCAACCTTTAAAAGACTTTCCGTCTCTTTGGGCTGAAATATTAGATGAAGCCAACATCACTCATTTTCGTTTTCATGATTTACGTCACCATTTTGCCAGTAAGTTAGTCATGGCAAGTGTTGATTTAAATACAGTCCGTGAGTTATTAGGTCATAGTGATTTAAAAATGACATTAAGATATGCGCATTTAGCGCCTGAGCATAAAGCGGCGGCAGTTAATTTGATTTGCTAATTACTTCTTTATGCGCTTAGTGAAAGTGATGAGCACCAATATTCAGCTTATCGCTAGAAGCTGAATATTGGTTGTATTTAAATCCAAAAACGAGTGAGATGGTTTTGATACCCAAAAGCAACTCTGGAGGAACTATTTTGTGCTAATGAATATATTAGTTTTATGAGTTTATTTAGATCCTCTCAAGTGACAAGTTTTCTATTTCCGCTATGACAAAACAACTACTATTGCCCAAGTATTGCCATTGTAGTTGATTTACCAATAAGTACCACAGATAACGTTACAATTCACTTCTCACTACTCTTACCCTAATGGTCCCATCAGCAACAATAGGATAAAAAGTAATATCACCATTTTTATTGAACCATTTTTGTTTTTTTAAAAGCTGGGTAAAGTTTCTGCCAATAAACAAACCTTCATCTTGAGTGGCTGCAAGTTTTATTTCACAGGCCGTCGATTTACAGGTCAATTCTTGAATGTCATAACTACTCGTGTCATCCGTATTCACTAAAGCTCTTATATTCTGTTCATACTCAGGAGCCCAATTATAATCTACAAGTTCTTCTTCAAAATTTTCATCTATGCCGTGTTTGTAGTTTTTTAAGCTTTTTTCATCAAAACCAAAACTTTTAAAGAACTTATTTGCTTTTTGTTTTTCTTCTACTAAATCATAACTGCTTTCCTGCTGTTTTTCTTTAATATTAGAAGGAGATTCCTCAGCCATTTCACTAAGGTTTTCAATATTTTTTTCTTTCATTTTTAAGTTCGATTTTTGTAACAAAGCTATCATTGCTTGGTTGTCTTTTAACTCTTTCATTAGCGCTGAAACTTGTGCCTTTAGTTTATTATCTAACGTTTTAAGTGTTGATGTTAATTCCAAGTTTTGTTTTTCAAAGATTTTTGAGTTTTTATTCTCTAGAGAATAAAAATGATAAGTGGAGTAGGCTAAGCAAAGTGCAGTAGCGATCAATATAACGTGTGATTTAGTCATTTTCTTTTCCTTTTCTGTCTACCAATCCATAGAATTAAAAGTAGATGAATTTAAAGTCTATATGAAATTACATTTAAATTGCTTATATATCAAGCACGAAAAAGTCATGTTGTTTTGCGGATATTTATGATGAAAGAATTACAGACTAATAAAATCTTGAAGTCTTATCTATGTAATTACTTAAACGAAAGTGGCTAAGCGGACTATTTATTAAGATAAATTCACGTCTAAATTAGGTCTTCTCTGTGGCATTAGTTAGCTTTCTGCTAAAGTAATAATTCTTTACGCCATAATTAGTTAATACCCACAAATCAATAATATAATGATGATTAATCTATACATATCTGATATTTTCTAAGAAGTTATAAATATAT
>NZ_JACGVP010000093.1:0-479 GCF_014077275.1 Colwellia sp. BRX8-7 | reverse complement strand
GTAGGGAGCCAATCTCTACTTTAAAAAGAATTATCCGATGCCCGGGTGGTGGAATTGGTAGACACAAGGGATTTAAAATCCCTCGCTCATAGAGTGTGACGGTTCAAGTCCGTCTCCGGGTACCATCTTTATACTGTACTTTCTGTTCAGTAATTTAAATAGTAGTAATTAAACCTGTATCAATAATGTATGTAATTAATTTACATCACATTTATAATGCATATATTTATATACAATAAATATAGCTAAAATGTTGTGATTTAGCTGACAACAAAAGATGTAGCGTCTCGTTAACTGTTTAAATTTAGTGTGTAGATAAGATAAAGAATTTAATTAGTTAAATCTCTTAGTAAGTTAAGAGTTAGTAGGGAGCCAATCTCTACTTTAAAAAGAATTATCCGATGCCCGGGTGGTGGAATTGGTAGACACAAGGGATTTAAAATCCCTCGCTCATAGAGTGTGACGGTTCAAGTCCGTCT
>NZ_JACGVP010000110.1:0-350 GCF_014077275.1 Colwellia sp. BRX8-7 | reverse complement strand
TGTTAATGAGTTTTACGCACTTGTTTGAAGGGAGAGCTTCTGCTTTGTTTGTTATTCTTGCTGGTGTTGGAATCACTTTTATGACCAACAAGGCAAGAGTGTCTTCGGACAGTATATCTATTTCTAAAGGGCGTATATCACTTATAAAACGTGGCTTTTTACTGGTATTCATAGGGCTTCTATATACGCCAATCTGGGAAGCAGACATCCTACATTTTTATGGGTTCTATTTCTTAATTGCCTCTGTTGTTTTTATGTTTAATGACAGGGCACTACTGGTAATATCAACAATTATAATGCTAGCATTCCCTAGTTTAATGTTGTTTTTTAATTACGAACAAAACTGGAAT
>NZ_JACGVP010000125.1:0-261 GCF_014077275.1 Colwellia sp. BRX8-7 | reverse complement strand
GCTTAAGTATAAAAAGCAGGTCGTCAGTTCCCTCTCGAAAGATATGGGCTCTCACAACCAACTTAAGATATAAGTATAAAATCAGATTCTTAAGTTTGAATTAAAACAACTTGGCTTTCCTAAGAGGGTATTAGGACATTCGGACGCGGGATGGAGCAGTCTGGTAGCTCGTCGGGCTCATAACCCGAAGGTCGTCAGTTCAAATCTGGCTCCCGCAACCAACTTACGCTTAAGTATAAAAAGCAGGTCGTCAGTTCCCTC
>NZ_JACGVP010000045.1:0-3876 GCF_014077275.1 Colwellia sp. BRX8-7 | reverse complement strand
CAAAAAATCGCAGAACAAGCGACGGCTGATGCAAAAGCTAAACGCTTAAAAGAAGAAATAGCAGCCAAAAAAGCCGATGATTTACTCAAGAAAAAAGCAGCAGAGCGTAAACGTAAAGAGCAAGAAGCTAAAGAGCGTGCTCGACAGCAAAAGATGTTAGAGCAACAAATGGCTGAAGAAATGGCGGTTAGACAACAAGCCCGATATCAACAAACAATGAGTGAGGTTGGTCGGTTTACCGCTCTTATAAGGCAAACTATTCAAGGAAACTTGATCACTGACCGCAGCACTATGGAAGGTAAATCTTGTAAATTAACTATAAGTCTTGCACCATCAGGTTTTGTAACCAACGTTGTTATTGGCAAAGGGGACCAAGTAGTTTGTAGTGCTTCAAAGACGGCTATTTATAAAGCAGGGACATTACCTGTGTCTAAAGACCCCGAAGTATTTAAAGAAATGCGTACGATTAGCCTAACAGTGGTGCCTGAATTTTAATGGTCCAGTTTATATTCAATGAAAAATAACCCATGACTGAGAAAATAGTAAAATATATGAATAAATTTAAAGTAGCCTTCATTTTCTTTATCGTACTGATTTCAAATAGTGCATTTGCAACGCTTGAGATTGTCATTACTGAGGGGATTGATAGCGCTAGACCTATCGCTGTTGTACCTTTTAAATGGACAGGACTAGAGCCACTCCCAGAAAATATATCGTCTATTATTGGTGAAGACTTATTGCGCAGCGGTAAATTTAACCCAATAAAAAATAATCGTTTTCCACAAACACCATTTTCTGATCAAGAAATTGATTATTCAGCTTGGGCAAATGAGGGCGTTGAAGCTGTTGTTGTTGGAGAAATTAATCAAATAGGTATTAGTCGTTACAAAATAAGCTACCAGCTGGTTGATGTTATTCGCGGGCAGATCACCGGTGGACAATCGCAAATGCTAAGCAATGGAGAATTGGTTCAAACTTCTGATCATATTTATGCTGAGGGTGCTTTTGAGATTAATGCTGACCAATTTCGTCGTTATGGACATCACATCAGTAATGTTATTTATGAAAAGTTAACTGGCAGTAAAGGTGCATTTTTAACCAAAATTGCTTATGTGATAGTGCGAGACCAAGGTGAATTTCCTTTTCAGTTAGTGATGGCTGATTATGACGGTGTTAATGAGCACGTTTTGTTGAGTTCTAAAGAGCCATTAATGTCACCTTCATGGCATCCAAGTGGCAATCAGTTAGCGTACTCGACATTTGAGAACAACCAACAAAAAATATATATTATAGATATTTATACCGGAAAGCGTACTATGATCAGCGATCACCCTGGTATAAATAGTGCGCCACGTTGGTCACCCGATGGTAATCAACTTGCGATGATGTTATCTAAAGATGGCAATTCAGAGCTCTATGTTATGGAAGTAGCAACAAGAAAACTACGTCGTATCACCCGTCATCGAGCGATAGATGCAGAGCCAAGTTGGAGCCCTGATGGGAAATCATTAGTATTTAGTTCAGAACGGGGTGGTAAACCTCAGCTTTATCGCGTAAATTTAGTCGATGGTCGTGTTAAACGACTCACCTTTGATGGTGAAATGAACCTTGGTGGTTCAATTACACCTGACGGTCGCCAACTAATTATGGTGAACAGAACACGAGGGAATTATCATTTAGCTAAACAAGAGTTGGCGTCAGGAATTTTTCAAGTTCTGACTAAAACACGTTTAGATGAGTCGCCGAGCATAGCTCCAAATGGTGGCATGATAATCTACAGTACTTTACACAATAATAGGCAAGTGCTTAGTTTAGTATCTGTAGATGGAAGATTTAAAGCGCGCTTACCCGCGGCTGATGGTGAAGTAAAAGCACCTGCTTGGTCACCATTTTTATAAAAAATTAAACATTAATTTAAAACATAACTTTAGAAAAATAAGGACAATTATAATGCGTTTGAATAAAACTGTGAAAGCTCTTGCGATTGCTTTGCCAATTTTGGCTTTATCTGCTTGTAGTTCAAATTCAGAAACTGATGAACAAAGCAATGTAGCGACTAATGCTCAAGAGTCTTCAGTAATTGAAAATAATACTGCTGATGTTCAAGTAAGCGCTGTACAACGTGCCGCTGAAATTGAAGAGCAACAACGTCAAGCATTAGAAAAACTTCGTGCTGAGCACATCGTTTATTTTGATTTTGACACCTCTACAGTTAGCACTGAATTTTCTGCTATTTTAGATGCACATGCTAAATTTTTAAACAAAAGCTCAAGCATGAAAGTTTTAGTTGAAGGTCATGCTGATGAACGTGGTACGCCTGAATACAACATTGCTTTAGGCGAACGTCGTGCCAAAGCGGTAGTAACTTATTTAGAAAATATGGGTGTTTCATCTGCACAGCTAAGTGTTGTTAGCTACGGTGAAGAAAAGCCGATGATTAAAGACCGTAGTGAAAACGCATTTGCTAAAAATCGTCGTGCGGTATTAGTTTACTAATCAAGGATAGAAATGAAACTGAATAAATTTTTATTCGGGATGTCCTTTGCTGTTACTACCCTTGCGGTAGTGGCAGCAGAATCTGCTCCCGTTATAGATATAACCAAGACGGGTGCAATTAAAAGTAGCCCTTCGCAATACACCTCTTCGGTACCAGAAACAATGGCTGAGAAGTTGGTTAATCTTGAACGTAAACTTGATGCTCGTAATCGTGCCCAAGTCAAAGTGCAGCGACAGCTTGATGAACTTCAAAATGAAGTGAATGAATTACGTGGTGTTACTGAATTACATACTCATCAGCTTAGTCAAGTTTTGAATCGACAGCGTGAGTTATATCAAGAGCTTGACCGTAGGGTAACAGAAGCATTAAAACCTGAAAATAACGTTCCTGCGGCGATTATAGCCCCAGCAAAAGCATCTTCAGACGCTTCAATAAATTATTCAACGAATTTAACTGAAAACCAAGCATATGACAGCGCGGTAAATTTAGTTTTAAAAGACAAACAATACGATAAAGCGATCCCTGAATTTCAAGCGTTTAATCGAAATTTCCCAAATTCTAGTTATGCACCTAACGCACATTATTGGTTAGGACAGCTATTATTTAATAAAACTGAATACACCAAAGCAAAAAATGAATTTAATTTAGTGGTTGAACAATACCTCGACTCAAATAAGCGAAGTGATGCAATGTTGAAGTTGGCGATGGTTGAACAAAAGCTAAATAATAACGCAGCAGCAAAAATTTGGTATCAGAAAGTTCTCGCACAATACCCAGATTCAAGTGCGGCTCAACTAGCAAAACCTAGGTTAGAAAATTTATAACCAATAAAAGCGACGATAACTTACACTAACTGCCTTCTTTTTATGCAAGTAGTCAATTAATAAGAAATAAGTTGAATTTAAGGTTGCACTAAAAAAAATTATGAGTATTATATGCGTCGCGTTGAGGCACTAGTGCAACGCAGTGTGAATTAGCACTTATGTCGGCCGTTAGCTCAGTTGGTAGAGCAGTTGGCTTTTAACCAATTTGTCGAAGGTTCAAATCCTTCACGGCCGACCACTTCTTTATAGTGTAATTTTTATAAAGAAAAAGAAGTACCTTGTAAGAATCGAAATTTATTTCGAAAAAAGAAAATATGGCGGCCGTTAGCTCAGTTGGTAGAGCAGTTGGCTTTTAACCAATTTGTCGAAGGTTCAAATCCTTCACGGCCGACCACTTTCTTTCTTAACAAGTACAATGCAAACTTACTTTATTAATGATATTTTATTAGTGATTATTGCATTAGTTGATGATGATTCTCAACACCACAGTTTATATGTCGGCCGTTAGCTCAGTTGGTAGAGCAGTTGGCTTTTAACCAATTTGTCGAAGGTTCA
>NZ_JACGVP010000078.1:0-727 GCF_014077275.1 Colwellia sp. BRX8-7 | reverse complement strand
GTTCTCATTATCATCGCTCAGATCAGAAACTGGTGTTACTGAAATTGTTAAGGTAGAACTTTCGGTATCACCGGCACCATCAGTAACGGTGTAGCTGATCACTGGCACAGCACCATTAAAGTTGTCATTTGGTGTGAAGGTATAGCTACCGTCTGCATTTAAGGTGAGATCACCTTCAGTGAGAGTAACGGTATCACCTGCATTATAGGTATTCCCACCAACCGTAAAGCTTGTAACAGTTAGTGGACCATCTGCTGTTTCTGCATTATCAAGGACATTGCCTGTGGCTGTTGTATCTTCAGCTATCGTAACCGTTTCACTATCATCACTTAAATCTGAAACTGGTGTCACTGAAATTGTTAAGGTAGAGCTCTGTGTATCACCAGCACCATCAGTAACTGTATAAGTAATAACAGGCACAGCACCATTGAAATTGTCGTTCGGTGTAAAGGTATAGCTACCATCGGTATTTAAAGTGAGTTCACCTTCCGCAAGAGTAACCGTGTCACCTGCATTGTACGTATTCCCACCAACAGTAAAGCTGGTGACGGTCATTGGACCGTCTGCTGTTTCAGCATTATCTAACACATTGCCCGTGGCAATTGTATCTTCAGCTATCGTAACCGTTTCACTATCATCACTTAAATCTGACACTGGAGTTACTGAAATTGTTAGGGTAGAACTCTGTGTATCACCAGCACCATCGGTAACTGTATATGTAATAACA
>NZ_JACGVP010000099.1:0-420 GCF_014077275.1 Colwellia sp. BRX8-7 | reverse complement strand
CTTACAACAAAGACCAGATACTGAAATGAATTCAGCATGACGACAAGAGGACTAAACAATCACCGACTCTCTGATACCAATACCGTGATCCAGTTGGATCATCATCCTGATACCAACGCCTTCATCCTGAACACTACTCCGTCATCCTGAACTTGTTTCAGGATCTGTACTTGCAACAACAAAGACCAGATACTGAAATAAATTCAGCATGACGACAAGAGGACTAAACAATTAACGACTCTCTGATACCAATACAGCCATCCTGTTGGATAACCGTCATCTTGAACACTACTCTGTCATCCTGGACTTGTTTCAGGATCTGTACTTACAACAAAGACCAGATACTGAAATGAATTCAGCATGACGACAAGAGGACTAAACAATCACCGACTCTCTGATACCAATACCGTGATCCAGTTG
>NZ_JACGVP010000070.1:0-1022 GCF_014077275.1 Colwellia sp. BRX8-7 | reverse complement strand
GTCTATGAAAGCGCTCATAACGATAAACTCAGGGTTCAGCATTAAAAGACCAATAATAATTAATGTTAATACTTTCCAAAACCAATCTATAATTTTCATCACAATTCTCGGTACGGCTAACGCCCCACTAAGAGGCAAATAATAGTTGGTTAAAATAGAGAGCGAAGCGAACAAAACCAACTGTTATTTGTCCTGCTTGAGTGGCTTGTTAGGTTTATCTTCTTTAGTGAAAGCCATTAAAGTTAAAACCGCTTTAAACACTCCACCAAGAGATAATAAAATGCCTAGAAGAAAAATACCATGTGTAGTTGGTAAATTACGACCCAATTCGATATCTTTTCCCATTGTCACAGTAACGGCAGTAATGGTACATAGGATTATGCCAAGTAAAATAAAACCTACACTTTGCAAGTAAGCTTTACCCTTTTCTTTTTTAGACAGTGAAGTCATCGACGAAACCTAACGCCACATTAAGCGGCAAAAAATTGTTGGCTAAAATGTTGAACGAAGTGAAAACAGCCAACTGTTTTTTGTCCGTTTGAATGCCTTGTTATGCGATTTTTACATTACCACAAACCGTACAATTTATATAAATATTAGTGACATAAAATGTGCATTTAAAAAACTCACAGCATTGCGATACACTAAACCGTGAATTTTGAGCCACTAATGAAAAGTGAATTTATCACTTACCTATTTTGGCGAAAAACTATTTAACCAAAAACTTAAATAGATTTAATTATGCGTAAATAACCAAGATAAAGAAAAGGCAATTACCACAATTACATTTAATCGAATTCGCAATGCCGCATAACGCCCATATTAAGCGGCAAAAATTAGTTGGCTAAAATGTTGAACGAAGTGAAAACAGCCAACTGTTTTTTGTCCGTTTGAATTGCTTATAGTTGGACCAATCCATTTATCAATCGATTAGTTTACTATATTTGATAAGTGGAATATGCCTCTGTTGGTTACGAATATTGAACGGCAAACATCCAATGTTTCTAACAAGACGTTCGAAC
>NZ_JACGVP010000144.1:0-237 GCF_014077275.1 Colwellia sp. BRX8-7 | reverse complement strand
AACCTTCGAGCTAATCGGCTTAACGGTTAAAAGCCTCGGCTTTTTGTTGTTTGCTATCTGACTTATAAATTTAGAAATTAACTATTTAAGAAGTGGTCGGCCGTGAAGGATTTGAACCTTCGACAAATTGGTTAAAAGCCAACTGCTCTACCAACTGAGCTAACGGCCGACATATAAACTGTGGTGTTGAGAATCATCATCAACTAATGCAATAATCACTAATAAAATATCATTAAT
>NZ_JACGVP010000116.1:0-317 GCF_014077275.1 Colwellia sp. BRX8-7 | reverse complement strand
TAGAAGCCTAGCAATGTCCTACTCTCACATGGGAACTCCCACACTACCATCGGCGCTACTGCGTTTCACTTCTGAGTTCGGAATGGGATCAGGTGGTGCCACAGTGCTATTGTCGCTAGACAAAACTTGTAATATCAAAGATATAATTTAATTTATACTGTTTAAAATATAAAGTAAATTAGAACCTTGGAACAAAAAACCCGTAGCATCAGCTACGGGTTTTTCTAATTAGGAGCCTAGCAATGTCCTACTCTCACATGGGAACTCCCACACTACCATCGGCGCTACTGCGTTTCACTTCTGAGTTCGGAATGGGA
>NZ_JACGVP010000142.1:0-239 GCF_014077275.1 Colwellia sp. BRX8-7 | reverse complement strand
AACAACACGCCCTGAGGTGGACAACTAGTAAAATTTAGCTATTTATTGCAAATTTTAACAGTGGCGATCCTCTTCGGTTTAATGCTTCTAAATATTTTGATTCGTTGTAGGGCATCTTCGTTTTCCAGCACCTAAATATTATTCTTATCCACTTGAAAGCAAGCGATCTTATTATGCTGTTATGTGGTTTACCTTTACTTTTTTGTTGCTCATAATAAGCTTTTGCCCAGAATGAATAT
>NZ_JACGVP010000087.1:0-581 GCF_014077275.1 Colwellia sp. BRX8-7 | reverse complement strand
TTAGCAAAGCCGGTGAGTTGCTCGGCGCGCTGGTTCCATTCGTTCACCAGACCCGCGGCATCAATCCCAAAAATAGGGGCATTGGCCGTATCGATTAACTGGGTTAAATCATGGGCGACACTTTCCTGCTCAAGGCGGATCTTATTGAGCTCGGTGATATCTTGTCCAACCCCCACAACCCCCATAATATGACCGGCAGCATCCCGGCGTGAAGTGGAGTTCAACAGCACATCCACCCGGTCGCCCGTTTTGGTATACAGCGGGAATTCATAGTTAGCCGACTCTTCACCTTGCAGAGCCTTATCCAATACTTCTTTAACCGAGGCCTTGTAATCATCGGTGATAAACCCGGCCACCAGATCTTTTCCCATGACATCAATCTTAGCAAAGCCGGTGAGTTGCTCGGCGCGCTGGTTCCATTCGTTCACCAGACCTGCGGCATCAATCCCAAAAATCGGGGCATTGGCCGTATCGATTAACTGGGTTAAATCATGGGCGACACTTTCTTGCTCCTTACGGATCTTATTGAGCTCGGTGATATCTTGTCCAACCCCCACAACCCCCACAATACGACCTGCCGC
>NZ_JACGVP010000128.1:0-251 GCF_014077275.1 Colwellia sp. BRX8-7 | reverse complement strand
AGGTATATTTATTATAATGAATAGAAGACAAGTATAAATCAAAGTTGTAGTGGTGCTTTTCAGCAACCAGTACCGTCACATTTGCTGCAACAATCAGTATCATTGGACACCAAGGTTGCGGAGCGATTGACGTACCTGAGCCTGCCACTATTTGGTTATTAGGTTTAGGTATATTTATTATAATGAATAGAAGACAAGTATAAATCAAAGTTGTAGTGGTGCTTTTCAGCAACCAGTACCGTCACATTTGC
>NZ_JACGVP010000151.1:0-227 GCF_014077275.1 Colwellia sp. BRX8-7 | reverse complement strand
GCCAACCACTTCTTAAATAGTTAATTTCTAAATTTATAAGTCAGATAGCAAACAACAAAAAGCCGAGGCTTTTAACCGTTAAGCCGATTAGCTCGAAGGTTTAAATCCTTCACGGCCAACCACTTCTTAAATAGTTAATTTCTAAATTTATAAGTCAGATAGCAAACAACAAAAAGCCGAGGCTTTTAACCGTTAAGCCGATTAGCTCGAAGGTTTAAATCCTTCAC
>NZ_JACGVP010000138.1:0-243 GCF_014077275.1 Colwellia sp. BRX8-7 | reverse complement strand
TGGATTATAGGTATGTCGTAGAAAAAACATAACAAGCCATTCAAGCAGGACAAATAACAGCTGGCTATTTACTCCTTCGTCGCTTATTTTAGCCAACTATCATTTGCCTCTTAATGGGGCGTTATATTTCTCATGAAAGTATTGATTATAAGTCTAACTTTAGTTGTTCTAATTTTTGTTTCTTGGCCATTTGCGAGTAACTACTTTGATGATCAATCTAGAGAATTGCTCCTAAGCTATTCT
>NZ_JACGVP010000080.1:0-646 GCF_014077275.1 Colwellia sp. BRX8-7 | reverse complement strand
TCTATTTCTTAATTGCCTCTGTTGTTTTTATGTTTAATGACAGGGCACTACTGGTAATATCAACAATTATAATGCTAGCATTCCCTAGTTTAATGTTGTTTTTTAATTACGAACAAAACTGGAATTGGGTATCATTGACCTATGAAAACTTTTGGTCGTTTGATGGAATGGTTAGGCATATAGTATTTAACGGTTTTCACCCAATATTTCCTTGGGCTGCGTTTTTAATTTTCGGTATGTGGTTGGGTAGGCAAGATCTATCTCAAAAGGCAACAAGAAAAAAGTTGTTCTTAGGCTCTGTAATAACTTTGATTGTCATCGAGAGCTTATTTTATATAATAAGACTAACACTCGGAGATGGTACCGCACTGGAAATGACAAACGATGAGATGAAATTTCTATTTTCGACTTCTATTATTCCCCCTTTACCTCAATACATTATTTCTGCAGGAAGCTCCGCTGTAATTGTGCTGATAGGTTGCTTATATTTTTCTGATAAGTTTTCAGAAAATAACATACATAAGTGGTTATGTCAGACAGGGCAATTGTCTTTAACCTTATATGTAGCTCATGTCATTTTAGGCATGGGGACTCTTGAATCTATGGGGTTGTTAATAAACCAAACAATTAACTTTGCATTATTAAG
>NZ_JACGVP010000072.1:0-896 GCF_014077275.1 Colwellia sp. BRX8-7 | reverse complement strand
ACCCACCACAAATAATGCTTGAGACTCCTAAAATATCAGTAACAGTCCTGAGATTTTTCGATAGCGATTTGCGTTCCTGCCTAATTGTTCGAATATACTCAATCATAGCCTTGCCATATAACGCCACATTAAGCGGCAAAAAATTGTTGGTTAAAATGTTGAACGGAGTGAAAACAACCAACTGTTTTTTGTCCGTTTGAATGCCTTGTTAGCATGAAATTAAACCGAACTACTTGCCAGCTTTTTTGGCTAAATTTAGTAATTTTCTACTGTATATTTCAGTGGCATCATTATGTATTTTTACTGAGTCTTCATTCATCTTGGTTTGAAACTTTATATTAGCTTGAACATCCGCTTTAGCTATTTTTATACCTACAGGTGAGGAATAAAAAGCAATTGCTTGCAATAATTGCTCTTTGGATAAAAGGCTTTCATATTCTTTAGAAATAATTCTAAGGTAAGTCTCTACATTTATAGAATGGCAACCAGAATCATAATACTCTTTATAAATAGCGACTAATTCCGGCCATTCATTTGATGATTCATTAAATCCATAAAAATAATTTGGTTCATTAATAAGAAGACTTTCAGGAGTAATATATTCATTGCCTTTCAGACAAGTTTCGATAACATTTTCAAATTGTTCTTTATAATTTAGATGTTCCACTAATTTATCTGAATATTCATTACCTTGAACATTATTTACAAAGTGGCTTAACACGATTAATGCTACAAATTTTCGAATTGAGTACATGCCTATCCCTTTCATGCTAACGCCCCACTAAGAGGCTTTTAATTGTTGGTTAAAATGTGAAGCGAAGCGGAACCTAACCAACTGTTAAAAGTCCTGCTTGAGTGGCTTGTTAGCCGTGCTTTACACCAAATCTATTTCAGTG
>NZ_JACGVP010000064.1:0-1477 GCF_014077275.1 Colwellia sp. BRX8-7 | reverse complement strand
TAATCATTTTTTGTTATTGTTTATCAATTAAAGTTTGGTGGCGAAGTGGTGCGGTGTTTATTGTTTCTCACTTCCATCAATTAACTATTTATGTGTATGTTGGTTTAAGTGTTCTTAATTAACGCTTCTGCTAACAAGCAATTCAAACGGACAAATAACAGTTGGCTGTCGTTCGTTCCTCACTATTTTAGCCAACTATTATTTGCCGTTTAATATGGGCGTTATAAGTAAATCCGACAGGGAGTTGTATTATGTCCAAAGAACTTGAGTTAAACTTTAAAAGGCTTAGAAGGAGCGTGATTTTCTTTGCTAATGGCATTTTTGTGCTGTTTTATATTTTTGGTCATTTTGTGTTCACAGATACGCCACGCGCAAGCCATATTTTCCTATCAGGTAGTGCTTTTTATATTTTTTCCTATTGTGTCCTTTTTACAGGGATTATATTTATTTTTAACCGGTTCGAGATATTTTTAAGTAAAACCATGGTTTAGTTTGGTACCAATTACTTATAACAAGAACTTCAAACGGAAAAAATACAGTTGGCTGTTTTCACTCCGTTCAACATTTTAGCCAACTATATTTTTCCGCTTAAGTAGGCGTTAGGTTACTTATGAGAGTTTTGTGTTTATTTTTAGCTCTAGTGCTTTTTGATGTTTGTGGTAAAACTATCACAATCAGACCAAACTCACCTGAGGGTTCTATAGCATTTTACGATTTCAATCCAACTACAGAACTAGAAAAGAAAGCATATTTATCTACTAAGGAATACTTGGTTAATAATAACAAGAAAAGTAACTTTTATATTATTAAACATGGTTTGGATGTAAGCACAGGGTTGTATAGTTTTAAACTTCAAGACCCTTCAAGTTTTGGTAATAGCAATAAATTGATTCTTAATAAGTCTTACAATAATTCAACTGCTTATTATGATGCTAAATCCAATTCAATCGTAAAGTTTGTTCGGTGGAAAAAGTAACCTAACAAGGCATTAAAGCAGGACTAAAAACAGCGGGCTGTTCGCTCCGCTCCATTTTAGCCCACTATTTTTAGCCTCTTAATGGGGCGTTATATGTCGCCACTGTTCATAAAATTATGTTTTGTAACTTGGGCATTTAATTTATTAGTTTGTGCTTGTTTCCGTTCTTTTTTGTGGTAGCTTTAGTGGCATAAATTAGTTTGTATTCTTGGTTGTAGAGTTTTCGCCTAACTTGTTTTGTGGAAATAATTAGCCAAAGTGTAAAAGGCTCAAATTCACGGTTTGGTGGCAAGCGGCGAAAGGTTTTTTAAATTTACTCATTCCACTCCATAACCAATTATGTTTTTGGTGACTTAATAGTTTGCCTTGTAAGTCACATATAACAACACGCCCTGAGGTGGACAACTAGTAAAATTTAGCTATTTATTGCAAATTTTAACAGTGGCGATCCTCTTCGTTTTAATGCTTCTAAATATTTTGATTCGTTGTAGGGCGTCTTCG
>NZ_JACGVP010000034.1:0-7052 GCF_014077275.1 Colwellia sp. BRX8-7 | reverse complement strand
CGAAATTACTTGCTTCATTCTATGCGTTAACTCACTTAATACTAAAAGTGAATACAATGGTTCTGAAATTAATGAACAAGGATCAGTGTATTTAACTTGACGTGGGGAGTCATACCAACGCCTCGTTAAGCGGCAAAAGTGTGAAGCGGAGCGGAACCAACCAACTGTAATTTGTCCCGCTTAAACAGCTTTTATGTGCACTTTATTACCTGTACGGGTGAATTACAATACTCTAATTTCCCTATTAATTCGTTATTATCTAAATAGTTAGGACAATTACCAATAGTAACAGCATAAACGCTACCATTTGGTTGTATCTCTACATCGACAAAAGATGCAACAAGCCTGTCTCTTAATTGACGACTCCAAGTAAAATGATAATTGGTATTATGGGATTTTAGGAATGATCTGTCTGGCGCGTTAAACTTACTAGTAAAAAAAGTTAAAGCCATATCCTGAGTCTTTACATTTATACTCGCAGACCTTGCTGTCCAAGAGAACGGCCAAGATCTGGTTATATCTACAGATATTTTGCATTCTCCAAGCTCCGAGGTACGCGATAATTCAGAAACTATTTCTGCATATTCAATGTTCTTTAAACTACTTGAGCCTGCTTGACTAAGCCAAACAAAAAGAATAACTATTGGAATCAATATACGATTCATGATGAATACGCCTCACGTCCTGTGTACCTAACGCCCAATTAACGGGTCAAAATAGTTGGCTAAAATGTTAAACGAAGTGAAAAAGCCAACTATCATTTGTCCTGTTTTAACGACTTGTTATGTTTACAGCACTATCTACAAATTATAATAAGCACCAACAAAAAAACCATGTTGTTTGAAAGCATTTATATATCCTGATAGAGGAATAGATAAACAAGCGCTGAAATAATCATTTATTTTATATGTACCTTGATCTTTCCACCCATGTTCAAAAGCTAATTGTATTGGCCCTTTAATTGGATGTTCTCGTTGTATATCTGTTAGTGGGATTGAAATAAAATAAGAACCATTATTTGAATTAACAATATCCTTGAAAGTAAATGGTTCTCCGAACTCTTTAGCTCTAATTGTATCCTTTAGAAAGTCAACATAATGCCCTGCTTTTTCTTTACAAATATTAAACCTAATATGCTTTGAGGCTACATTTATTGCATCACTAGGCCACTTATCCTGCTGGTACGAATATTTTGCAGATAAAACTAAAATATCTCTGTCGTAAGGGCTTCCCATTTCTTCCAATTTATCAGGTGTAAAGTTCTCTATTTCTTGAGGTAATTCATCAATGAACTTTACAATATTATTGTTAGCAAATGATTGGGAAGATAAAGTTGAGATTGTCATGCCTAATAGCAATGATATGTGTAATTTATTTAAATGATTCATAATATCCTTATTATTTAACTATGATGGTAATTGAATGTAAACATAACGCCCCATTAAGAGGCTTCTAATTGTGGGTTAAAATGTGAAGCGAAGCGGAACCTAGCCAACTGATAAAAGTCCTGCTTAAATCGCCTGTTATGTGCCAGATAAACACCAAACAGCAAATTCATTACCACTAGGTTCAATAAAGTGAAAACGACTACCACCAGGGAATGAGAAAATTGGAGTAGATATTTTGCCACCAAAAGACTCTACAATTGATTGAGCTTGCTCCAAATCATTCGTTTTCAATACGAGCAAGGCAGAACCGTTTGAGGTTACTGATGATAAGTCCGATTTATAAAAACCACCGTCCAATCCTTCATCTGCAAAAGCAGTATAATCGGGACCGTAATCGATAAAACTCCAACCAAAGGCATCCTCAAAAAACTTTTTTGTAGCTGGAATATCTTTAGCAGGAAACTCTACATAATTTAACTTTAAATTTACAGGCATAACCTAAATCCTTTTTGGCACATAACACCCAATTAACGGGCAAAAAATAGCGAGCTAAAATACGAACGAAGTGACAAAAACCCGCTGTTTTTTGTCCTCGTTAAATGGCTTGCTATGTAACTATTTAACCGCTACATGGACTTCTATTTCATTTCCGTTTGGGTAATACTCGAAATCCGTTGTATAGAGCCTTATATGTTCTTCTTTAACGTTAGAAAAATAATTCCAAACTTCTGTCCAAGCATCAATAGCTATTTGAGGCATTTCGCCTTTATGCGTAAACACAAGATATTTTGCTTCAGGAATAGTTATCTTTTCCATATTTATATTCGATGGAAAAGACGTTCCGTCAAAACCAGCAAGAACAGTAAACTTTCCTGTGTGGTCTGATTCATAGTTAGAATATACACCGTATACTCTTTCGCCACTTTTATAATCCACTGGAACCGATTCATCAAAAGCTTGCCACAAAGCTCCTATTTTACCTTTATTAGGATCCATCTCTGTTGCGTTATCAGTTCGGATACTAAGCCCGTTAATAGCTTTTTCTGAAACAAATTTTAATTCCATCACGATACTCTTCTAATTACATAACGCCCTACTAAGCGGCTAAAAATAGTTGGCTATAATTTGCAATGTACGAGCAAAACCAACTGTTTGTGTCCGTATTGAGTTGCTTATTATGTGTTTACTTTGACCTTATAACCGCCAAAAAACCAACATAAAGCAGTACCTATAAAGATAACAGGTAGCAAAACAACAATTTTAAATTTTGAAACTTCAATGTGTAAATCAAAATAATTTAATGCATCGTTAACATATGGAAATAATGAAAACATAACGAGTAGAGTAATTATAAAATTGAAATATACAAAAGCATTAGCTTTCAGATGAACATTACAGTTGATACACCTTGTTGAGAATGCATTTCTAGCTCTGATCCAAGCTGTAAAATTGATAGCTCTTTCGTTGCAATTTGGACAATCCATAGTCGATACACCTTAAACACATAACGCCCTGTTAATGACTTCCAAATAAAAAACTTAATCGCTTATAATCAACGGGTTAAGCTAGTAGATCATAAGATAACTATTTATTTTGTAGCACATATGTAGCGTTTTTATTTATAAATAAATTTCTTAAAAAACATCACTAAAATGTCGTTAAATACCGCAAAGAAGATATTAGCACTAACAGGCTAAAATTGATTTCGGATTAGTTTTTGTATCGATAACCTTTCACTAAGAGTACTAATAACAGTTACTTAAAGTCATAGACAAAAGACAAAAACCAAGGGATATTTCTCCTTTAGAAACTCTTTGCTATATAACGACTGAAGAGCTATCAAAACTTAGATATATGTTCAAATCATAGTATTTATTCAACAGTTTAATAAATAGTTTTAAACAGGTTTTGGATGAGTCTTCAGAAGCCCTGTTGTTATTATTGTGTGCTATGTCATTCCTTTCCTGTCTACATATGGTCAGTTTACTTTTGTCATCCTCACTTATTCTCTTAGCCACATTTAGGCCAACGATTTTATTCGCTACAGTATACTTTCTAATAGGTACAATACATTCCTTATCATCCTTATTTGCGTTGTCTATTTCTAACTTATAAGTAGAGAAATCATCCGATTTTCTCAAATCATCCCACATCCTATTTAATATTTTTTCCGTGCCAAACCATGAAAATATAAGTGACGATGTATTATTAAACTGTTTGAACTCTGCTAGGCTTTTCGCCATTTCGGAGAGTAGCCTTATAATTACGCTTTTATTAGATATCGTAGAAAAAGTTTGCACAGCGTTATTAAGTATATCAGTATGTAAGCCCAGATGCTGATCCAGTAGTGGATGACTAACGTACTGATTTTGTCTGTATTGCGCTCTTCTAATTTGACCTAGATCGAAACCATGAGAAATTATGATTCTCATCCCATTGTCGTCGTCAGGAAAAGCATCATTTCTTGTTATTTCATAAAAATCGATAAAGTCACAAGATCTGTCCCCACCCCATTTAAACTGTAGTACTGATGAGTAAAGTATTAAATGAAATGCATTAATCAGTTCTAAGTACTTACCCCACTTCTGCTCCCAATTGACTGACCTATTAAATTCTGAATATTCTTTAGGATGATCTATCTCAATCGTTTTGGAGTGAAATCTAATTTGACCATCTCTTTGTACTTGTATTAAGAATTCATCGTTAATTGTTTCAAATACAATTTCATCCAATAATTTAGATAATTTTTGGAAGGAGTCCGCTCTAGCAATCTCTTCTTCATTAATTATTTTACAGGCGCAAACAGGATTCCTAGTATAAAAACAGATAAATTGCATTCTTACTCCTTAGTTCAACAGTTAATTATGGAGACTTTTCTATCATGCCTTCCCATATCCTTAATTTAAATTAATATCCCATAGTTCCAAAGCTTTAGAAACTAAAAACGTTTTATTTTGTTAGAACTTGGATACTGGTGATTTATTCATTAGAAAATATATGACAAACAAATAAAGAATTAGGTCAACAATGCGCACATTTTTTACATTAAGATGGACATTGAAAAAATTTAGCAACGCAAAGCTTGTTGGAATTAACACTAAGGGTAAAAATGCCCCACAGTCAAATTCAGATACTAAAAAACAGCCTTAAAAAAGACTGTTTTACGAAATAAAATACCTGTAGTAAAAATATTTATGAAAATTGTCAAATCGTTTTAGCGATTAACTCTGCTTTTAACAGACCTCCTTTTGTTAGTAGTTTGGCGCTAAACTTAGGATTTCTCTTGGACTTGAATGCATCCAATATGAGCTTTAGTCCTTTAGCTTCAAGCAATGAGATATTTACTTCTGTATCCATTTCAGCTGATTCAATAAAATCATCAGAAAAGCTAGGCGCAATTATTAATACTTGCGCTACTCGCTTTCCTATATTTTCAGCCCTATTTACATAAGCTTTAACTTGTCTTGATGTTGATGAGTATTTAGCAAAATCACCGCTCTTACAGGTTTTGGCTTCGCCGATAATGATATCATCGTCACTGAGGGAAATAATAATGTCAGCTTTATCCTTGTTAGTATTGATTTCTTTTCGTACATCTTCATCAATGCTCAAATCAAGCAGTTCAAAAATAGCCTTAGTAACTTCCTCAAATTTAACACCTATATCAGCTTCAGCTACCTCTGCACCGACCTCACGCAACATATTAACGTCTCGCCTAGCTAATGCATCATAGTTTTCTATCAGTTTGTCTGTCGCATTTGCAAAGCATTCGAGAATAACGAATCTTGCATTCCCTCTTTTAGATAGTGCCATACTGTCACGTACAGTCTTTATTTCATCATTTGATAAAAGATAAAGAATGTCATAAGGGGTGATGCTGAGTGCTCTGAGCTTGTCTGTGTCTACAACTTCATTTTCTTCTAATTCAAACTGAGACTTAATAACTTTAATGATTGTAGGGAAATGGTCTTCCAATGTTTTAAGGAGCTCTTTAAAGCCACTCGCACTCAAAGAATCAAATTCTTTCTCAGTAGAGTTAGTAAGAGAAGAAACTATTAACTGAATACGTTCATCAAGTGTAGTACCTAGTTTGTCGGTATCAATTTCAAGGTCAGTTATAAGTTGCTTAAGTCTTTCTTTTCGCTGGTTCTGGTTGTCTTCAGGTAAGTACATATCAGCGGCAAGTAGATTATGCGCATTAAGCCCTGAATGAATTATCGTATGTATCTTATCTGCTCTAGTTACACTCCTAGTCTTTCTACCATGAGCCTTAAGCACATTGGAAAGCTCGGCATCAGAAAAGGTACGCAACAATCTTAACCTGTGTTTGTCTGCTAAGTCTTTACCTTGAATATCATTAAGTAATTCGACGATTTCATCGGGTATAAATACCTCTTGTCTTTTCTTGCTTATAAATACAACACCCATGTCTCTTAATATATTCAGTGCATCCAGTACAC
Organism: Colwellia sp. BRX8-7; assembly: GCF_014077275.1. Taxonomy (NCBI): domain Bacteria; kingdom Pseudomonadati; phylum Pseudomonadota; class Gammaproteobacteria; order Alteromonadales; family Colwelliaceae; genus Colwellia; species Colwellia sp. BRX8-7. The sequence goes on along the minus strand of NZ_JACGVP010000034.1, from coordinate 1,204 downwards.
CATCCTTAGGGATTGAATCAACTAGGTGCTCAATTGCTGCACATTCATCAGTCGTTAACCCTAAGTGATAGCTCAACACATTGAGTATGCCACGTTCATCATCAGTTACTTTTGAGTCTCTATTAACCCGTTTATCGTTCACGTATGCCTCTGTCATACATGCGTGATAAACAGACAACGATTTTGCCCTATCAGTGATGGTGTTATTTTCACTAGCTTTGATTTCAGCCTTAAGCTCCTTAGATAAAAGCTGTAACGCATTCCATTCTTTAACGTAAAGATTTTCAATCCAGCTTATACGAGCAACGCAATTACCATCTCTACTCAGAATATTGACCAGTAGATTAATCTGTGCAGAGTTCATTAGTATTTGTTCTTTTACTGCAATCTTAAAAAAGTCCTTTACAGCAAAATACAACTGTGTGATTTCACTACCTGAAGCATTCTTTATTTGACCATCAATGTTCTCTATTGTCTTTGCTAACTTCTTGTTGCTCTTTGCAGCATCAAGGCAGAGCTTATCAAGACTTGTAATAAACTTAGACTTTTCCACTTGATTTACTATAGATAGGACTTGATTCAACTTCATTTTACATTCCTTGTTTTTTATTTGGATTGACTTGTCGAGCAATACAATTAACCGTTTTAATGCTTGATTTATATGTTTAGCAGCAGTTTACATCTGATTTTAGCTATTTAGCCCTATGAAGACATTAAGCTTTTCAGTTTGTTACGTCAACTAAGCGCGGCTTGTCGTCTTTATAATATTAATGATTAGTACAGTTATTTACAGAACTCCAAGTAAAAGCATCTTTGCCATTCTGGCAGGCGACTAACTAAAGCCTAAAAATTTCTATCGTTGATTTTTTTGATTGAAGCTAAAGCCTATTTGATAGCTAAAGCCCTTTTTGAAAGGTATTTATACGTAAAATTTTATTACAAACATAGTTAAAGCCCTAAACATAGCTTTAGAGGGGTAAAGGTATTATAAAACTCGCTGTAGTCTCCATGACATCGTTCGCGTGATGAAGGCTTTACCTTCAAAGATTAACCCTTTCACTTTTGTGACGAGTTCACCATCATAATAACTTTGTGAGCATTCCCCCGTATCAAAATTTATATTTACATCATAATGCAATTTAATCGGATGATTTCTAGTCGGGGTGAATATTCCCCCCATCGCTTTGATATAGCCATTCCAATT
>NZ_JACGVP010000082.1:0-605 GCF_014077275.1 Colwellia sp. BRX8-7 | reverse complement strand
CACTATTCAGGGTTAGCACGTTTATCAAGACAAGATAAAAAGACACTTTTAAGGGAAGGAACTGTTCGATGTTTCCATGTAAGAATCGATGACATTAAAGGTTTAAAACGTGAAAATAAGGCTTATCCATTTTCCACAACCTTACCAAACAAATATCTTGTTCAATGGGGTGAATTACATCCAGAATCGCAATATGGACTTGAATCTTTTTTACTTAATAAAGACAGTGGTCAACTCGATATTTCTATAAAAACAATCAATTTCGATGATTTATTAGTGCCCATTGGTATGGTGGAATATATTGAAAAGTGCTTCAAACCTCGTGAGGAAAAACCTCAAGAGGCGTTTCAAGCAGATATAAGCAATAAAGCCGTAACTAAAAATCGTTTTGATGACTTTCAAGAGCTGTTAATTGACATACTAACTAAGCACCCAGCGTACTCAAATAAAGAAGTATGGAAACTACTAAAAAATGAATCCGAAGACTTTGGGGACTATCGGACATTTGACAAATATAACTTACTACAAGAAATGTCAGGTGATGATATTGAATGGGAAGATAAAAAAGGTAAACCGAGAAAGTCTATAAGTGCTAAAGGATTAGC
>NZ_JACGVP010000085.1:0-593 GCF_014077275.1 Colwellia sp. BRX8-7 | reverse complement strand
AAAGCTATCTGATTGTAGTTAATAAATGCCATATAACAAGCTATTCAAGACGGACGCTAAACAGTTGGCTAGCTTCGTTCCTCGCAATTTTAGCCAACAATTTATCGCCGCTTAATAGGGCGTTATGCGGCATTGCGAATTCGATTAAATGTAATTGTGGTATTTGTCTTTTCTTTATCTTGGTTATTTACGCGTAATTAAATCTATTTAGGTTTTTGGTTAAATAGTTTTTCGCCAAAGTAGGTAAGTGGTAAATTCACTTTTCATTAGTGGCTCAAAATTCACGGTTTATTGTGTCGCAATGCTGTGAGTTTTTTAATGTGCATTTTATGTCGCTAATATTTATATAAATTGTGTGGTTTGTGGTAATGTAAAAGTCGCATAACAAGGCATTCAAACGGACAAAAAACAGTTGGCTGTTTTCACTTCGTTCAACATTTTAGCCAACAATTTTTTGCCGCTTAATGGGGCGTTATATGGCATGTCACGTTCAGTGTATATTTTGGAAGTTAGTGTTCATGGTAGATATTGATAAAGAAACAAATATGGTGAAGGCTATTGTTAGATCCATCTTAGGGATATTTATTGTCATA
>NZ_JACGVP010000114.1:0-325 GCF_014077275.1 Colwellia sp. BRX8-7 | reverse complement strand
TAAAAAAAAGCCTGCAAATAATTGCAGGCTTATCTTATGTGGCTCCTCAACCTGGACTTGAACCAGGGACAAACGGATTAACAGTCCGTTGCTCTACCAACTGAGCTATTGAGGAATTGTTCTTTATGTAGTTGCCTTTAATAATGAAAAGCGACTATTTTTATTCACTACTATCAATTAATTGAAGTAAGCAATTCAAATAAAAAAAAGCCTGCAAATAATTGCAGGCTTATCTTATGTGGCTCCTCAACCTGGACTTGAACCAGGGACAAACGGATTAACAGTCCGTTGCTCTACCAACTGAGCTATTGAGGAATTGTTCTTT
>NZ_JACGVP010000081.1:0-618 GCF_014077275.1 Colwellia sp. BRX8-7 | reverse complement strand
GTTCTCATTATCATCGCTCAGATCAGAAACTGGTGTTACTGAAATTGTTAAGGTAGAACTTTCGGTATCACCGGCACCATCAGTAACGGTGTAGCTGATCACTGGCACAGCACCATTAAAGTTGTTATTTGGTGTGAAGGTATAGCTACCGTCTGCATTTAAGGTGAGATCACCTTCAGTGAGAGTAACTGTATCACCTGCATTATACGTATTCCCATCAACAGTAAAACTGGTTACCGTGAGTGGACCATCTGCTGTTTCTGCATTGTCTAAAACATTGCCTGTGGCGGTTGTATCTTCTGCAACAGTGACAGTTTCACTATCATCGCTTAGATCAGACACGGGTGTCACTGAAATTGTTAGGGTAGAACTCTGAGTGTCACCTGCACCGTCAGTAACAATGTAAGTAATTACAGGCACAGCACCATTGAAGTTATCATTCGGTGTAAAAGTATAACTACCATCGGTATTTAAAGTGAGCTCACCTTCCGCGAGAGTAACCGTGTCACCTGCATTATACGTATTACCATCAACAGTAAAACTCGTTACAGTGAGTGGACCATCGGCTGTTTCAGCATTATCAAGCACATTGCCTGTGGCTGTTGTATCTTCAGCTGT
>NZ_JACGVP010000147.1:0-232 GCF_014077275.1 Colwellia sp. BRX8-7 | reverse complement strand
TACGTATTCCCATCAACAGTAAAACTAGTTACGGTTAACGGTCCATCTGCAGTTGCTGCATTATCAAGCACATTGCCTGTCGCGATTGTATCTTCTGCAACAGTGACGTTCTCATTATCATCGCTCAGATCAGAAACTGGTGTTACTGAAATTGTTAAGGTAGAACTTTCGGTATCACCGGCACCATCAGTAACGGTGTAGCTGATCACTGGCACAGCACCATTAAAGTTGT
>NZ_JACGVP010000162.1:0-202 GCF_014077275.1 Colwellia sp. BRX8-7 | reverse complement strand
CACAGCAATTGTAAAGTCTGACATTTTCACGCACAAATAAATGTGTCTTGAATAAGATGTTTACTCTGAGTAAGAGCAAACAAATGTTGATTAACAGCTTTCGCTCTTAATCGCTTTTGTAAATACCTATGTCATATGTAAATCACAGCGCGACACCGTTCATTACGACATAAATACTTTATTTATATCAGCTTTCCAGATT
>NZ_JACGVP010000053.1:0-2429 GCF_014077275.1 Colwellia sp. BRX8-7 | reverse complement strand
TAGAATGGCTTTTTCGTAAAGTTGCAAGCTAACAAGGGTTTTCAAGTCGGACAAATTACAGTTGGTTGTTGTTCGTACCTCACACATTTTAGCCAACTGCAATTTGCCGCTTAAAACGGCGTTATGTGGCACACGAGTATGAATGTTAAATCGACTACCAAAGCTGTAATCACTTCATCATTATCATCACTCATAATAGTGCTCGGAATGTTTGTGGAAGACCTATTTAAATCAGGCAACTTATTTTCTGTTGATGGTCTAATTGTAATGATAATATTTGTCTTAGATTTTGTGTCTACATCTTTTGCTGTAGTAGTTATCGCAGGAGTACCTTGCCATTTAATTATGTCAAAATTACAGCTTCAACAATTGTGGCAATATATTGTTGTTGGTTTACTTATTTCATTTGCATATGTGTGGTTTATTACACCTAGCAATATGCCTCAACAGTTGCAGTCGTCAAGTTTTGGGGTCTGTATAGCTACAGGTTTAATCGTAACATTTGTATTCTGGTTCTATGCGGTAAAGCCACATAACAAGCCAATCAAGCGGGACTAAAAACAGTTTGCTGTTTCGTTCCTCAACATTTTAGCCAACAATTTTTTGCCGCTTAATGTGGCGTTATGTGTTTCGAGGGATAGGTGTAATTAATGGATAATGATGAACTATTAAAAATAAATGCAAAAATTACGTTTGATGAAGTACTAGCGAATCAAAAGGATTTGGAAGAGTTTAATAAATTAGGCTCAAAAAATGAAGAGGTAAGAGATTTCATTCTGACAGTGATGCCGTTTGGTTTCCTTATATTAGCTAATATTTTTTTCACTATAGATACTGAATTATTTCAAGTGTTGTGTATTATTTTCTTTGCTTCGTCTGTTGTTCAAGGCATGGTTACAGCTGAAAGTAAGAAAACTAATCGTAGAATAGATTTACTACTTAAAATTATTAACCAAGATCAGAGTAAAACACATAACAAGAAAATCAACAAGGACACGTAACAGTTGGCTACGTTTCGCTTCGCTACACCATTTTAGCCAACCATTACTTAGCCTGTTATTTGGGCGTTAGGTGCCTATCAATTGAAAGCTCTTCCTTACGTTTACGTTTGTGCAGCCTTATACTGTTTACTTTACTTGTTAATATGGTTTGTTCCATTTACGTCCAAAATTATTGGTAGTGACGGAAGCTGGTATTTTGGGTTGGGAATTGTTTCACTATGGGTATTACCTTTGTTCATAGTTGGTTGGGTTTCTGGGAATGTGAGAAGTTCAATAATTTCTAGAGTTGGAAAAAACTTTGCCTATGTAGCGCTAGGTATAATTTCTTTGTTTTTTCTATGGGGCATATCTATGTTGTTAAGTCTTGAAATTTATGGCGTTTAAGCACCTAACAAGCCACTCAAGCAGGACAAATAACAGTTGGTTTTGTTCGCTTCGCTCTCTATTATAACCAACTATTATTTGCCTCTTAGTGGGGCGTTATGTGTATCGATAATATGAAGTATCCAACTGAATTAGATGTTATAAAACTAAGCTTATTCGTAAGATGTTTGGCATGCTTTATTTTTATTTGCTCATTAATTGCAGGAATAGGTCTTACGTTTGCATTGTTTACGGAACAATTTGAATTTGGTTTCATTTTAGGTTTTACTGTTGTCGGTTTTATGTTGCACATATCCGGTAGTGTCACATTTAAAGGTTATGCACCTAAATATTTACTTTTTGCTCATGCTCCAAAGTAAATACACATAACAAGCCATTCAAGCAGGACAAATAACAGTTGGCTATTTGCTCCTTCGTCGCTTATTTTAGCCAACTATTATTTGCCTCTTAATGGGGCGTTATATGCCTATGAAAAAACTAGCAGTATTCGTCATAATATTTCTGTTCTCAATAGAGTTATATGCAAATGAAAGTTGCAACAAAGTAGTATCAGGTTATGAAAAATCTGATCTTATGTATGTTGTATGCCCTAACTTGCCTAATTTAACATTAGAGCAAATGAATGCAGCGGTTAAAGCTGTAATGGCACAAAACACGATTGTTATGGATGAAATACTGGTTTATTTCGTTGCAACAAAAGGTGATGTGGGTAATGATAATTTAAAGCCAAATAACTTTGTTGGTCTTTACTACACACACGATAGTATTTTAACTCTTTGGCCTGATATTGAATCCAAGAGGAAGGATATCAAAATAGACTATTGAGTCCGGCATATAACAAGCCACTCAAGCAGGACAAATAACAGTTGGCTTTGTTCGCTTCGCTCTCTATTTTAGCCAACTATCATTTGCCTCTTAGTGGGGCGTTGGTATGACTCCCCACGTCAAGTTAAATACACTGATCCTTGTTCATTAATTTCAGAACCATTGTATTCACTTTTAGTATTAAGTGAGTTAACGCATAGAATGAAGCAAGTAATTTCG
>NZ_JACGVP010000104.1:0-380 GCF_014077275.1 Colwellia sp. BRX8-7 | reverse complement strand
GGCGTTAGGTGTAATCGCCACTTCGTTTTATTGTTTAAAGCATTTGCCAATTTAAGTAGGCGTTTGTACTTTCTAAATATGGTTTTGGAGTGTTTCGCCAAGCTCTACGTCATTTACGCCAATATAGTCTTCGGGCATTACCTAAAAACAAAATGTCCTTGCGAATTGGCTTTTTATTGTTTGGTATTGTGGCTCAAAATCTAGCAGTTGTGTTTATAAAGTGGCGAATGTAATATTAACTTTCAGTGTTTGCTTTAAGGTTTTGTATTTACAGAAATACTTCACCTAACAAGCAATTCAAACGGACAAATAACAGTTGGCTGTCGTTCGTTCCTCACTATTTTAGCCAACTATTATTTGCCGCTTAATATGGGCGTTAT
>NZ_JACGVP010000146.1:0-233 GCF_014077275.1 Colwellia sp. BRX8-7 | reverse complement strand
AACATCTTATTCAAGACACATTTATTTGTGCGTGAAAATGTCAGACTTACAATCATAACTAAAAATGTACGGATTAGTCTCCGCATGTTTTTGTTAGTTTCGTTAGAAACTACTTAGGGTTGTATGGTTAAGTGACTAAGCGTATGTGGTGGATGCCTTGGCAGTTAGAGGCGATGAAGGACGTGTTAATCTGCGATAAGCATTGGTGAGGTGATAAAAACCGTTATAGCCAA
>NZ_JACGVP010000158.1:0-210 GCF_014077275.1 Colwellia sp. BRX8-7 | reverse complement strand
GCCAGATTTGAACTGACGACCTTCGGGTTATGAGCCCGACGAGCTACCAGACTGCTCCATCCCGCGTCCGAATGTCCTAATACCTTCTTAGGAAAGCCAAGTTGTTTTAATTCAAACTTAAGAATCTGATTTTATACTTATATCTTAAGTTGGTTGTGAGAGCCCATATCTTTCGAGAGGGAACTGACGACCTGCTTTTTATACTTAAGC
>NZ_JACGVP010000137.1:0-244 GCF_014077275.1 Colwellia sp. BRX8-7 | reverse complement strand
TTGCCCGTATCAGCATTCATAGCTATTTTAAAATTAACAATAACCATCCCGAAAATTGCAAACGCTCTAGCAAGATCAAAACCCGTAACTCGATGCTTCATCAAAACTCCATTGCAAGCTAACGCTTACATAAGCGGAAAATTATAGTTGGCTAAAATTTTGAGGAACGAAAAACAGCCAACTGTAAATTTTCCGTTTAATGTTCTTGTTATATTTCGTCAAACCACCAAGCCTTAGTGTCATG
>NZ_JACGVP010000156.1:0-213 GCF_014077275.1 Colwellia sp. BRX8-7 | reverse complement strand
GTAACAAGGTAACCCTAGGGGAACCTGGGGTTGGATCACCTCCTTATCTTGAAGTAAAAACAGTTTAATGGAAACTTCGGTTTCACGAGTGTCTACACAAATTACATGATAACAAATTAGAAGAATCCCGATGGGGCTATAGCTCAGCTGGGAGAGCGCCTGCCTTGCACGCAGGAGGTCTGCAGTTCGATCCTGCATAGCTCCACCATCTTA
>NZ_JACGVP010000106.1:0-377 GCF_014077275.1 Colwellia sp. BRX8-7 | reverse complement strand
TTCTTAACGCGCATTCGGTTAAAAACGTGGTTTAAAAAACCAAATTAATATTCACTCACAAAACACTGAAAAACATTCAGTATGACGAAAGTAAACCTTAATTTGGTCTTTTCTTTAATGAAGAAGTTAATCAATTCAGCGTATGAATTGGTAGGTCTGGGCAGACTTGAACTGCCGACCTCACCCTTATCAGGGGTGCGCTCTAACCAGCTGAGCTACAGACCTATCTTATTAGCAAGCCCAAGGGCTTTCTTCTTCTAATTTGTTATCATGTAATTTGTGTAGACACTCGTGAAACCGAAGTTTCCATTAAACTGTTTTTACTTCAAGATAAGGAGGTGATCCAACCCCAGGTTCCCCTAGGGTTACCTTGTTAC
>NZ_JACGVP010000136.1:0-245 GCF_014077275.1 Colwellia sp. BRX8-7 | reverse complement strand
TTAGCCGACTCTTCACCTTGCAGGGCTTTATCCAATATCCCTTTAACCGAGGCCTTGTAATCATCGGTGATAAACCCGGCCACCAGATCTTTTCCCATGACATCAATCTTAGCAAAGCCGGTGAGCTGCTCGGCGCGCTGGTTCCATTCGTTCACCAGACCCGCGGCATCAATCCCAAAAATAGGGGCATTGGCCGTATCGATTAACTGGGTTAAATCATGGGCGACACTTTCTTGCTCCTTACG
>NZ_JACGVP010000075.1:0-827 GCF_014077275.1 Colwellia sp. BRX8-7 | reverse complement strand
TGGATTATAGGTATGTCGTAGAAAAAACATAACAAGCCATTCAAGCAGGACAAATAACAGCTGGCTATTTACTCCTTCGTCGCTTATTTTAGCCAACTATCATTTGCCTCTTAATGGGGCGTTATGTGTACAGGAGGTTGTTTTGGCATTTGATATGTATTCAGGTATTAAGGAAGAATCAATCGCTCATTATGAAGAGTGTATTTTTTCTTATGTTAATCAATCCGATAGCTTTCCTGAATTGAAATCTATTTGTGAAAACTTTTATAGAGATCCGAAGATTTCTCCGGCAGAATCAAATAAAATTGTTCATGAGTTAATTCAAATAAAGGCCATGCTTCAAAATAACACTGAGCAAAATATAGTAGATCGTTTGTTACAATTTTTTAGTTATTCGTTTATAAATAGTGAAAATGTCCGTTGTGTAAGTGATTAGTACACATAACAAGCTATTCAAGTGGGACAAATAACAGTTGGCTAGTTCCGCTCCGCTACACATTTTAGCCAACTACAATTTGCCCCTTAATAGGGCGATAACTTCGTAATCCTTTAAATATCATCATGAACCACAATGAACAATGACGTCACTTATCTAACTGATATTAAACATTAATATTTAATTGTTCTTGTTTGTTATTGTTCTTGATTGTTCGTTGTAGCATAATGATGTTGCTACAAATAAGCTACAAGGATGATTACTATATGCCAATTAAAAGCAAGATAACCGTAACCAATATCAAAAATCTAGTACCTTCGGATAAACGCTTAAATGATACTGATATTTCTGGCTTTCATGCCCGTATAACCCCATTAGGTTTGATCACTTA
>NZ_JACGVP010000109.1:0-351 GCF_014077275.1 Colwellia sp. BRX8-7 | reverse complement strand
CGGTGCTAGTTGTGGGCCTGCGCCAGGTAAACTATCAAAAATAGCCTTGTCTTGTTGTTTTTTGTACAGCTGTTTTATTGCTTTATCCAACTGTTCAATACCGATAAGTAACACCTTGAATTGTGTGATAAGCACTTCCACTAACAGTTGATTAGGGGCTATTACGCCTTCATCTTCGGTTAACGGAACGGCTTCTTTAATGCTAAGTAATCGAGCATTATTGACAGTTTCATAATGTGAGTTGTGACGATTAAAGAAGTCTAATAAGGTTTGCTTTCTGGCTTTTTTAACCGCGGTGAGCGATGGCCATTTACTGATGAAATCACAAAAGATTAAGGTATCTTTTTCTTT
>NZ_JACGVP010000127.1:0-255 GCF_014077275.1 Colwellia sp. BRX8-7 | reverse complement strand
AGAAATAGATATACTGTCCGAAGACACTCTTGCCTTGTTGGTCATAAAAGTGATTCCAACACCAGCAAGAATAACAAACAAAGCAGAAGCTCTCCCTTCAAACAAGTGCGTAAAACTCATTAACAATTGGTTGCCCGTATCAGCATTCATAGCTATTTTAAAATTAACAATAACCATCCCGAAAATTGCAAACGCTCTAGCAAGATCAAAACCCGTAACTCGATGCTTCATCAAAACTCCATTGCAAGCTAACGC
>NZ_JACGVP010000123.1:0-283 GCF_014077275.1 Colwellia sp. BRX8-7 | reverse complement strand
ACACGAAGTGCACCTTGATTTACTGAAGTCGTATAACCCGGACCAGCGATAAAATTTAAAATAAATGTAATGAGTAAACCTAAAACAGGTAATAAACCTATCATAAAAATTCTTTTATTAATCCTAAATTTATTCATATATGCATCCATTCGATAAAAACATAGACACAATGACTCCCCACAAGGTGCTAGCCTCTAAATGTGGGTTAGTTTTACAAACCAGAGCCATAATATATGTGTCAACATTATCAAACAGAGGCTAGCATGATAAAACATAACATACT
>NZ_JACGVP010000117.1:0-313 GCF_014077275.1 Colwellia sp. BRX8-7 | reverse complement strand
CGAAATTACTTGCTTCATTCTATGCGTTAACTCACTTAATACTAAAAGTGAATACAATGGTTCTGAAATTAATGAACAAGGATCAGTGTATTTAACTTGACGTGGGGAGTCATACCAACGCCCCATTAAGAGGCAAAAAATTGTTGGCTAAAATAAGCGACGAAGGAGCAAATAGCCAACTGTTATTTGTCCTGCTTGAATGGCTTATAGTTGGACCAATCCATTTATCAATCGATTAATTTACTATAGTTGATAAGTGGAACATGCCTCTGTTGGTTACGAATATTGAACGGCAAACATCCAATGTTTCTAA
>NZ_JACGVP010000140.1:0-241 GCF_014077275.1 Colwellia sp. BRX8-7 | reverse complement strand
ATTCCAGTTTTGTTCGTAATTAAAAAACAACATTAAACTAGGGAATGCTAGCATTATAATTGTTGATATTACCAGTAGTGCCCTGTCATTAAACATAAAAACAACAGAGGCAATTAAGAAATAGATATACTGTCCGAAGACACTCTTGCCTTGTTGGTCATAAAAGTGATTCCAACACCAGCAAGAATAACAAACAAAGCAGAAGCTCTCCCTTCAAACAAGTGCGTAAAACTCATTAACA